>CAYPCE010000022.1:0-26262 GCA_964409085.1 uncultured Desulfobacteraceae bacterium | reverse complement strand
TGCCCCAAGGAGATCTCCATCGTCAACATCGCCCGGATGAACCGGGAATATTTCAAAGCCGGTTTTTTTTCCGGCGAGAAGAATTAGGCGTTTCTTTTGATGTCCGGGCCGGGATGCGGCGGCGCCTCATCCCGACCCGGATGTGACCGGCCGCGCCCTTTAACGCCCCTGCCCCCCTCATGTCTTTCCGCTTCTTCGGGCGGTATTCCCTCTTGACCTCCTGCTGATTTCATTTGCTGGGATTATGTAACCATCTGAACTACCTACATAACACAAGAAATGGCGCATTCAGTCCGGCAGATTATCTTGCCGTTTGGTCAACGCGCGGCGGACGGCGACGGCGAGATCTTCCCCGCTGACAGGCTTTTTGAGGTATTCGGAGATGCCGAGACTCGCCGCGGTCTCTTCGGTGACGGCTTCGCTGTATCCGGTGCAAAGGAGGACCGGCAGGTCGGGCCGCAGCCGCCGGGCTTTTCCGACCAGCTGCACCCCGGTGATGCCGGGCATGGTCTGGTCGGTGATGAGCAGATCGAATGCCGACACATCCCCTTCCAGCACGGCCAGGGCCTCCCTGCTGCTGTGGTGGGCCTGTACGCTGTACCCGAGGGATGCGAGGTTTTTACAGATGGCGTCGAGTAAGAGCCGGTCATCATCCACCAGCAGAATCCGCTCCCCTTCGCCCTGGGGAAGCTGTCGCGGTCTTCTCTTTACCGGCGGGGTCACCGGTTCGGTCAACGGCAGAAACACCGTGAAAACGGTCCCGCGGCCGGGCGTGCTTTCCACGTCGATGGCACCACCGTGGTTTTCGACGATGCCCAGGGTGACGGACAGGCCCAGCCCGGTCCCTTCGCCCATTTTTTTGGTGGTGAAATAGGGTTCGAAGATCCGTTCCTTGATTTCCCGGGAAATGCCGGCGCCGGTGTCGGCGATCCGGATCCGGACATAGCGGCCGGGCGGGATGGCCGCGGAAAAGAATCGCCGCTCCTCCGGCAGTTCTACCGCCTCCATGGAAATGGAAAGGGTGCCGCCGGATTCCCGCATGGCATGGTAGGCATTGGTGCACAGGTTCATCAGGATCTGATGAATCTGAGTGGGATCCCCCAGGATGGTGTAGACATCGGTCGGCGGGGAAACGTCGATATCAATGTGGTTGGGGAAGGTGACGGCGACCAGTTTCAGGGTCTCTTTCAGTACCGGTCCGATGTCGATGGGCGCAAATGCCGTTTCCCCGCGCCGGGCGAACTGGAGGATCTGTCGAACCAGATCGGCGGCCCTGCTGCTCGATGAGATCACCCCTTCCATGCAGGTTCTCAGCTGGCCCGGATCGGCCCCGTTTTGCAGGTGTCTCAGGGCCAAATCCGCATACCCGACGATACCGCCCAGGATATTGTTGAAATCGTGGGCGATGCCGCCGGCCAGGGAACCGATGGCCTCCATCTTCTGGGATTGTCGAAGCCGGTTCTCCAGGTCTTTCATCCGGGTGATGTCCCGGGCGATGCCTTGGGTTCCGATAAAGCTTTCGGGAAATGGCGCCCGGTTCCCGTAGAGACCTTCGGCGTCCACCAGCATGATGCTGGGCCTGGCGATGTGGGCGCCGTGGGACCGGTTTCCGCCGCGGAGGTCTTTGTGCATCAGTCGCAGCGTCAGATGGCGGGTTTTGAGATGACCGCTGCGTCGTTCCTTGAGCCCCTGTTCCACCGCCTCCCGGTCGGCGGGATGGACGATATCGGCGATGTCGGTTCCGATCAACTCGTCGGGACGGTATCCGTACCGACGGACAGCGTCGTTGATGAAGGTGATCTTTCCGTCGGGATCGAGCCGGTAGAGGATGTCGGGAAGGGTCCGGATGATAGAGTCGAGCATCTCCTGGGCCCGTCTCCGTTCCTGGACCTCGACCCGGCGCTTTTCCAGCAGATCGGCCAGCTGAACGCTCATGGCGTTGAAACTCCGGGCGAGGTCGCCGATCTCATCATCATGGTCGGGATCCACAACTTCGCCGGGTCCCCTGGCTTCGATCCGGTTCATGGCCGACCGGAGCCGGTCGATGGGGCGACGCACGCCGATGGTCAGCAGTCGATTGAGGATGAAGAGCATCACGAGAAGCGTGATCATCAGCAGAATCGCCAGCGCCGCGAGCGACATCCGTTTATACCGTTCGGCTTCGGCCAGGGAATACTGAATGCGGATAAAGCCGACGGGACCGCCCATGGCCGATATGGGGGCCTCGAAGGCCAGGGACCGGAGCCCGCGCCATGTCTCCGGACGCGTCCGGGTCTCTCTATCGGGAGGGGCGGCCGTCAGCGCGGGCGCCGCGCCCCCGAAACGGTCCAAATGGCCCAGGGGGTCGCCGCCCCGGTCGTAGACCGTCACCGACAGCATGCTGTCCAGGGCAAGGATGTCCCGGATCCGCAGGCGGATCGCCCGCATACGCCCCTCGAAGATTTCATTGGCCAGCGGCATCTCCTCTCGCTTCAGCATCATCTCCAGAAGCGTTTGGCTTTTGGCGGTCAGGGCGTCCGCATGGGCCTGGAGAAGTCCCAGAAAGACGACGCCGAAGATGAGAGCCACGGCGGCAAAGGTGATGAGAATGGCGGTGACGATCCGTTTTTTCAGGGAGGTTTGCATGGGTACGGGCTACATGAACCGATCGAAAACGGTGGCGTCCGGACCGAACCGGATCATCACGACCGGCTTTTCCGGGTCGCCGTTGTCGTCAAAGGTGATTGTGCCCGTAATGCCTTTGAAATCTCGGGTCTCGGCCAGGGCATTGCGGATGGCTTCCGGCGCCGCGGACCCGGCCCGGCGGACGGCATCCGCCAGAAGGTGGACCGTGTCGTAGCTCAACGCCGCCAGGCTGCTGGGGCACTGCGCGTGTTCGGCCCTGTAGCGGGCCACGAAGTCCCGGCTGCGCGGATCGGGCAGGTCCGCATGCCAGTGGTCTGCGAAATAGCTTCCCGCGAGGACATCTCCAGCATACGCGTACATCAGGTCGTCCCATCCGTCCCCGCCGATAAAGACGCTCCCGATGCCCATGGATCGCGCCTGGCGGAGGATGAAAGCCGCATCCCGGGAATATCCGGGAATACAGACGACATCCGGCGAGACCCGCTGTATATCCGACAGGTGAGGCCGGAAATCGTTGTCGCTCTGGAGGTAGTCCGCCTCGGCGACGATCCGGCCGTCCTGCTGGAACCGCCGGATGAAAAACCGGGCCAGATCCAGGGAATACGGGTTGTCGACGTGGGTCATGACCGCCGCGGTTTCCGCATCGAGCACAGACAGGGCGAACCGGGCCATGGCCTCCCCCTGGAGGCGGTCTGTGTAGCAGGTGCGGAACACATGGGGCCGGTCCCGGGTGATGGACGGGTTGGTGGAGGCGGGCGTCACCATGGGGAGGCCGGCCGCTTCCAGGATCGGGGCCATGGCCGAGGAGTGGGAACTCCAGGCGGCCCCGGCGACCGCGCAGACGCCGTCCTGAACCGCCGCCTCGGCGGCCCGCCGCGAGCCCAGGGCAGTGCTCTCGTTGTCGTATCCCATCAGCTCGATCCGCCGGGCCAGCACCCCGCCCTTGAGGTTGATTTCGTCGGCCGCGAGCCGGGATGCTTCGAACATCGTCCGGACCGCCGGTGCGGCGTCTCCGGTCCGGGCGAAGACAAGGCCGAAACAGACCGTTTCGGGCCGCATCGTCGTGAGGAAGGTGGACCGCTCCCCCCTGAATCGGAGGATGGCCAGGGGTTTTTCCGGATCGCCGTTCCGGTCGAATCGGTAGGGCCCGCAGGCGCCGGCAAATCCCTCCGTTCGGGCCAGGGCGTCGCGGATGGCCGCGGGGTCGGCCCGGCCCGCGCGCCGGATGGCGTCGAAAAGAAGATGCACCGCGTCGACGGCCAGCATCTCCACATCGCCGATGGGCGCTTTCTTGTGCGCCGCCAGGGCCGCCACGGCATCCGGGAGCCCGCCCCCCATATCGGCGTCCGGGTGCCAGTGGGCGGAAAAGCAGGCCCCCTCCGCCGCCGCGCCCACCGCACGGGGGATGCTGGCGTCCCAGCCGTCGGCGCCGATAAAGACCGATTCGACGCCCGCCCGGCGGGCCGCCGCGATAATGCGGGCGCTGTCCTCCTGGTAGCCGGGCAGAAAGACCACGTCCGGACCGGCCGCGTAAAGGGATGCCGCCGCGCGGTCGAAGGTCTCGGCATCCGGCAGATAGTCCTGCCGCGTCAGAACCGATCCCCCCAGTTGTTGAAACTGCTCGGCGAACACGTCGGCCAGATAGGGGCTGTAGCTGTTGCCGATATTGACCATGAGGGCGGCCGACGCCGCTTTTAGATCGTCCCGGGCGAATCGGGCCAGCGCGGCCCCCTGGAAAGTGTCGGTGTAATTGATGCGGAAGATGGAGTCACCGGCCCGGGTGATATCGGGGTGGCTCGCCCCCACGGCGATCATGGGAATGGCGGCGGCCTGAAGGGCACCCGCCATGGTCAGGGCATTGGAACTCCGCTGCCCCCCGATGACCGCGGCGACCTCCAGCTCAGCGGCTTTTTCGGCGGCCGTCCGGGCCCCCAGGGCCGTGTTGGCATTGTCCAGGATCGTGAGATCCACCGGGCGCCCCAGCAGTCCCCCTTCGGCGTTGACCCGATCCGTAAAAAACCGGACGACATCCGGCAGCGCGCTCTGGATGCCGGCGGGCAAGCCGCTCAGGGGCGCGATGACCGCGATCCGGACGGCGTCATCAGCCCTGTGGCCGGGCCGTTCGCCGGCGGGCCGGCGGCCGTCTTCAGCGCTTTCCGTCGTCGGGGGAGAAAAAGGCGGGGTTTCGGGCGCCTGGAGCACCCACAGGACGCCCGCCGCCACTGTCAGAGCCGAAATCGTGGCCAAAATCCAAAAACGCCGCATCGTCAAACCTCCTTAAAAGTGCGGTTACTTACGCGATATGGCATATTTTTTCAATAGGGGATACAAATATGTGCTCCGGCAGGGTCGCGCAATCCGGTCACCCCTTAAGATTCGCCGTCCGCATCCGTCGGGGGGCCATCCAGGAGGCGCCGCAGCAGCCGGGCCATCTCCGCAATGTCCACGGGCTTCATCAGGACGGCGTCCACGCCCAGGGCCTCGGGATCCTTGTCCGCCACCTTTTCGCTGAATCCGGTACAGAGGATGATGGGCAGATCGGGCCGGATCTGCCGGATGCGGCCGGCCAGCCGGTCGCCGGTCAGGTCGGGCATGGTCATGTCGGTGATGACCGCGTCGAACCGGTCCGGGGACGCTTCGACGGCCGCGGTTGCATCCAGCGCGCATTCGCAGTCCACGACCGCGTACCCGAGCCGATTCAGCCACAGGGTCGTCATCTGGAGGACCTGGGGTTCATCATCTACCAGCAGGATCTCCCCCGATCCGGGCTGAGGCCGCTCCCGGTCGGGCAAGGTTTGGGGGGACGGGTTCTTCGCCATGAGGGGCAGATGGACAAAGAAGGTCGTTGACTTGCCGGGTCGGCTCTCCACGCGTACCGTGCCCTTGTAAAGGTCCACGATGCTGTGGACCATGGCCAGGCCGAGACCGGTCCCTTTTCCGGTTTCCTTGGTGGTGAAATAGGGCTCAAAGATCCGGTCGAGGATCGCGTCGGGGATGCCGCAGCCGGTGTCCGATACCGTCAGCATCAGTCGGCCGGGATCTTCGCCGGCCGATTCGGAAGTTTCCCGGCCGAGGCGGATGGTCAATTCCCCGCCCTCATCCGTCATGGCGTGGGCCGCGTTGGTGGCCAGATTGACGATGATCTGCTGGATGTGGGTAGGGGCCGCCAACGCTGTCAGGGGTTCCTTGCCGATGTCCGCGGTGATGTGGATATTGGCGGGCAGGATGGAACGCAGCATTTTGACCGCTTCCTTGGCCAAAGGGTTGATCATGACCGGCTCGATTTCAGCTGAACTCTGGCGGCTGAAGGTCAGGATCTGCTCCACCAGATCCCGGGCCCGTGCACCGGCATTGGCGATCTGTTGCAGCATGTCCCGCAGATCGATATCGCCGGGCACCATTTGTATGGCCAGGTCGGTATACCCGACGATGACCGCGAGGATATTGTTGAAATCGTGGGCGATGCCGCCGGCCATGGTGCCCATGGCCTCCATTTTCTGGGCATGCCGGAGCTGCGTTTCCAACCGCCGCTGCTGGTCTTCCGCCGCTTTTCGTTCGGTGATGTCCCGGGCAATGCCCATGACAACGGGCCGTCCGTCCATTTCGATGGGCAGGCTCATGACCTCCACCGCCACGCGCCGGCCGTCCCGGGAGATGAGGGCGAGTTCATCCGGCCCGGTCGGTTCTCCGGCAGCGGAACGGGCCAGAAGTGCCGCGGCATGCGCTGCCTTTTCCGGCGGCACGATGCTCAGCTCCAGCATGCTTTTTCCGATGAGGTCCGCTTTGGGATATCCGATCAACGTCTCGGCGGCCCGGTTTCCGTCGAGGAACCGACCCTCGATGTCGTTGAGATAGAAGGCATCCGGGGCGTATTCGAAAAGGGTTTTGAACCGCGCCTCGCTCTCCTTCAGGGCCTGCTCCGCTTTTTTGGCGGCGGTGATATCGCGGCAGATGGCCAGACCCGTTATGGGTCGGTCATCCCCGATGGCCACCACATCGATGAGGGCGTCGAAGATGCGGCCGTCTTTGCGCAGGAGTTCGGCTTCGATTTCCTGAACGACCCCTTCCCGCTTCAGTTCTTCGAGAAGATGCCCGTAAAGCCCGTGATCCACGAAAGCGTTGACGATGGAACAGTCGTTTGCCGCCGTTTTGTCATGTGCGGCGAGCATCCCCATCATGGCGCGGTTCAAGTGAAGGACGCGGCTGTGTTCCTGGAAGACGCAGATGCCCACCGGCGCCAGGTCGAAGAGTAGGCGATACCGCCGCTCCGACGCCTCCAGGGCGGCGAGTTGTTCCCGGATTTCCGCCAGCATGGCGTTGAAGGCCATTCCCAGTTGCCCGATTTCATCCGCTGAATGGACGGGGGCCGCCAGGTCGGCTTCGCCGGCGATGGTTCTTTTCGCGGCATCGCTCAACCCCCGTATTGGGATCAGAACGGTTTTCCGGAGGAGGAGGAACATGACCCCCACAATGAGGACGGACAGCGCGATGGTCTGGAGGGCGAGCCGGTGCAGCAGCCGGCTGAGACGCTGTTTCAGGCGTGCGTCGGTGACATGGAGTTCGATCTCGCCCAAGGCCCGCCCTTCCCTCCTGGCGGTCCGGGTCAACTGGAGAAAGGGCGGATGAGGGGGATGCGCGTTGGGAACGGGCGATGTGACACCAGTTGATCGGTCACCCGGGAAGGGCGTTTCTCCGGAAAGAAACCAGCCGGTCGCTTCTTCCGATTCCAGGTGGACGGCGGCGATGTCGGGGTGGTCCAGTTCCCGGCGGATGGCGTCGAGAATCGCCGGGCGGTCGAGATACCAGAGGGGATAGGCCAGGCTGCCGGCGAGGCGATTGGCGATTCGCTCCGCGGTCGCGGAGAGGTGATCCAGTTCCCGCTTTTTCTCGAAATGGTACTGAACCGCCGCCATGGCCCCCATGGAGAGGACCACACCGGCGAGAAGCGACAGGATGACTTTCAGTTGAAGGGATCGGATGACACGGTGTTTTCTGCGGTAACGAACCATGGCAGAGGATCCTGTCGGATGGTTGGAAAGAATCTGCGGTATCTGAGTCCGGGACTCCGGTCACCATATAACAGGGCGTGCTTCAGGACAAGGGAGAAATCCTCCAGTCGCCCGCAATCCCGGCCACCGGCGTTTGACATCCCGTCGACTTCGGCTTATTTTACCGGATATACGGTAAAAACCCCCCCGATACAGGAGGATCCTGGCATGCCAGACACCCCCATACGGTTCCACATCGAAGGACCTGACGGCGACGAGACGGCCCGGGAGCTGTTCGACCTGCTGCGAAAAGAATTCGGCGTCCGCCCCGAGCGAATGGACCGGGAAACCCGCCGGCGGATCGACCCGCAGGGGACGGACGCGGTTCGGGTCACGGCATTGATCTATGCCGTCCCCCATGGCGCGCTCGCGGCTGCCGATTCAACAGAGGCGGCCCAGCGAACGGCAGCCCTTGAAAGGGTCGTTGCGTGGGCGATGGAAAAGGAAACCTCCGCACCGGCGGAACGGATCACCATCCAGCCCCCGGAAGGAGCCCTACAGCCCCTTGGGCGGCTGGAGGCTGCCGAATTTATCGACGGGATCCCCCTGGGGACGGTTTCCGGACTCTCTTGACCTCATCGCCGCTTTTTCCCCATGGCCCGCCGTTCGGCCGACAACTCGTCCAGGAGTTGCGACAGGGTCCACGTTTCCGACGTGGGCGTCAGGGCCGCCCACAACGCGCCCTTCATGCCACTTTTTTTGCAAACCATCATGAGACGCTGGAGTTCCTTTTCCGTGATGCCGGCGACCACGATGGCCCGGGGAAGCGATGAACCGACCCCCTCGCCCGTCCCGTCCGGCATCGCCATCAACCCCGACAACCGGGTTTCGGCATGATCCGGTGCGGCCCACACTTTCGGGACCTCCGACAGACCGGCAAACTCCAGCACCTTCTTGAATTTTTCCTGGGCCCCGGCCCCGAACCCGCACAACAGGATCTTTCGGGGGCCGTATAGGGCGGTATCGGACTGGGTGACTTTTTCGAATTTGGCGTTTTCGTGGGTCATGGCACGTTTTCCTCATGCTGCTGGAATGAGCGGCAGTCCTTTCATTCTGGAAGATCGTCATCAAGATTACCATCGGCGAACTTGAAAGCTGTATACCGATCCGGTCTTTGATCTCTACGATTCAGAGCCCGACTAACTCCCCAACACCATCACCGCTACGCTGTCGTAATTCCCCGCCATATCCATCACCGTCAACACAAACCGGCCCGGGCGTTCGAACTGGTAGACGCTGGGTTCTCCCACTTCGGTTTTGGCGATCAGATCGCCATTCAGCAGCCAATAATGGCCCCCCCGGCCGCCCTGGGCCTGGAGGGTGAGCGCGGGCAGCCGGGTCCGGACCCCCGGGGGGCGGAGCACGGTATCGGGTTCGATCCCCATGATCCGCACCGTTTCGGCGGCGTCGGCCACCGGTTTCCGACAGACGGGATCCAGCCGCGGGATCCGGGAAGCCCGTCGCAGATGGGGTTTCAGCCAGGGCCCGGCGCCGCTGGGCCATCGGGCGATGGTCCGCTCCACCGGGTCGGGGACGGGGCAGTCGGCTTCGACCCGGAGGCCGGTGGCGGGGTTGAGGAGTACCGTCATGGGGTTGGCCTGCCAGTGGCGGTCGTTCCGGTCCGGCAGGGTCGGTGGGATGACCCCGTTGAGGATCCAGGCGGTGCGCCGCAGGTGGCAGTGGGGATCGGTTTTCCCCTCCGGCGGCTGTCCCAGAGGCCAGCAGATCTCGGCCCGGTCGACAGTGTCGGGAACCGTCTTCAGCGGGCTGTACCGGCGGGGCAGGCTGTCGACGATGGCAAACAGGAGAGGGGCGGCCGTGGCCCGGCCGTACTGACCGGGGGAGGGGGTGCCGTCGGGCCGCCCCACCCAGACCCCCACCGTATATCGGTCGGTGACACCGACGGTCCAGGCGTCCCGGAACCCGTAGGAGGTGCCGGTCTTCCAGGCCACCCGGCGGGACCGGGCCAGATGCAGCTGGCCGGCGGGAAGATCGGGCCGGCGGTGGTCCTGGAGGATGCGCCGGATGATGAACGCGGCCCCGGCGGCCATCATCCGCCGTTCCGACAGGGGATCGCCCGGAGTGAAGCGAAGCCTTCCCGACAGGCCGGCCCGTCCCAGTGCCGTGTAGGCGGCGACGAGATCTTCCAGGGAGGTCCCCACCCCGCCCAGGATCATGGAAAGATTGGGCCCGGCATGAGACGGGAACTGTAGATGGAGTCCCCCCTGCCGGAGCCGGGTATCGAAAAACCGGGGCCCCAGGCGGTCCAGGAGGTCCACCGCCGGGACGTTGAGGGACCGCCGGAGGGCCTCGGCGGCGCCTACCGGTCCGGAGAAATGACGGGTAAAATTGGCCGGCCGGTACCCGCCGAAGGTGAAGGGGGCGTCCATCAGGAGGCTTTCGGAATGGATGAGGCCTTCTTCCATGGCGAAGGCGTACAGAAAAGGTTTGAGGGTGGAGCCCGGGGACCGGTGGGCCCGGACCATGTCCACATGGCCGAACCGGTCGTTGTCGAGGAAATCCGCCGAGCCCACATAGGCCCGTACCGCCAGTTCCCGGTGTTCCACCACCAGGGCGGCCGCCGAAGTCCGGGCCGGTGTCGTGGCGATGAAATGGCGGACCCGGTCGGCGACCGTCCGCTGGAGATGGGGATCGATGAGGGTGGTCACCGCCTTTCCAGGTATCCCCCGGGGTTTCAGGCGGCGGGCCAGCAACGGGGCCTGGAGGGGATGATGATCGAACCGTCGCTGCACCGTTTCCCGTTTGGCCCCGGTCACGGTTTCGGCGCCCCAGACCCCGAATTTGGCCATCCGGTCCAGTACCTTGTCCCGGGCCCGCGCCGCCCGGACGGGATGCCGGTCCGGCCGCAACCGTGTGGGGGCCTGGGGGAGCACCGCCAGAAGGGCCGCCTCGGCGTGGCTCAGTTCCTTAGCGGGCTTGTCCAGGTACGCATAGGCGGCGGCCTGAATCCCTTCGATGGGCCCGCCAAAAGGAGCATAGTTGAGATAGAACGTGAGGATCTCGTCTTTGGTGAAATGATATTCCAGCTGGAGCGCCTTGAAGATCTGATAGCATTTTCCGGGGATCGTCCGGTCGTGTGGGAAAAAAATTCGGGCCACCTGCATGGAGAGGGTCGATCCGCCGGTCCTGGGCTCGCCGGTCCGGGCGTATTGAAAAAAGGCCCGCAACAGCGAGACGGGATTGACCCCCGGATGGCGGTAGAAAAAGCGGTCTTCGTAGTTGATCAAGGCCGTCAGGTACAGCGGAGAGACATCCGCCGGCGACACCGGATACCGCCACACCCCCCGGCTGTCCGGGAAGGACCGAAGGGGCGTCCCGTCTGCAGCGGTCACTGTCACGGCGAAATCGGCATCGTCAAGGGGCAGGATCAGGGGAAACCGGCCATCCAGTGACAGAAACAACAGAAACGGAAGGAGCAGCGCCATGCCGGGAATGGCGACGGCGAAAAAATAAGGGTGTACCTTTATAAATGCTCGCATGAATACGGATTGGTGCTTAACTTTTTGACATCAAAACCGGTCAAGGGTATAGATAAAAAAGGCGTGCCAATACCATCTCACCCGCGACCCAATCTACCACGGCCCGCCGGACAACATCAACGGACAAATCATGGGCGACCTGACCTTCTCAGACTATCAGAAACAAGTGGACGACTGGATTCGGATTCATGGGGTCCGTTATTTCTCGGAACTGACCAACACGGCGGTTCTCATGGAGGAGGTGGGCGAAGTGGCCCGGATCATGGCCCGCCGATACGGCGATCAGAGCGCCAAAAGCGCCGGGGCCGATCTCGGCGATGAGATGGCGGACGTGCTCTTTGTGCTCTGCTGCCTGGCCAACCAGACCGGGGTGGATCTGACGGAGGCCGTCCGGAATAATCTGGACAAAAAAACAAAACGGGACCGCCGGCGGCACTGGAACAATCCCAAGCTGAGCCGTCCGGAGGATGCCGAAAAATACGATTAAGATGGACAGCGGCCGTCGGTCTCGAAACCCGGGCGTCGCAAGGAGGGAGTTATGAAAAAAAGGGTTGATGGTTTCAAAAAATGGGGTTTTATCGGATTGAGCCTCCTCATGATCGCGGGCGCGGCCCATGGGCAGACGATCACCGGCAAGGTGCGGGATGCGTCCCTCACCCCGATCCAGACTTTCGGTGCCCAGAACTTGCAGGTCTTCATTGAATCCTGGGAGATCGATTATTCCGATACCGTCAATGTCGACGCAAATGGTGCCTACAGTTTCCAAAATTTGCCATCGGCGAACGATTACCAGGTCTCCGTATGGGTCCAAAACCTGAATGGGTGCGATGGCGATTTTTTCTACGCCCTCCCTCCGGACAAAACCATCGGCGTGGACGCGCCGATCTCCAGCGCCATCTACTATCTTCAGGCCACGCCGCTTTCCGTGGACGCCCTCACGAATTATACCAATATCGATATCATCATCGATGAGACCCAGCCGCGTCAGGTCCGCGGAACGGTTTTATCGGAAACGGATTTACCGCTTTCCGGCTTTGACATTTCCGTATGGGCCGAAGATGTCGATTTCAGTGGATGGGCCTCGACCCGCACCGATGGGACCTACACGGTCTGCGGCGTTCCGGCGCTTGAATCCCTGGTCGTGAAGGCCGAACCGCCCAATGCCCAGACCCTTTACTTCGGCGAATTTTACAACAATCAACCGACGTACGACACGGCGACGCGCGTTTCCACCATTGAAACCGATCTGGAATTCATCGATTTTCTATTGACCAGCGCCCCTGACAATTCGGTCCAGGGGGTGGTTTTCGACAGCAGCGGGAATCCATTAGGGGATCAGAGCGTTTTTATCTACTCGGAGAGCCTGGATTTTTCCAAAAGCACCACCACCAACGCGAGCGGCGAATACACGGTGTCCGGTTTGAAACCTGCGGATGATTACCGGATCAGCGCCTACCATAACCTTGGAGGGGTCGATTACGATTTTTACTACTTCGACGCCAACCGCAGCGTGATCGTTTACGAGCAGGCCACGCCGTTGACGGTGACCGAAAGCACCCTGCTGACCAACATCGATATCCATATCGATCTGGAGAGCGGCGAATCCATTTCCGGGACGGTGTTCAACAAGGACGGGACGGAGGGGATTCCCGATATCCGCGTCAATGCCTGGTCCGAGGGACTCCAGATCGGCGGCGAGGCCGTGACCGATACCCAGGGCAACTATACCATCTGGGGCCTGACACCCCCCGCCAGCTCCGCTGATCACTATATCGTCGGCATTCAAAACGACCAGTTCGTCGATCAATTTTATAGCGGCGTTCCCACGCCCGACAATGCCGACCCGGTCCCGACCGGCAGAACCGACATCGATTTTTTCCTGGAAACCGGCAGCACCCTGTCCGGGCGGGTGACCGAGGAGAACCTTCAGCCGGTGGTGGGCGCCATAGTGGGCGTTTTTTCATCCGCTGCGAGGTTTTACCAAGAAACCCCGACGGATGGGGAGGGCACCTATTTCCTGAGCGCCCTTCCCCCGGAAAACGATTACATCGTTTCCGTCCGACACCCCGAATACAGACCCCAGTGGTTCGATGGAAACCCCATGGAAACGGACGCCGATCCGCTGGACCTGACCCAGGGAACCGCCGTCGTCGATTTCACCCTGTCAAAAGGAGAGATTATCCGGGGAACCCTCTATCTGGACGACGGTACGACGCCGGCGCCGGCCGGTGTCAGTGTCGAGGCGTTTTCGGAAACCGACGGGACCGGCAACGGAACGGAAACCCGATCGGACGGGACCTATGAAATCCTGGGGCTGGATCCCGATATCACCTATGTGGTGACGGTGTACCGTCCCGGTCGGCCGGTGGTCCACTACAACTCCACCCGGCCGGACGGGATCGTCTATTCACGCCAGCTGGCGACCCCTGTCCCGCCCTCATCCACCGGTACCCGGGACATGGTGCTGCCTCCCGGCGTCAGCCTGTCGGGAGCCGTCACCTTCAATGGCCAGCCCATCAAGGGCATCCGGGTGGAGGCCACGGCCTTTGAGACCAATCCTGACGTTGGAGAAATCGATTACGGATGGGGAGAAGCCATCACCAAAGGGGCGATAGTCGATGGCGCCAACTACACGATTACCGGGCTGCGCCCGGGAACATCCCTTGCTGCCGCCGACTACACCGTCACCATTTATCCCCCCCCGGAACTGGCTCAATTTGCCATGCAGACGAAAACCGTTTCAGTGGGAGCAGAGGATGTTTCCGGCGTCGATTTTGCCCTGTCCCAGGCTTCGGGACGGACCCTCTCGGGCGGAATCGCCAATCTGGCGGCGGACCGCACCGTCTTTGTGAACGCCTGGTCCGAAAGCGTACGATCGGGCAACGGGGTGGAAATCACCGGCACGGGCGAACCGACGGTCCCCTACCAGATCACCAGCCTGATCCCGGCCGACGACTACGTGGTGGAACTCATCTCCCCGGACTACCCCCGGCTCGTGTATGAAGACAAACTGGGATGGATGCCGCCCGATGAAGTGGATTTGTCGGTTGACGATGCCCCCAACATCGATTTCACGCTGCCCTCTCTGAATAATCTGGTCACCATTTCCGGGGCCATCACCTTCCCCGAGACCGCCTCGGCGGGCGATACCGTCCGGGTGGCGGCCATTTCCGCCGGCATCGGGGTCGAACGGGAAGTGGACGTGTCCCTGAGCAGCGCCGGATTGACGGAAACCTATACCATCCCGGCACTGCTGAAGGCCGCGGACTATCGCGTGTCGGTGCGGTCCCGGCAGTACCGGTTCCAATATTTCAACGGCGCGGCGACGGAAAACGATGCCACCCTCGTGGATATCTCCGGCGGGTCGATCGAGGATATCGATTTTATCCTCGGCGTTGGAACCGCCATCTCCGGTCAGGTCACCAAGGACGGAACCGGCCTTTCCGGCGTGGAGGTAACCGCCTGGTCCGACAGCCTCGGCGTGGGCGGATTCGCGCTGAGCCAATCCGATGGGGCCTATGTCATTCGCGGACTCGAAAAGGCGCCGGACTACGTCGTCGAAGTCAATGCATGGCGCCGCGGCCTCGGCAGCTTTTTTTACAACGCAGACCGAACGGTTCAAACAAGACCCCTGGCCACCCGCGTCAGCACGGAATCGAGTGATCAGGCGGGAATCGATATCACCGTCATCCAGGGAGCGTCCATCGGCGGCACGGTCCGCTCCATCGACGGGGAGGGCCTGGAAGGGATCCGGATGAGCGCCTGGTCGAATTTGCTGATGGCCGGTAACAGCGCCGTTACGGGCAGCGATGGGGGTTACACCATCCTCGGTCTGCCCGCCGGCGCCTACGAAGTCTCGGCGGAACCGGATTGGACGACTGGATACCGGGGAAAAAGCCGATCCGACATCCAGACCGGCCGTACCGATGTGGATTTTGCCCTGACGAGGAGGCCCGGCAGCCATCGGCTCACCGGGGTGATCACCGACGGCACCAACGGCGTCAGCGGCATCATCATCGAGTTCTGGGCCCCGGATGGGACGCTGGCCGGATGGGATGTGACGGACAAAGACGGGAACTGGGGGATCGACGGCATGGCGACGGGAACCTACCGGGCCACGGCTACGCCGCCCCCAGGTTCGGACCTGGCCTTTCGTGAAAACCATGGCGTCCTCGTGGAGGGGGATCGCACCTTGCCCAATATCGTCATGGACCCAGGTATTCGGATCACCGGCGCCGTGAAGGGAAGCGACGGCGCGCCCATTCAAGGGGCGTCGGTCCATGCAGTGTCGATCAATAGCGGATATTGGGAAAAGACTGTGACCAATGCCAGCGGCGTGTTCCGTTTCCAGAACGTACCGGCCGCTTCGGACACGGTGTTGACGGCATCCAAGAACGGGTATGTTCCCAAAGCGGTCAGCGGGTTCGATCCGACCGGATCCATCCAGTTGACCCTGTTTCCCAGCGGGGCGATTGAGGGGGAAGTGCGGGATGTGGACGGGACGCCGCTGCCGGATGTGTCGGTGGTGGCGACATCCGCGGCCCGAAAAGGAGAGCCCGCTTTTACGGGCGGTACCCGTACCGATGGGGACGGCCGGTTCCGCATCGACGGCCTCCGGAGAACGGATGCCCAGGGGACCGTGATTACGGATTACATCGTGGGGGTGGCCGCCTTTACCCGATACAGCGCGACCGGAGAACCGCTCCGGTACCTGAGCGCCGTCCAGACCGGCCGGCGGACCGGAGAGACGTTGGCCCTGCTGGTCACCCGGGCCACCGACAGCGCGGTGGAGATTTCAGGCGCCGTCAGTAATCTGAACCTTTTGAACGACTTTTTCGGGTCGCCGGGCAATTATTACGTGGCCGTGGACCTGGTGGCCGGAAGCAACACCGCCGGCCGGTTCGATCAGCACCAGGTGATCGGTGACAATGGTGCGTTCCGCTTCCGGGGGCTGGAACCGGGCGTCGCCTATTTTCTGGGGTTCGGGGTATATACGGGCGACAATGAGCCCGCTTCCTACCAATGGGCCGGGGATACCGGTGCCCTGGGGGATCCCGCTTCCCATGAGCCGCCGCCGGGCGCCAGCGCTTTCGAGGTCGACGGCCCGGCTGCCGACTTTTCGTTCAGTGAAAACCTCCTGAAGCGCCGACGCCGGTCCGATACCGGTGGGCCGGGACCGGTTCGGAACCTGCGCCTCGACATCTCCGGCTTGACCCCGACCGGCGACCCGTCGGTGCTCCAGGCCCGATCCAAACCCCAGGACCTGAGCCGTAACCCGTCCGCCGCCGTATCCAACAGCCCCACGGTCACGGTCACCTGGCTGCCCTCGGAGAACGGCGCAGATGAGCGGTATTACTATACGTTCAACCAGGACGGCACCCATGAAATCAACAAGCGGAACGCCCCGTCCCCCTCGGTAACGGCCCGGAAAGCCACCAGTCGGGATTTGTCCGGGGATTACAACCAGCACCATTTCCATATCGCGGTGGAGGATGACCGGGGGCGCCTCGGCGACACCTCCTCCCTGTCATTCATCATTGATACGGTGGCGCCGCGGAACGTGAACGTGCGGGCCGCTCCCGACACCAACGCGGAAAACACCCAGGTCGTGACGCTGGAACTGGGGGCCACCGGGGCCACGGAAGTCTATATCAGTGACACCCGGTTTGGCGAAGGCGGCCAGTGGGAAACCTTCGAGGCGACCAAACAGTGGGCGATTTCTGGCGACGCGGACAGCGCGACTATCTACATTCAGTTCCGGGATGAGGCACAAAACACGGCCAATGCCCTGGTCGAGGTCGACCTGATCGACCGGCTCGGCGGGGCCATTTCCACGCTCCAGGTGATGGTGGGCATTGTCGCCGAAGGCATGGACGCCGATGAAAACGGGCGGGTGGAGCTGTCGGATGCCGTCCTGCTATTGCAGCAGGCGGCGGGGGTCCGGTGATACGGGGCTGAATCGGGAGGAAAACCGACGCGGCGGCGTCCCGGACCCGGCAAGGGCCGGTCCAAAATGCCGGCCTGCCCATATGCAGTTGAGTGTTGAAATCGGGAATCGGAGGGTGTAGAAGCAGTCCTTTTACAGAAAGGGACCTTCGATGATCGATTTCAACCTTATCGCCGGCCCTGTGCCCCTTCTTTTCATGACCGGTCTCACCGCCGACCTCGTCGATTCCATCGAAGGAGTGCGGGAACGTGTTATTCACCGTGGGCCTCTGCATGGCTCCCGGACAGGTCATCGGCGCCCGGTTACCCCAAAATCGCCTCGTACACGCGGAGAAAGTTGCCGCCGAGGATCTTGAGGATATCGTCGTCCGGGTAGCCGCGACGAATGAGCGAGGCGGTGAAGTCGCCCAGTCCGGCATGCCCTTGTACCACGTCCCGGTGCTCTACGGGCATCTTCACGTTGAGGTGGTTTTTCAGAGAATCGCACAGGTCGAAGCCGATACCCACGTGATCGACGCCAGCGATTCCGACGATGTGGTCCACATGGTCCACCAGATGATCGGCGGTAGCCCCCGCCCTGCCCTGCCGCGTGAAAACATCCAGCGCATTCATGCCGATGACGCCGCCCGTCTCCGCCAGTGCCCTGATCTGGTCGTCGCTCAGGTTCCGGGGAACGTTGACCAGCGTCCGGCAGTTGGAGTGGGAAGCGATCACCGGCTTTTGCGCCACCTCCATGACATCCCAAAACCCCTCCTCGTTGAGATGACTCACGTCGATGAACATGCCCAGCCTCTCGGCCTCTTCGATGAGTGCAACGCCGAAGGCCGTTAATCCCCCTTTGCGCCCTACCCTTCCTTCGTTGAAGATGGACCCTTCCGCTGCGTAATTCCGGCGGCTCCAGACCAGTCCCAAGCCCCGGACGTCCAATTCATAGAAAATCCGAAGCAACTGAATGTCGTTCTGGAGCGGATCGGCGCCCTCCAGCGAAAGGAACAGCGCGATTTCATCATCTGAACGGGCGGCTCTGGCCTCCGCTATGCTCCGGCACAGCCGGAACCGGCCGGGCGTTTCATCCATTTCCCGGTGAAGATAGGCGATCTGGTCCAGGGCTTTCCGGAGGCCCATTTCCGGAAGAAAAAAGTCGTGGATGTAAATGGACGAGACGATCAAGTCCATCCCTCCGGCGTTGAATCCCGGCAGGTAATCGGCGGCGATTACCTGCCGGGCCCCCCGGTCCCGCCGATTGGCGACTTCATAGGTGAGGTCGAAATGGGCGTCGATGGTGAAGGCGCGGGCGTGGAGGTCGGCGATGTGTTGGGAAGAGGTTGAGCCCATCGGAATGCACTCCTATCATCTGTTTGGTGGTATTGTGTAAACTTAAAATGTTTCAAATCGATCGATCGCCTCCCGGTTATATCCCAGACTCGCCACCATCAGCTGTTTCGTGTACGGATGCTCCGGCGTTTGTTGGCGCAGCGCTTTGACATCCAGGTCTTCGACGATGACGCCCCCGTTCATCACGGCCAGCCGGTTGCACATGTGGGCCACAACGGACAGATCGTGGCTGACCAGGATGTAGGTCAGCCCCCTCGTTTCCCGAAGCCCCGACAGCAGGTTGAGGACTTCGGCCTGCACCGACACGTCCAGGGCCGAGGTAGGTTCGTCCAGGAGCAGGATGCGGGGTTCCAGGATGAGAGCGCGGGCCACGGCCACCCGCTGGCGCTGGCCGCCGGAGAGCTGATGGGGATAACGGAAGTGGAAGTCAGCTCCCAACCCTACTTCCTCCAGGGCCCGGATAATCCGGACTTCGGCGTTCCCCAGGCCGTGGATGGCCACCGGCTCGGAAAGAATCCGGTCCACGGTATGCCGGGGATGAAGAGAGCCGTAAGGATCCTGGAAAACCATCTGGACCTTTTTATGGAATGCCTTGGTCCGTTTCGGGTTTTGGGTTTCGCCGTCGATGCGGATCATCCCGGTCCAGTGACGGATGAGGCCGCAAAGCGCCTGGAGGACCGTCGATTTGCCCGACCCCGACTCGCCCACCAACCCGAAGACCTCGCCCTCGCCCACCGAAAAGGAGACGCCGCGCACAGCGCGGACGGCCCGATGGCCTCGGCCGAAGGTTACCGTCAGGTCCCTGACCTCAATCACGGAGACCCTCCAGCCAGGCCGGATCACGCTTCAGCGTCGGCAGGGGCCGGCCGTCGCCGTCGATCCGGGGCAGACAGTTGAGCAGGCCCCGGGTATAGGGATGGGTCGCCCGGTCCAAATGACGGGCGTCGCAGGTCTCCACCACGCGGCCGGCGTACATGATCATGATCCGGTCGCAAAAAGAGGCCACCAGGTTGAGGTCGTGGGAGATGAAGACGAGGCCCATGCCCCGTTGGGTCACCAGGTCGTCCAGGATGGCCAGGAGCTGGAGCTGCACGGTGACGTCCAGGGCCGACGTGGGCTCGTCGGCGATGAGCAGGTCCGGGTCGGGGATGAGCATCATGGCGATCATGATCCGCTGGCCCATGCCGCCGGAGACCTCGTGGGGGTAGGCCCGGAAGACCCTTTCCGGGTCGCGGATCCGGACGGCCCGGAGCATTTCCATGGCCCGGTTCCGGGCGTCGGCTTTGGAGACGGTTTTGTGGATCCGGTAGGCCTCGGCAATCTGCCGGCCCACGGTCATCACCGGGTTGAGGGAAAATTTGGGGTCCTGCATCACCATGGCGATCCGCCCGCCCCGGATCTGTCGCCACGCCCTGGCGTCGGTCGCCATCAGGTCGATGCCGTCAAAGAGCAGCTTCCTTGCTTGCATTGTCCCCGGCGGCCGGACCAGCCCCAGCAGGGACCGTCCCGTCACCGTCTTTCCCGACCCGGACTCCCCCACGATCCCCAGCTTCTCGCGGCCCATGGTGAAACTGACGCCCCGCACCGCATGGACCGGCCCCTTGCGCGTGGCGAAATCGACGGTCAGGTCCTCGACGTCCAGCAGACGGCCCATCCCGCTAGGTCTCCGCCTTGGGGTCGAGGACGTCCCGGAGTCCGTCCCCCAGCAGGTTAAACCCGAGGCTCACCACGAAGATGGCCACGCCGGGCATGGCGGCCACCCACCACTGGTCCAGCATGTAGGCCCGGCCGCTGGAGATCATGGCCCCCCACTCCGGCAGCGGCGGCTGGGCCCCCAGTCCCAGGAACCCGAGCCCGGCTGCGGTGAGGATGATGCCGGCCATGTCCAGCGTTACCCGGACGATCAAAGACGACGTGCATAGGGGAATCACATGGCCGCAAATGAGCCGGATCGGCCCGGCCCCCTGGAGCCGGGCCGCCTGGATGAAATCGGTCTTCCGGATGGTGATGGTCTCGGCCCGGGCGATGCGGGCATAAGGCGGCCAGGCGGTGACGGCGATGGCGATGACGGCGTTCTCGATGCCCGGCCCCAGGGCCGAGACAAAGGCCAGGGCCAGGATCAGCTTGGGAAACGCCAGGAAAATGTCGGTGATCCGCATGAGAACCATGTCGATGATGCCCCCGGCGAATCCGGAGATGGTCCCGATGATCAGCCCCGTGGGCGCCGCGATGACGGCCACCAGCACCACTACGTAGAGGGTCAGCCGCGACCCGTGGAGAATCCGGCTCAGGATGTCCCGCCCCAGCTCGTCGGTGCCCAGCAAATGCCCGTCGGTCATGGGCGCCGCCAGACGGGCCGAGAGATTGGCCGCATTGGGCGGAAACGGGGCCAGCGCCGGCGCCAGGGCCGCCGCCAGCAGCAGCCCCAGGATGATGACCAGCCCGATCATGGCCAGCCGGTTCTCCGTAAAGGCAGTCCAGCCGATATAGGCCCTTCCCGCCCGGGCCTGGAACCGGGATTCAGAGGTGGCGGAGAGGAGCCAGTCGCGGAGGGTAGGTTTTTGGGAGATGGGAGGGGTTTGCATGGTTGCGGGGGGCGACTCCTTTTCTGTTTTCCCGATCCGGTGATGTACCGAACCCACCATGCCCATAAGGGTGATTTTTGTCAACAACTTCAACGGGCAGGGATTGGACCGGAAATGCTTGATGACAGAAACCTTGACATTTCTAGTTTTTTTTCACAATGGGATCGTTTAAAATAATGTTTCAGATCTGAAGACATCTTTAAGTCCTTTTGACGGAGTTGACCGACAATATTCTCCAGAAAGAAATCAGCGAATTTCATGGACTTAAGGATGTGCCACCGGTGCGGGATTTTTTAGACGGAGCTTGGCCAGCGCCGAAAAAGGGGAGCCCTATGGCGATCAGAAAATGGAATTGTTTATTTGTCTTGTGTATCATCCCCCTCTGGCTTATCACAGTCGCTGGATGCAAACCGGGCCTCATCGGCCCGGAAACCGTCCCGCCCCAAAACCGCATCGCTCTGGCCGATGAGAGCGACAGCGGCGCATGGGATACGGACGATCTGGTGGTGAGTTACCATTACCAGCGACGGCCGGAGGCGCTGGATTTTTCCGGGAAAGTGGAATTTTTCGGCAAGATTTCAGGCAGCTTCGAGGTGTTGGAGCGGTTCTCCCTGACCTTGTATCTTCTGGATGAAGCCGGCGACATCATCGAAAGCAAAGCGCTGGCTTCGTCAGGTTATTACAAGGAAATCAAACCGATCCCTTTCAGCAAAACGATCCCCCTCCCCGCCGGGGCAACGGGGTTCGCATTCGGCTACAGTGGAAAAGCGGTGAGCGGCGGGAGTGAAGATGAAGGAGGGAGCAGTTGGCAGTTCTGGGAGACGCCAGGGGACTGACGCGCTCCCCTATTCTCATTTCAAACATCCCCCCGGCGATGATCGCCGGGGGATATTCTTGTCTACCGCCCCCCCACAAACGGATTAAACTTCTTTTCCTGCGCCACGGTCGTTTCCGGCCCGTGACCGGAATAGACCACCGTGTCATCTCCCAAAGGAAAAATCTTGTTTTTCACCGACGCGATGAGGGTGTCGAAATCGCCGCCGGGGAGATCGGTGCGGCCGATGGAGCCGGAAAAGAGCAGGTCGCCCACAAAGACCGCGCCGTCGGTGTGGAGCGACACGCCGCCGGGGCTGTGGCCGGGGGTGTGGAGCACGTTCAGGGTGATGTTGCCGAAGGTGATCTTGTCGCCGTCCACCAAGGTCTTGTCGGGGTCCGGCGAATTGTCCGCCGAGAGGCCGAAGGAGGAGGCCGCCGCCGAGAGTTGGCTGAGCATGGGGGCGTCGCCCGAATGGATATAGAGCGGCGCGCCCGTGGCCGCCTTCAGTTTCCGGTTGCCGCCCACATGGTCGAAGTGGCCGTGGGTGTTGATGATGTGCTTTACGGTCAGTTTCTCTTCGGCCAGGGCCAGCAGGATCCGATCCGTTTCGTCGCCGGGATCGATCACCGCTGCCTCGCGGGTTTCCTTGCATCCGAGAATATAGCAGTTGGCCATGATGGGGCCGAGGGCCATTTGTTTGATAATCAAAGGGAACCTCCTTTATTGTAAGGGACAAAGGGACTGAGGGACAAAGGTACAAAGCAAACGGAGTCCCTCACCTTCCTAATCCTAAATTAAATCAGATGGACCGCCTCACTGTCCAGGGGATTTCTTGTCGTCCGGCGCGGTGCGGGCCTTGGCCTGCTGGATGAGTTCCACCAGGGACGCGACTTTGGGTTTGGGCTGGGCCGCGGAAAGGCGCGCAAACGCCTCGGCCGTCAGCCGGTCCCGGAAATAGGACGCCACGTCGAAGATCTCCCACCAGCAGTCGAGCACCTTGGGGCACCGGCCGTCTTCGCCGTCGCCATGTTGGCGACAATAGGCGAAGGCCACGGGATGCCCCAGCCGGGGGCAGCGGCGTTCCAGGGCGTCGGGGTCGTCGGCCGGCATCAGCCCCGGCTCTTGAGGACCGCCGGCTTGGGATGATTGGCGAAGACCTTCTCCGCCTGGGCCAGTTCGTCGTCCGACAGCACTTCGTTCTGCAGCTCATTGGCGAAATACCGTTCGTAGGCGCCCAAGTCGAGAAGGCCGTGGCCGCTCCAGTTGACCAGGATCACCTTCTCTTTGCCTTCTTCTTTGGCCTTTTTGGCTTCGTCGATGACGCAGGCCAGGGCATGGGTGGTTTCGGGGGCCGGGATATGGCCTTCGCTCCGGGCGAACATGGCGCCGGCCTCGTAGGCCGACAGCTGGGTGACGGATCTGGGGGAGATGAGCCCTTCGGCGGCCAGCTGGCTGACAGTGGGCGCCATGCCGTGGTACCGCAGCCCGCCGGCGTGGAAGGGCGGCGGCACGAAAGCGTGTCCCAGGCTGTGCATGGGCAGTAGCGGCGTGTATTTGGCCGTGTCGCCGTGGTCGTAGACAAAGGGCGCCCGGGTCAGGGTCGGGCAGGCCGCCGGCTCCACCGGGTAGATTTCCAGGTCCTTGCCGTTGATCTTATCGTGGACAAAGGGGAACGCCAGACCCGCGAAATTGCTGCCGCCGCCGGCGCAGCCGATGACCACGTCGGGGTATTCGCCCACCAGGTCCATCTGCTTTTTGGCCTCCAGGCCGATGACCGTCTGGTGGAGCATCACATGGTTGAGAACGGAGCCCAGGGAATACCGGGTTTCGCCGGTCACGTCGCTCACCGCCGCCTCGATGGCCTCGCTAATGGCGATGCCCAGGCTGCCGGGGGTATTGGGGTCCCGCTCCAGGGCCTCCCGGCCGGCCTTGGTCTCGGTGGAGGGGCTGGGGACGCACTTGCCGCACCAGGACTCCATCATCGATTTCCGGTAGGGTTTCTGGTCGAAGGAGACCCGCACCATGAAGACCTTGCACTCCAGGCCATACTGGCAGCAGGCAAAGGAGAGGGCGCTGCCCCACTGCCCGGCGCCCGTCTCGGTGGTGATCTTTTTGATGCCGAAGACCTTGTTGTAATAGGCCTGGGGCACGGCGGTGTTGGGCTTGTGGCTGCCCGGGGGGCTGACGGATTCGTTTTTGAAATAGATCCGGGCCGGAGTCCCCAGGGCCTTTTCCAGGTTGACGGCCCGCACCAGGGGCGAGGGCCGCCAGATGCTCAGGACCCGCAACACCTCGTCGGGGATGTCGATCCACCGCTCCGAGGAGACCTCCTGCTCGATGAGGTTCATGGGGAAGACCGGCGCCAGGTCTTCGGGTTTGACGGGATTGCCGTCGGGTCCCAGGGGCGGGTTGAGCTTGATGTCCGCCAGGATGTTGTACCACTGCCGCGGGATCTCCCCTTCCTTCAACATGATCTTCCGTGCTTCCATTCGATGCCTCTTTTCAAAAGTTTAAGCGGATTTACCTGGTTCGGTCTTCTCCAGGGCCTCGATCTCCCCCCGTTCGATGGCGAGCCGGACGCTGTCCAGAATCCCGTTGATGAAGGCGCCCGAATCCTCGGCGCCGAACCTCTTCCCGGCGTTGATGGCCTCGTTGATGGAGACCTTGGGCGGGATCTCGGGGCAGTAGAGCAGCTCGTACACGCCGATGCGCAGGGCATTGCGGTCGACGCCGGACATCCGGTGGAGCTTCCAGTGGGCGGAAAACCGCTCGATGGCCCCGTCGATTTCCGGCCGATGAGCGACGATGCCGTTGACGAGGGTGTTGAAAAACCCCACGGCGCTCCGGGGCGGTTCGAAATGGTCCCGAAACCGCTGCGCCATCGCCGGCGACATCTCCCGGTGCATGTCCATAAAAAAAAGCGCCTGAAGCGCCAGCTCTCGTGAGCGGGTTCGAACTCCCATGGGGATGCTTCAGGCGCCGTCGACACTCTCCATCAGGTTGGCCATCTCGATGGCGGCCATGGCGGCGCTCCATCCCTTGTTGCCGGCCTTGGTTCCGGCCCGCTCGATGGCCTGCTCGATGGTGTCGGTGGTGACGATGCCGAAAATCACGGGGATTTCCGCATCCATGCTCACCTTGGCGATTCCCTTGGAGGCTTCGGCGCAGACATAGTCGAAGTGGGGCGTCGAACCCCGGATGACGGCCCCCAGGCAGATGACGGCGTCGTAGCCGCCTTTGTTGGCCAGCTTCTTGGCCAGCAGCGGGATCTCGAACGCCCCCGGCACCCGGACGATTTCGATATCGTCGTCGCTGGCGCCGGAACGGACCAGGGCGTCCAGGGCCCCGCCCACCAGCCGTTCGGTGATGAAATCGTTGAACCGGCCGACCACCAGGCCGAATTTTTTTCCCTCGGCAACGAGGTTGCCTTCGATATTTCGCGGCATGTCGCGTTCTGCTCCTTTGCGGTTAGGGATTGGCGTCGATGTTGAGCATGTGGCCCATCTTGAGTTTCTTGCACTCGAGATAGCACCGGTTGAACTCGTTGGGTTCCACCTCGATGGGCACCTGGTCCACGATGCTCAGACCATACCCCTGGAGCCCCACCATCTTCTTGGGGTTGTTGGTGATGAGCCGCATCTTCCGGATCCCCAGGGAAACCAGGATCTGCGCTCCGATGCCGTAGCTGCGCATGTCCGACTTGAACCCGAGCTGCTCGTTGGCCTCCACGGTATCGTAGCCTTCATCCTGAAGGGCATACGCCTTGATCTTATTGACCAGCCCGATGCCGCGCCCCTCCTGACGCATATATAGGAGGACCCCGGCCCCTTCCTTGTCCATCATTTCCATGGCGTGCCGCAACTGGTCGCCGCAGTCGCACCGGAGAGATCCGAAAATGTCGCCCGTAAGGCATTCGGAGTGGACCCGCACCAGGATCGGTTTTTCCGGATCGATCTCGCCCTTGATCATGGCGATGTTGAGGACGTCGTCTACATCGTTTTCATAGACCACGATCTTGAACTCGCCGGCGAACGCGGTGGGGATGACGCTTTCCGACGACCGCCGGACAAAGGATTCCTTCCGCATCCGGTACTCGATGAGGTCGGCGATGGTGCAGATGCCGATGCCGTGTTTTTCGGAGAACTTCTCCAGGGCCGGCATCCGGGCCATGGTGCCGTCTTCGTCCATGATCTCGCAGATGACGCCGGCGGGCTTGAGCCCGGCCAGCCGGGCCAGATCAACGGCGCCTTCGGTCTGGCCGGCCCGGACCATGACCCCGCCCTTCCGGGCCCGGAGGGGGAAGATGTGACCGGGCCGGACGATGTCGTGGGGTTTGGCGTCGTCGGCCACGGCGGCCAGGATGGTGGTGGCGCGGTCGGCGGCGGAGATGCCGGTGGTCACGCCCT
>CAYPCE010000021.1:0-26574 GCA_964409085.1 uncultured Desulfobacteraceae bacterium | reverse complement strand
TCGGCCTGGAGCTTGAGGAGTTCGTCCTGCATCTCGGTGCGGATGAGCGGGTCCAGGGCGCTGAAGGCTTCGTCCATGAGCATGATGGAGGGATCCACCGCCAGCCCGCGGGCCAGCCCCACCCGCTGCTGCATGCCGCCGGACAACGCCCGGGGATAGCTGGACGCGTAGGCCTTGAGCCCCACCTGATCCAGGGATTCCATGGCCCGGGATTCACGCTCCTCCTTGGGAAACCCGGCCAGTTCCAGCCCGAAGGCGGCGTTTTCCAACACCGTCATGTGGGGCATGAGCGCGAAGGACTGGAAGACCATGCTCATGTCCTTGCGCAATAGATCGACGAGTTCGTCCTTGGACATGGCCGCCACGTCCGTGTCGTCAACGAATACCTGGCCCGACGTGGGATTGATGAGGCGGTTGAACATCCGGACCAGGGTCGATTTGCCGGAACCGGACAGCCCCATTACGACGAAGATCTCTCCTTCGTGGACCGTGAAACTGGCGTTTTGCACCCCCACGGTGAGGCCGGTCTCTTCAAGGATCTCTTCCTTGGTCTTCCCCTGTTCTAGAAGCGGGAAGGCCCGTTCGGGCTTGGGACCGAAAATCTTGTACAGGTCCTTGACGACGATTTTATCTTTTTTTTCTTCTTCCATATCCGCCATATCCGCTTGTGGTAGAATCGACTTTGTTCATGAAACCGAAAGAGCCATCATAATCCAATAGAGTTCAAACCATATTCGCTCATAAACGTATAAAGGATAACTTCGGTTTTTTCAAGGGAAAATATTGTACAGGCGGAGAAGACCGTCGGAATATGGGGTGATGAGATTATTTTCAACTCAATGTGTTTCGCGCCTCGACGCACCGTTCGGTTCTCTTCAGGATTTGGCCCGGGACATGAACTTGCCCGTCTCGGTGTTGACCCGGACGATCTCCCCCGGCGTCAGGTATTCGGGCACCAGAACGGTCACGCCATTGGAGAGAACGGCGGGCTTGTTCCGGTTGGTGGCCGAGGCCCCCTTGACCACTGGTTCGGTCTCGACGATCTCCAGATCGACCGCGGCCGGCAGGTCGATGGTCACGGCCTGGCCGTTGAGCAGCAGGGCCGTGACGCCTTCCATGCCGTCGGTGAGCCAGGCCAGCTTGTCCGCGATGGCGTCTTCCGAGATCATGTACTGTTCATAGTTGTCGGTGTCCATGAACACATGGAGGGGGCCGTCCTGGTAGAGATAGTTCACGGGCCGGCGCTGCAATTCCATTTCCTCGAAGGCGTCGCCGCCTTTGTAGGCCCCGTCCAGCTTCTGATCGGTGATGATGTTGCTGAACCGGACCTTGTAGAGGGTGTTGGCCCCTCGGGCCGACGGCGTATGCACCTCGATCTCCTTGACCTGATACGGCTGGCCGTTGATGTCGACGATGTGGCCTTTGTTGAGGTTGCTGGCTTTGATCATGGGGGCTCCTTTGAGTGGCAATGACAATGGATCCTTTGGGTCACTGTTCTGAACCG
Source organism: uncultured Desulfobacteraceae bacterium (assembly GCA_964409085.1). Taxonomy (GTDB): domain Bacteria; phylum Desulfobacterota; class Desulfobacteria; order Desulfobacterales; family JAABSP01; genus JAABTD01. Next base: position 25,070 of record CAYPCE010000021.1, on the reverse strand, counting down.
CTGATTCACGCGGATTTTTCTGATTCCGCAGATGGTTGACGATATTTGGCGCTGGCGGGCTATCGGCCTTTGCATGAATGGGTCGCGTGGCGACTTCCCGTCCGTGCGCCTGGGGCCGCTGTTTACCATGAATCGGAACAAAATCCCACCCCTTCCGGACGCCGGCCATTTTCCTTGACTTTGCAAGTGCTTGTCTTCATTATGGGAGACGCACGGCGGTTTCCGGCTCGGGCTCTTCATCCAAAAAAACAGCGATCCAATGAGGCAAACGAATGATCAAGTCTATTGAAGGAATATATCAAGACGGTGAGATCAGGACACTGCAATCGGTCCCCTTGGAAAACGGGACGCCGGTCCTGATCGTTTTTGCCGATTCTCATCATACAACCGACGAATCGGGCCAAAATGTCATGCACCTTTCTGTGGCACAGGTCTCGGAGTCAGAGAAACGTGAACTGGATGAGATCGACGTCAGCATCGAATCGAAAGAAGAATATGAACAAATGCTGTCCGGCTCTGCTCCCGATGAAAAATCGGCTTCGGAATCAAGTTTTTTTGATTCGGCACCTGTCGATATCGGACATACCGACGCCAAAATGATCGATCGCATTATCGGAGGGGTTGAAAAGTGAGAAAGGTGTTTGCGGACACATCCTTCCTTGTTGCTTACTACAACAAAAGCGATGAAAATCATCATGCGGCGAGAGACTTTCATCGGAATGAGGACAACATTCTTTATGTGATAACCGATTATATTTTTGATGAATTCCTTACGGTGCTGCTGGCAAGGAGAGGCAAGAAGCTTTCCGTGGAGGCGGGAGAAAAACTATTGTTGGACAAAAATGTCCGGCGTCTGCGAATCATTGACGAAGTTTTTGAAAAATCATGGGAAATCTATCGAAAATTTACAGACAAAGAATGGAGCTTTACGGATTGCACATCCTATGTGTTGATGAAAAACCTTTCTATTGACGCAGGTTTGTCTTTTGATGAGCATTTTCGTCAGTTTGGATTTGACGTTTTGCCGTAGGACCGGACAAAGCGCCGCGGTGTCCGTCCAATGGCGTCAAACTGCAATTTGCGGACTGGAAACTAAATTTGAGAGGCTGTTATGAGCACCATCCCCATCCTGTTCCCGGAATCATCCGAATCGAAAACCGACACATTGGGGGTTTTGACGCCGGACCCGGATGAAATGATCAAGGAGATCGATGTTGAAGCCATCAAGGCGTCTCTGAAGGATTTAACCGGGAAACTGACCGGCATTTTCGAAGACATCAAGACGGTCGGCCAGTTCAATTTGAATACGGTCCAGCTCGCCGTCCAGGTCAGCGCCGAGGGCGGCGTGGCGCTGGTGGCCAACGCCAAGGCGGGGATGAGCGGGACGATTACGTTGACGTTTTCGAAATGAAGTGGAGCGGACGATCCTGCCCGCCGGGGAATGAATCCCCCGGCTATATGCGGAACCCGGCTGAAGCCGGCTGGGGTGGGTTCGCCTTTTTGGACATCATTGGGTTGCGGCCATAGCTGATCATGGAAAATTTCCCCCTCCACGCATTCCTCGAACGCCTTCGTTCGGACAACATCAAACCGACGCCGCGGGATTACGACCGCTTGTCGCGGGCGTTCGGGACCGGCGGGACGTGGACGGTTCCGAGGCTGAGGAACACGCTGACGGCGCTGTTGGCGAGAGATGAGGACCAGCAGTGGGGCAACCCAGCCAAAGTCAATTCGTTGTCGAAAACACGGGAACCGCCCCTCTTGTCATCAAGTCGATGGCCCAGGATGAAAAGAATCGGGAAATCTTCGATGTGGGCATTCCCGACCTTCCGGCCAGTCTTGAACCCAAAGAAACGCTTTCTGTTCCGGTGACGTTTACGCCCTCGGCGGAGGCGACGTTTTCCGCCGAAATCGTCATCGCTCATAACGCAGGGGCTGGCGCAGACGTGGTTTCGATCAACGGCGCGGGGCTTTCAGCAACGGAAACGGGCCAGGATTCGGAAAGGGGAGCAGAAGCTGACGCGGTCGATGAACCGCCGCCGGAACCCAAGCGGCGGCTTTATCGGAATGTGCCTTACGTAAAAGATGTCCGGTACGAGGCGGTTCAGCGGTCTACCGTGTGGCGATGGTCATTGGCTGCTTCTATTGTTTTGCTGGCGAGCTTGCTGGCCTACGCTTTATACCTTCTGAGGCTGAAACGCGGACCCGTGGACAAAGCGCCGCCCATCGATAAAGACGGCCCGATGTTCTTTCATCCGGGAACCATCGGCGGCAAACCCCGGCCGTGGCTGGATGAAACCACCCTCGCCGACCTGGCCGACTCTATGGGGTATTTCAAGAGCGAGCAACCTAGCAGGATTTTAGATGTGCCGGCCTCCATCAGAGCCACAGTGAGAGACGGCGGAATCCCATCCTGCGCCTTCTACACCCGAACCCGCCTCAGAACCTTGTTGATCCTGGAAGATGCCGACGCCGAGGCCCTGGAGTGGAATCCCCTTTCCCGTGAACTGGCGGAAGGGATTGAACGCTATGGCGTTCCGGTGCGCTACGGGCGGTTCCGGGGAACGCCGGAACGGTTTCGATCCCGGGACGGACATGTCCATTATCTGGAGGACCTGGAGGATCAGCGACACGGCATCCTGATGTTGATCTTCACGGACGGCAAAGGATTCCACGCGAGACGGAACGCCTTTGCCCTGGAATCGTTGTCCCGATGGCCCATGAAAGCGTGGATGGAGTTGCGGGAGCGGCGGTTCTGGGACGATGCCCTTCGGCTGGCGATCCAAAACGATATTCCGGTGTATGCCGCGACGGCGGAGGGTGTCGTCCAGGCGGTTCGCCGGTTTCTGACGGAACAGGGTGCCGCGGATCGGATCTCCGAAAATGTCCTGGAGGAGCCCTGGCTGCCGGAGCGGGGAAAGGGCCGGGACGGCGCGTGGCTGGAGCATTTCCTGGGCGACGCCCTGCCTTGGGCACAGGATTGCAGCATATTGCAGCCCATGACCGATGGGCTTGCGGACGGCATCCGCCGGGAATTTCACCCGGGTTTGGGGCCGCAGGCCGTCGAACGATTGTACGCCCTGCCTAACACCACGCGGTCCGAGGCGGGATTTCGGTTTTCCAGCGACGTCCAGGCCGCCTTGAAAAGAGGATTGTTGGATCGCAGGTCCGAAGAAGAACAACGGGCCGTGGTGGGGTTCATTCTGGACCGGATCGAGGAGGCGGAGCCGGCGGCGGGTGAGAACAGCCTGGCCCACCTGTCCTGGGAGGCGGTCCGCGAGCGGGTGCGCCTGGAGATGGCGACGGACGACGAGCTGAAGCGCTTCGGGGAATTGATGCAGACGCGCCTGTCGGGTTTCCTGGGCGACAGCCTGGAGGGATATGGGTTTCCCGACCAGAAAGACGCCATTCCCATCCTTAGAAAACCGGGAAAGGACGGTGAACAGCGACTGAAAAAGGTGCTAGGTTCCGCCTTCGATGTTGGGTCTGTGTTTTCATGGAAGCACTGGTCTGTCGCGGCGGCGCTTCTTGCGGCATTAGTCGGCGCCGTGGGGTGGACGATGAAAGGGTATTCGGAGGCGTCGCGCCCGCTTCCGAACCTGGCGATTGAAGTTTCGGCGCTGGCGCCGGAAAAAACGCCGGCGACCCTGGCGGCATGGGCCGAAAATGACTGGAAGATCGAAAAACGGGGCGAGGTCGGATCGATCCTTGGGTCCACGCTCGACGCTGATCGGCCATACCGGTTGACTTTGTATCGCAACCATTTTCGAACCGAAAATGAGTTTGGCGTCCAAAGGGATCAAAAGACGACCCTGAACCTGGACATAAAAGATGTGAGGCCCCCGTGCCGAGAGGTTTACGACGACGTGGGACTGGCGGTCGAACGTTGCTATGATGCGGCGTTGGCCGAAACGCGCGATTCACTGGAGATCCAGACCTGGAAAGAGCAATTGGGGAAACAGGCCCCGGAAGGCCGGGTGATGAGCGTCGGCGTCGAGTTGTGGGACGGACAACAGGGCGGCGAGGAACTGGGGCGGCTTAGAGACCGGCTGCTGGAAACGCGATCCGTGGATGTGATGTACCGGATTTCCCCGGTCGGCGAAGGACAATGGGCGGTTGAAACCGCCGTAGATCGCATAATGCACGATATCGAGCCATGGATTTCAAATAGTCAGCTTCTTTGGTGGCGTGCGGGGGAAGCGCCGGATCTTCCGGGCGATATGATGGACGGTTTCCAACGGGCGGCTCGGATTGGGCGTGGTGAGGATTTGGCGTGGACCGACGATATGCTGGCGGTTCTCAGGCCGGGAAAATCCATTATCGTTGGAGAGGAGGAGTTGCAGCGGTCGGTCAGTGCGAATTATACCGGAAAAGGCGCCGCCATCGCCCTGCTGCGACCCTTGGAGCTTGCGGTTTCCGCCGCGCCTGTGGGCAAAAAAGCCGGTGTCGAATGGACCGAACCCGGTACAGGTATGAAATTTGTTTATGTTCCCGGCGGGAAATTTGAAATGGGGTGCGGGGGGAAATGGGCGGGAGATTGCTTTTCTGATGAAAGACCGGCTCACCCGGTGCAGTTGAGCGGGTTTTGGCTGGGGAAATACGAGGTGACGGTTACGGAATTTAGGCAATTTGCATCTGAAACGCAACACGATAATATGGGCTGTAGAGATGCAGGGGGTGATCAACACCCAGTTGCCTGTGTTTCTTGGAATGAGGCTTCGGCGTTTGCTGCTTGGCTTAACAAGAAAAACGGGGGCGCGATGGGTTTCCGACTTCCAACGGAGGCTGAATGGGAATATGCCTGCCGAAATCGCGGAGAGAATGTGCTGTATTGCGGCGGAAACGACATTGATGCGGTGGCTTGGTACAGTGGAAACTGCGGCCACAAGACCCATGAAGTCGGCGGAAAAAAGCACAACGGCATCGGAATCTATGATATGAGCGGAAATGTCTGGGAATGGTGTCAGGATTGGTACGGGGCTTATGCTGGCGATCAACGCCAGAACCCCACTGGTCCAAACTCTGGTACGGACCGGGTGCTTCGCGGCGGCTCGTGGTACGGCGCGGCCGGGTACTGCCGGTCCACCTACCGGTACAGGTTCAGGCCCGGCCACCGCCGCGCCTACTTCGGCTTCCGGCTCGCTTTCCCCGCAGGTCAATGAGCGGCATTCAGCAAGCAGGGCAAGCCCAAGCCCGGTCCTGAACAGCACCGTGCAAGGGCGTGCCGGGTGATTGTCTGAACCGCAGATTCACGCAGATTTTTATGATTTCGCAGATAGTTGGCGATATTCAAAGATGGCGGGCTATCGGTCTGGTGAAAGCGATCAAGGCCGAGATCAAAGCCTCTTTTCAACATTTTTGAGGTTCCAATAAGGTACTAAAAATGCAATTAAGAGAAGTAAAAATCGCCATCCCCCAGGACATCTACATTGCCCTGGATGAAGACGAAAATGAACTTGGCGCACAAATGAGACGGATGCTTGCCATCCAGTTTTACCTGAAGAAAAAGCTGACGCTCGGCAAGGCCGCCCAACTAGCGGGAGCAACAAAGTACGAGTTCGAGACCATGCTGTCCGAAAACCAAATCCCCATCTCGCTTCTGACAAAAGAGGATGTGTTGGCGGACGTTAAAAAGATTGGTAAGTAAACGGTTTGCACAAACGCTCAATCGTCGCCGATTCAAGTCCGATCATCACGCTTGCGCTGATCGACAAACTCTGGTTGTTGCCCCATTTTTTTGAGCCAGTGCATATTCCCCAGGCTGTATGGAATGAATTGGCAGCCGGAGCGGGAAAACCTGGCTGGAGCGCGATCCGGGCCTTTTGCAAAAACAGAGTCATGCCGCTTTCCCACAAGCCCAATGAGCTGACCTCAGCCATTGATCCAGGCGAGGCCGAAGCCATGGCATTATGCCAAGAGTTGAAGGCTGACGCACTTCTGATCGATGACCAAAAAGCGCGGCAAGTCGCGGAAGGGCTCGGCATCGATTGCATCGGCTCGCTGGCGCTGCTTCTGAGGGCAAAAGAGAAGGAGATCATCCCGTCTTTGAGGCCATTGTTTTCAAAACTGGTCTCCAATAAACGCTATTTCTCCAGACAGCTTTTAGATGCCCTTTTGGCGGAAGCGGGGGAATCCCCACTGTAAAAAACAATCCCGATATGTAATAATTCATATTTTATTCAAGAAGATATTTTCGGATGAGCGACGCAAAGGGAAAAGAGCCCATCAGCAATTTACGAAAATACGACGGCGATGTTTCACTGACAATCCGTTGGATTAAAGCCCTCCGCGAAGCCCTGAAGCGCCCGGTCAACGTCACCTTCGCCGCCCTGCTGATCGGCATCGGCGCCACCTGCATCGCCGGCACCTTTACGGCGTTTTGGCAGACGCTTTTCATGAAGATATTCGAAACCGTGGCCCAAACGCCCCCGGAATCCGAAACGATTCAGGCGATGCGGATCATCGTCGGCTTCGCCATCATCTGTCTGGGTGTGTTTGTGTTGTTCAAGAAAAAGGATGACGGTATTGAACCACCTGAATCGCCATCAAAAGAACAACCGGACGCGCCGAATGAAAACGACCCTGCCCACCCCTTCCAGGAGGCGCCTTCTCCCACGACCGGGGCCTTGCCGTCCATCGATGCGACCCGCCCGGTTTTTATCGAAATCCGTGCGGATGACGGGCAATATGCAGGCGGCATTCATCAGGGATCTATCGAAAAATTATTCCTCATCTCAAGCCTGGCGCTCCACGAAAACGATAAACCGATCCCGGACAAAGAATGGACCCTGCGCGATTTGGTGGAAGCCATCATTCGGTTCAAAAAGGAAGACCTTGAGGCATTTGACGAACGGGTTCAACTGGATCTGGGCCACTATCTCTACAACCAGACGCTGGGTCGGCTGCCGGAAAAAGGTCAAAAACAGCTCAGGGAGCAAAAAGAACGATCCATTCGCATTCTGACCGACAACGAATGGATCGCCGGCCTGCCCTGGAACCTGCTGGCGAGCGGAGGCGTTTTTCTCTCTGCCGACAACTGGTCCATCTCCCTTTGCCAGCGAATCGATAATCGCAGCCATGAACTCCCGCCATCGCCCCGCATGTTGATCATCGCCCCCGAACCGCCGGGCCTGAAGCGCCCCACCCGCTCCGAAGAACACCTTGAAGAACTGGAGGACATGCTCGCCAGCCACGACCCGCGCATGTCCTTTGGCGACAACATAAAAGCAGCGAAAACCTGGGAGGATTTTCTCCAGCTCGCCGCATCATTCGAACCCGAGCTGATTTACTATTACGGCCACGGCGTCGGCGACCGGCGCATCACCCGCCTTATCTTTGAAACCGGGCCGGATCGAAAGCCCGTCGAAAAACCGATTCTCGATATCGCCCAATGCCTCCGCCAACTCGAAACGCCACCGCTGCTCGCCTACATCAACTGCTGCCTGGGGGATTCCGGAGGATTCCTCGGCGCCGGCGTCCAGTTGGGCGAATTCATTCCGGCCGTCGTCACCAACCGGACATTCGCTGAAGTCCCGGTGGCTCGGGCCCAGGCCATGACGCTATGGAAAAACATTTTGCTCCAGGCGATCCCGCCTCATAAGGCTGTAACCAATCTTTACGCGGATATGGATCTCAACCTTCTCACCACCAAGGATTGTCGATGGATCACGCCGGTGTTCCACGCCCATTACGGCGAGTGGAAGGCCAAACCGCCGACGCCGCCCGACCGCCTGACGGCGGACCCCCACTGGCACCTGAAAATCGACAGGGTTCGGCAATACAACGATGTTTTCGCTCAAACCGAGCACATGATTCGGGAGCAAAAGCCGAAAAGCAGGGTATTCGTCTGGTACGGGGAAGAAGGTCAAGGCGTTGAAATATTTCACAAACGCCTTTTGGTCGAACTCCGGGAAGGCCTTTCAGGCGTCCATGTGCATCAGATTCGCCCCCGGTGGCCGGAGCATCTGGAAGATTATCACTCCGCTTTCAGCCATGTGTTGACCGAACCGTTCGGCGTCGGCGCCATTGAGGATATCCCGGGCCGTCTCCGCAAGGAAAGCCACAATCGCACCACCTTGCTGTATGTTCGGCATGAACCGGTTCGGTCCGACCAGCTCATCGACACGGAAAGTCTGAAGGATTACGTGTTGTGGTGGGATTTCGAGTTCGCTAAGCTTCTGGAAAAGAAACAGTTTGCACTGCTCTCCGTTTCATTTTTGGTGGAAAATCCACCCAAGTTCGCCCAGGATGTCCATGACGAAAACATTGAGGAATTGAATCTCAAAAACACGGAATTCATGCTCCTGGATGCAATGGAAAAGGTGGCGAAAATCGACCTTCTGCGATTTCTCAGAACGCATAACATCGACCTGCCGGAAGATCGAAAAGACGATGCGCTTCAAGAAATTATCAACAGAACGGACGGGCGATATGAGCAAACGGTCGAAGAACTGAAAAAGCTTCGCAAGCAGGCGTGGCGTGTGATAAAAAAATCCGGCAAAAAAAGACTTTCCGGCAAGAAAACGTAGCGATACTGATCCGCAACCTTCTACAAGGATTTGGGATAAGCAAGGATGAAATAAATCCTTTATTATCCCAAATCCTTGTAGGTAATGCCATAAGGAGACCCGAATCGTGAGCACCTACCCCTTCAACCTGATACCGCCCATGGGCAAAGCGCCCCACGAATCCAAAGAGTGGCTGACCCAACGCCCCTTCATCGAAAAAAAGCGCACCCTCGAAACCGACGCCCCCCACTTCATCGCCGGCGACGCCCTGGCCGACGCCATGAACACCGCCATCGCCGTGGGCGACCCCCTGCTGATCACCGGCGAGCCCGGCACCGGCAAGACCCAGGCCGCCTATTACGCCGCCTGGCAGCTCGGCGTTGCGTGCATCCACTTCCAGGTCAAATCCGATTCCACGGCCCGGGATTTGCTCTACGACTTCGACATGGTCCGCTATTTCCGGGACGCCCATCTGCAAAGCAGCCTCACCCCCGATCAATGCGAGGACCTCGACAAACGCCAGTACATCGAAGAACGCGCCCTCTGGAACGCCTTCCGGATCGCCAAGGAACAGAACGTCCCCCAGATCCTGCTCATCGACGAAATCGACAAGGCTCCCCGCGACTTCCCCAACGACCTCCTCCACGAACTCGACCAGATGGAATTCACCATCATCGAAACCGGCGAAAAGATCGACGCCCCGGCTAAACTCCGGCCCATCGTCTTCATCACCTCCAACAGCGAACGCCGCCTCCCCGAACCCTTCCTCCGCCGCTGCGTCTACCACCACATCGAATTCGACGACCGCATCGTCCAGCAGGCCGTCGACAGCCGCCGCGACGATTTCAGGGAACTGAGCGACGACTTCCTCGCCCTCGCCATCAAACGCTTCCTCGCCCTCCGGGACCGGACGCTGCGCAAAGCTCCCGCCACCGGCGAACTGCTCGTTTGGCTGCGGGTGCTCTCGCTGTCCACCGGGCGATACCCCGAACAACTCGAAGAAGACCTGTCGAAACTGCCCTATCTCGGCACGTTGTTGAAGGATCATCAGGATATCGAGGAGCTGGGGGGAAGGGCTTGAGGGTGCGTTCCAAAAAAGCAGGTCACGAAATGAAATATCCTTCTAAAGAATTTGTCATATTTTTCAGCATGTTCCACCTACCTGCTTTACAGTATGCATGCAAAAACAAGATTGCCTCGGCATTTTTGTGTTTCCAAAATATGCCAGGTCCTTTCAACCGCAGATTGACCACTCTGCGAACTGCGCTTTCAATACTGTAATGATTCAATAATTTTAGAAATTGGGATTGCGCCTTCATGGCGAAGTTTGAAAATCTTGGGCGCCGTCAGCGACAAAATAACAATGGGAAGTTGGCAGGGATGGAAAAGACTATGGCCGCGAACCGAGAAGTTCGGGGGTTTGATGGAACGGATTGATCACGCGGACATCGCCGAAGATCTGGTTTTCCTGGAGGTCTTCGGTCAGCAGATAGCGGCAGTCGCCGACCTGGGCGGCGGACACGATCAAGGTGTCCCACCAGGAAAGATGGAATCGATCCTGGAGGCCCCACGCGCCTTCGACGACGCTGGCATTGACCGGAATCGGACGCCATGCGAACATAGACCGGACATCGTCCCGGGCATCCGCCGGATCCAGCCCCGGTTTGAGTTTCGTTGTGACGGTCGCATAAAACTCCTGGAGCACCTGAACGCTGATCCGTCCGGTCCGCGATTCCCAAAGGCAGGTTATCCAATTCGTTGCGAGCCCCTGCTTTTCCGGTTCGCCGGCGTCTCTCCGATAGACCAGCACATTGGTATCGACAAACACCTTATCGGTCATGGAGCGACTCGCGGCCGGGATAGGTCGATCCGGGCGTTTTCATTACGACCTGCGGCTTCGAGAGATATTGGCGCATGGCCGAGCGGTAATGTTCTTCTTCGAGCATCCGCTCTTTCAGCATTTCCCCGACCAGCCGGGAGACGCTGGTCTCCTGTTCAGCGGCCCGGATGCGGGCCCAGAGCGCGACGTTTTCTTCTAATGTGATGGTGACATTCTTCATGTACAAGATAATAGTGTAACACAGAACTCGTGTCAACAATAAGGCAATGCCCAGGCGGCATTCCAGCGGAAGACCGCGTCCATTTCTCTTGACTTTGCAAGTGCTTGTCTTCATTATGGGGCAAATTGAAGGCCATGCACCAACGATGAATTCAAACCACATGGTGACGGTTATGAGCACCATTCCCATCCTCTTCCCGGAATCATCCGAGTCAGCATCCGGGAACGCCTCCGTTCGGACGGCATCAAACCGACGCTGCGGGATTAGGACCGGTTGTCGCGGGCGTCTGGGACCGGTGGGACCTGGACGGTTCCGAGGCTGAGGAATACGCTGACGTCGCTGCTGGCAAGGAACGAGGACCAGCAGCGGTTGATTCAGCGGCGGTTTGACCGGTTCTTTAAGGAGGTGACCGGCCTGGAGCGGCGGTTGGGGGAAATCGATGTGGGGCGGGTGTTTCGGGAATTGGAGGATTTGCCGCCGAAGCCCGAGCCGCCCATACCGCAACCGAAGCCGCCGCCGAAGCAGGAAATAGCGTCCGGGGTCGTCGAACCGGAAGAGCCGGACAGAGAAGATGCCTATTCCGGGGTTGGCCCGACGGTCAGGTGGTGGTGGATCGCCCTGCTTGCACTGGTTGCCGCGGCGGCCGGCGGCATGGGGACCGCCTGCACCCGGGTTATCGACCGGACCGTTTTGACTGTACTTGCGGCTTACAAACGGGGTAAATGACGCCCGGGGAAGCGCTCAGTTCCGCTTCAGAAGTTTGCGGACCCCGTCCCAGGGCCGGGTGTTGAGGACGTTTTCCGGTTCCAGCCAGCCGCGGCGGGCCTGGTCCACGCCGCAGCGCATGAACTCAAGCTCTTCGGGCTGGTGCGCGTCGGTGGAGATGACCAGCATCACGCCCAACTCTTTGGCCATTTTGCACTGGCGGTCGGAAAGGTCCAGACGTTTGGGGTGGGCGTTGAGTTCCATGATGCAGCCCCGGTCTTTGGCCGCTTCCATGATCTTTTCCAGGTCGATGTCGTAGGGCGGCCGGCCGGTCGCCAGGCGGCCGGTGGGATGGCCGAAGATGTTGAAATGGGGGTTGTCCATGGCCCGCAGCACCCGTTCCGTCTGCTGTTTGCGGGACAGGTTCCGGTTGTAATGGATGGAGCAGACCGTCAGGTCGAGGCGTTTCAGGATGCCGTCGGGCAGGTCCAGAGACCCGTCCTTCAGGATGTCCACCTCGCACCCTTTCAGGATGCGGACGCCGTCCCGGCCGTCGTTGAACCGGTCGATGGCGTCGATCTGTTTCGCGAGGCGCCCGGCGTCCAGCCCGTTGGCCATGGTCACGTTTTTGGAATGGTCGGTGACGGCGAGATAATCGTAGCCCAGCTTCCCGGCGGCCTCGGCCATCTCCTCCAGCGTCGCGCGGCCGTCGGTCTCGTCCGTGTGGGACTGAAGGTCGCCGCGGATGTCGTCGAGCGTTATGAGGTTCGGGAGGCGGGCTTCCCGGGCCGCCTCGATTTCGCCCTGATCCTCCCGGAGTTCCGGTTCGATGTAGGGCAGGGCCACTTGCTGGAACACCTCCGCTTCCGTTTCGCCGGCGATCCGTTCCCCGTCTTTGAACACCCCGTACTCGTTGATCTTCAGATCTTTTTTGACGCCGATTTTCCGGACGGCGATGTTGTGGGCCCTGGAGCCGGTGAAATAGTGGAGGGCCGCGCCGAAGGCGACCCGGGGCACCGCCCGCAGGTCCACCTGAAGATCGCCGCGGAGCACCACCGAGGACCTGGTCTTGCCGTGGGAAATAATCTCTTCCACGTCCTCGAATTTTACAAAGCGGTCCATGATGTCGGAATCCTGCTTGCAGGCGGCCAGGATGTCCAGGTCGCCGACCGTCTCTTTCCGACGCCGGTAGCTGCCGGCCAGTTCAAGCTGTTTCACGCCCGAGGACTTTTTTAGATAATCCATGAGCGGCTCTGCCCGCTGCTCGGCTTCGATGAGCGGGGTGCGTTTGTCTTCGGCGCCTTGGAGCCGGGCCGTTTCATCCAGGATTTTTTGTTCGGTCTTTTCCCCGAATCCCTTCAGTTCCCGGATTTTGCCGTCTTCGGCCGCGGCCCTCAGACCCGCCATGTCCCCGATGCCCAGCTCGGTGTAAAGGGCGTGGATCTTCCGGGGGCCGAGGGTATCGATACGCATCAGGTCGTTGAGTTCCCCGGGCAGCTCTTTTTCCAGTTCCAGGAGCTGCTCCAGGGTCCCGGTCTTGACGATCTCTTCGATTTTGCCGGCCAGGTCCTCGCCGATGCCGGACAGTTCCGTGAGATCTTCCCCGTTTTCCACCATGTCCGCGATGTCGCGGGCGAGGCTCGACACGGTCCGGGCCGCGTTGCGGTAGGCCCGGACCCGGAATGGATTGGCGTCCCGGATTTCCAGCAGGTTGGCCACCCGTTCGAAGATATTGGCGACATCGGCGTTTTGGACCGGCATGAGAAGACTCCTTTTGCCGTTCGGGTTCAGGACCGCGGCCCGGCCGCAGTCAACATTCAGTAAAAAATCCCCGGCGACAGGACCGTCGCCCGGCGCAGCAGATCCGATTGCACCCGCGTTAACCCCGCGGCCTCGGCGGCGGCCGGCCATTCGCTCTCGACGGTCCCGACCATCGCATCCACCCCTTCGCGGGCCGTCGCCGGACTCAGTCCAAACACCCCGGCTTCGGACAGGGCGTTCCGGAGGGTGCTCAGCCGCCCCTCGCTGCCCACGGCCATGGCCTGGTTGGCGGTCAGTCCGGACCGCAGCATGGGGCAGATGTCGTAGGCCGGCGTCAGCCGGTAATGGCGGCCGTCCCAGAAAAAGGAATGGTTCCGGGCGTGGTCGTCGGTGTTGCCGATGAGGATGTTGAAGACCATCCGCCGGAAGAGCGCGGCGTTGTCGGCCTCCGGAAACGCCCCGTACCGGCGGATAAACCCGGCGAGATCGGGATAGGACGCCCAGCGCGCTTCGGTTTCATGGAGCCCCAGGGTCGTCAGACTGCTGGCCAGGAACCGCCGGCGCCAGCCCGATTCTACCCTTTCGCGGTCAAATCGCTCCAGGAGCAGCACATCTTTGCCCATGGACCGGCGCAATTCGAACCGGGAGGCGTCGATCCCGCACCGCCGGGCCAGCCACAGGGCGGCATATTCGCAGCGGATCACCGGATACGCGTCCGTGCCGGAGCTGAATTTGGCGATGTACTTGGCCTGCGGACCGTCGATCAGCGCTTTGGGACGCGCCCCGCCGACGCTGGAACCATGGAGCAGGGCGTCATCCAGCGGCTCGGGCAAGGGCTCGCCCCGTTCGACGCGGTCCGCGGCCGAAACCAGCTCATCCAGCGTCGCCGGGGTCCAATTTTTTGGCGCGTATGCCGTCGGCGAGCGGTTGACCTCCATTGCGCCGATCCGGTCCGGTCCGGTGCGGACCAGGAAATCCATTTCCGTCAGCGCATCGGCCGGGAAGCGGTGGTGCAGCACCCGGCGTCCCCAGGCGTCCGGGGACGCATCCCGGATAATGCCGGGCATCTCTCCGATCCGGGGCCGGAACCAGCCCGCTGCAAGGGGAAGTTCCCCGGGGTCGAGGGGAATGGCACGTTCCTGTTCAAGATAACTGCGACCGTAGGCGAATCGGATTTCGCCGTCGAAATCCCTCAAACGGCCGCACACCACTGGATCGACATCGCCGGGCAGCCAGACCCAGATAAAGACGTCAGAAGTCATCGTCCACCGGCTCCGTCGGGACCCGGACCCGCTCCGGCAGGCGTCGGTGGACCTGTTTGAGGTATTCGGCGGTGGCGGTTTCCGCCCGCAGGCCGGCGAAATCCGTCCAGGCCAGGACCGGCAGCCCCAGAATCCAGGCCGCCGTCAGGTAATAGCCGACGCCCACCTCCGGGGCCCCTTTTTCCATGCGGACGACCGTCATGCGGCCCACCCCGACGCGCCGGGCCAGCTCGGCCTGGGTGGAGCCCTTTTCCTTCCGGCCGGCGGCGATGAGTTGCCCCCAGTCCCGGAGGGCCTGGCGCACCGGCAACGGCAGGCCCTTTTCGGCGGATGATCGCGGCATGAACGCTCTCCCATGATAAGTTCATTATAAAAAGCATTATCGCCTTTAATGATCTTTATAGCATACATTTTGGACGTTGCAAACAGATGATTCCGGTCCAACACCGTTTCATGTTCTCAAAAATACCCCTTTGTGTAAACCGGGATACAGCGTCGGCCCTATTGCCCGGCGGATCGACCACGCTATAATGAACAGGATATGGGCAAATGGAAAGAAAAAACGAACCCAATCCAGGGTGGACAGCCACTATTGTCGGCGTCATCGCCTCCCTGCGCCGGAGGCGAAAGCGTCCAAAAGCCGTGAGCGAGCAGAAACGGGAGGAGAAAGGACTCGAAGAGAAGGTTTCAGTTTCAGGACAACCGGGTGACATCGGGAACAAAAGATAAGGAGAGCATCATGAAGATCGGCATCGTCGGCAGTGGCATGGTAGGATCCGCCAGCGCTTACGCCATGATCATGAGCGGCATCGGCCGGGAGATCGTGCTGGTGGATAAAGACGACAAACGGGTGTCGGCGGAGGTGGCGGACCTGAACCACGCGGTCCCGTTTTCCAATCCGCTCACAGTGCGGGGCGGCGGCTATCCGGACCTCAAGGGCGCCAAACTGGTGGTCATCAGCGCCGGGGTTTCCCAAAAGCCGGGCGAAAGCCGGCTTGACCTGCTCAAGCGAAACGCGGCGGTTTTCCGGGAAATCGTGCCATCGATTTTGAAACATGCCCCGGAGGCCATCCTGGTGGTGGCCACCAACCCGGTGGACATCATGACCCACCTGGCGGCGCAATACGCCGCCGAACACGATATTCCGCCGGGCCGGGTCCTGGGCTCCGGCACCACCCTGGACACGGCCCGGTTCCGGTTTCTCCTGGGGGACCGGCTGGGGGTCGATCCGCCCCACGTCCACGCCTATGTGGTGGGGGAACACGGGGATTCCGAGGTCCTGGC
This sequence comes from uncultured Desulfobacteraceae bacterium, assembly GCA_964409085.1. Taxonomy (GTDB): domain Bacteria; phylum Desulfobacterota; class Desulfobacteria; order Desulfobacterales; family JAABSP01; genus JAABTD01. The sequence goes on along the minus strand of CAYPCE010000021.1, from coordinate 9,491 downwards.
CTGGTCCCTGGTCCGCATCGGGGCCCTGGAGCTGGACGCCTTCTGCGGCCGCCAGGGCATCTGCCTCACCGGGGACGACCGGGCGGCGATCGACGACGCCACCCGGAACGCGGCGGCCCAGATCATCGACGGCAAGGGGGCCACCTATTACGGCATCGGCGCGGCGGTGGCCAAGATCGCCGACGTGATCCTTCACGACCAGCGGTCCGTGCTCACCGTGACCACCCCCACCGGCATTGTGGAGGGGGTCGCCGGCGTGACCGTCTCCATGCCCCATCTGGTGGGCGGCGACGGGATCCTGGCCGATTTCCCCCTCACCGCCATGAGCGGCGAGGAAAAGGCGGCCCTGGCCCGGTCGGCCCGGGTGGTGCGGGTGGCCATCGATGAGATCGGGGGATCGAACCAGCCGCCCCCGGAATAAATTCCGGGCTACCTCCATAAAACCGGCTGAAAGCCGGTTGCGGCGGTCAAAAACTCCGGATGAGGTGGGGGGCTCAACCGGCTTCAGCCGGTTTGGAAGATTGATCCTGGGATTTCGATCCCAGGCGGCAGGGCCGGGCGGTTCAATGCAAATGGCCGACCCGTTGCCCCGGCTCTCCCCCCATCTCATCCCCCTCCTCTGTCTGTAACGCCTGGAGTTCCGGCCCCGGTCCGCCGGGGGATTCGGCCGTCCGCCCCATGGACGCACCGCGCCGCCCTGGTTTTTCCATTTCAAACTTCCATGAATCGTGATAGGGTGCCTTTTTTATCGCGTTCCCCCGGCAACAGGGGGAAAACGACGAAAGACAAAGCAAAAAGACGCAAACGGCTGTTTTGAAAACAATCGAAAACCATCGGAGAACAGATGAGAAAAAAGCTGCTCGTATTCGTGGATGAATCCAACGTGACCGGATCGGCCCGGATCAAAAACAAAAACCTCGACTGGCTCTTTCTCCGGGAGGAGATCGTCAATGCCGTTCCCGGCGCCGACCTCGTGGAGATGGTCATCTACGTGGGCCTCCCCCCGTCCACCGAGGACCTCAAGTCCCAGCGGGACAGCCGGGAACGGTATGTCCACTGGCTCCGGTCCAACGGGTTTCTGGTGGTCACCAAAAACGGGTCCCCCAAGGGCGGCGGCGCCTACAAGGCCAATGTGGACGTGCTCATGGCCATCGATTCGGTGGAACTCTCCCTGGCCATCGCCCCCGACACCGTGGTGCTGGTGACCGGCGACGGCGATTTCGCCAACCTGGCCACGAAACTCCGGCGCCGGGGCATCCAGGTCTATGTCTGCGCCATCGAAGAGACCTTGGGGAACCTGCTGCGGGACGCCTGCAACGACCACATCCGGATGGAAGACATTCTGGATCAGATGGAAGATTTCGAGCGGCGGAACGACAACGATAGCTAGACCGGAGGAACCTACGCGGGTATGCCTTGGAACCATCGGCCGCCATGGGGGAAAATCGGCCATCTTCTGGCCGCGGCGGTGCTGTTGCTGAGCGCCGGCTGCCTGGGCGGCGACGGGGATGACAGGGGCAACGCCGTCCTGACGGTATTGGCCGGGGAAACCCCGGCGCCCGACGGCTGCGATATACGGGACGGCGACCTGAACGGAAACGACCGGCTGGACATCGGGGACGCCACCGGTGGCCTTCAGGCCGCGGCCCGGTCCGGCTGAGGGACGGCATCGGCAGAAACGGAGTCCGGATTGAGACGTCACCTCCCCAACACCCTTCTCTCGGCCATTGTCTGCCTCCTCACCCTGGGGGTCATGGGAGCGGGATGGACCGGTTTTCTGGAAAACGGGTATACCGACCTTTGGCACCGCCTCTCCGGGCACCGGCGGCCGGCGGAGCATGTGGCCATCGTCGCCATCGACGGAAAGACCCTCCTGGCCTATAAAGACATTCCCCTGGCCTTCTGGGGGCCCAAATTCGCGGAGACGGTCCAGCGATTAAAAGCGGGCGGCGCGGCCGCCATCGGCATCGATTTTCTGTTCCGGGTCAGCGCCGAATCCTGGCTCAAGCAGCTGGATCTCGAAGACCCGTCCATCAGCCGCACCTTCGATATCCCCTTTCGGCAGGCCCTGGCCGGCGGCGGGGTGGTCCTGTCGGGCACCATCGTCCATGACGCCGGGGGCGCCCCCCGGTACCTGTTTCCGGTAGCGGATTACCGCTATGTGCTGCCGGGGATGGACGCGGACATCGGGATCACCAACCTGACGGCGGATCCGGACGGCGTCTACCGGCACTTCGCCACGGTCCTGGCTCCGGGGGGCGACCTGTCGCCCCGGCCCACCCTGCCGGCCCTCCTGGCCGTTAAATCCGGCCGGGTATCCGAAACGATTTTCCGCATCCCCGGCCTCCAGCGCATCGGATATGTCGGTCCCCCCGGCACCATCCCCCGGATCTCCATGTACGATCTCCTCTCCGGGGAAAGCCCCCCCGATCCGGCCCTGGCAGCGAAGATCAACGGGAAGGTGATCCTGGTGGGGGCCGAGCATCCGGGCCACCAGGACCTCCACCGGACCCCCTATGCCCGCGATTTTCTGGGATGGGAGGGCCGGCTGATGAGCGGTGTCGAGATCCAGGCCCAAATCCTGGAAACCCTTTTGTCGGGGGGCGGCTCCCGGTCGTTGCCCGCCGGGGTTTTCCCGGTCTACCTGTTTCTCGTGCTGCTGGCCGGCTCGATGCTCTTTTTCCGCCTGCCGCCGTTGCAGGGGGCGGCCGCCGGGGCCGGGACCGGCCTCGTCTGCGGGGCCGTTTCCTACCTGGCCTTCCGTCAGGGGGTCCTCCTGCCGCTGGCCGGGGTTCACGCCGGTCTCGCCCTGGCCTATCTGGCGACCCTCGGCCTGCGGCTCACGGGCGAGGAGCGGCGCCGGATCCAGCTCCAGCAGCTTTTCGGCCGGTATGTCTCCAGCGCCGTGGTGGACACGATCCTGGCCTCCGGCCGCCAGCCCGACCTGGGGGGGGAACTCTTCGGCGTGACCGTCCTGTTTTCGGATATCCGGAACTTCACCACCCTGTCGGAGCGGCTCACCCCCCACGAGGTGGTGGAGATGCTCAACGCCTATTTCGAACGGATCTGCGAGCCGATCCTGACCCACGGCGGCACTGTGGACAAGTTTATCGGCGATGCCGTCATGGCCGTATTCGGGGCCCCGGCCCCCCATCCGGACCATGCCCGGGACGCCTGCGGGGCCGCCCTGGAGATGGCCGCGGCCGCGGCCGCGTTCCAGGACTGGATGACCCGCCGGTTTCCGGACCGGGAACTGCCCCCTTTCCGCATGGGAATCGGGATCCACTCCGGCCAGGCGGTGGTGGGCAACATCGGCACCCCCCGGCGGACCGAGTACACGGCCATCGGCGACACGGTCAACACCGCCGCCCGGATGGAAAGCGCCACCAAAGACCTGGGCTGGACCATCGTGGTCAGCGGCGACACCCTGCGGATCGCCGGCCCCGGCCTCCGGACCGGCGGGTCCGACACCATCGCCGTCAAAGGCCGGGACGGCCGGGTGGCGGTCCATGAACTCGTCGGCATAGAAACAGCCCGCTGACCGGTCAGCCATAAGGGAGGTATCGACCATGAACACCATCCGTCATCCCATCCATCCCCGCCGCCTGCTGGCCGGCGTGGTCCTGTGGATGGCGACGGCCGCGTTACCGGGCGCGGCCGTTGCCCAGACGACCCCGGATGTGGGGCTCGTCATGGCGGTTTCCGGGGAGGCCCGCTACACCCATCCGGGCGAAACCGGCGGGGCCGAACCCGTGCAGGCCTTTATGAAAATCCGGAAAGGGGACCGGATCCACCTCTCCGCGGACAGCCGCATCGACCTGCTCTTTCTGTCTTCCGGCCGCCGGGAGGCCTGGCGGGGACCGGTCCGCCTGTCCCTCACGGCCGAGGGCGGCGTCTCCGAAGACCCCGACGTCACCCCGGAGGTGACCGCCGTGAAAGCCCCGGTCTCCCTGGCCATCGAAGGCTCCGGCCTGCCCCTGCCCCGGGGCCGGATCGCCCGGGGCGGGGTGAACGTGGTGCGGGGGCTTTTCGATGCCCGTCCGGACCCGGCGCCCGCCCCCCGGCCGGTCGCCCCCCTGTCGCCCGCCGACCGGGCCGAACTCGCGTCGGCCCGCCGCACCTACGCGGAATTGAACGCCCAGTCCCCGCCCGCCGACCCCCTCCCGGACCTCTACTACCTGAGCGTGCTGGCCCGGTACCAGCAGTACGGCGAGATGGACCGGGTCATCGACCGGCTGCGGCGCCGCCATGGCGACCTCCCGGCCCTGGAAAAGTGGCGGGCCTACATCCGGGACCATTACCCCCTCCGGGTCCGCTTTTTCCTGCTGACACCGGACAAGGACTGCCGGCGGGGCCCGGCCTGCTTCGGGCTGGGGGACCTGGGGAGGTTCCGGAAAAGCGGTCCCTTCCCGGTTTCGTCCCTGCCGGAAACGGACATCCAGACCGGCGACATCCTGACCTTCGACCTGGCCAATACCTCGGAGAGGACCTATTACTGTGCCGTCGTCAACATCGGCCCGTCCGGCAACACCGAAATCCTTTTCCCCGAATCGTTCAGCGCCCCGGAAACGACCCGACTGGCGCCCCGATCGGTGCTGGACCTCTTCAGCGACGCCGGGACCGGTCTGATGACCGACAGACCGGGCCGGGAAACCATCCGGATCTATCTGAGCCCCGAGCCCCTGAAGGAACCGGACCGGTCCCGATTGACGGGGGGCGCAACGGACGACATGACCACCATCGACGCCACCGCGTACGTATCAGAAAGGAGATCATGAGACACTGCACGATCGGCCCCGTTTTGGTGGCCCTGTTCCTGACGGCTTCCCTTGCCGGGGGCGCCGCCGGCCCCGGTCCCGTGGACCGGTTTCTGACCCAATTTTCGGATGCCATCCACCGGGGAGATTTCGGAACGGCCGAGACCCTGATCGCATCCCACCCCGAGGCCGCGGCCGAAGCCCGTTTCATGCAGATTCCCGACGACGATGTCCTGCGGCATCTTGCCCGGATGCTCACCCGTCATCTGGAGGCCGGCTCCCAGGCCGATCCGGCGGTGACCGCCGTCCTGGAGATGAACCGGCTCTACCGGGAAGGGCAGGAGGCGATGGCCGCCGCCGATTACCGGGTCGCCGTCCAGAAGTGGAAAAAGGGGCTGACCTTTGCCGAAACCGCCGGCAACCAGCGGGCCGCCGCCGCTTTTCTCGGCAATCTGGGCACCGTCTACGACACCCTCGGCCAGTACGCAGATGCGTTGACGAACTACCTCTCCGCCCTGTCCATCGACCGGAAAACCAACGACCTGTGGGGACTGGCCAACGACCTGAGCAACGTCGGCGTCATCCAGATGCATATGGGGCAGTACGGGGAGGCCATGAAAAACCTGGAGGAGGCCCTGGCCATCCACCGGGACCTCGGCCACCGCAGGGGCCAGGCCGCCAACCTCGCCAACATCGGGTTGATCCGCCAGAACCTGGGCCAGTATGAAAAAGCGCTGGCCGATTACAAGCGCGCACTCACCCTCAAACAGGAGACCGGAGACCGCCACGGCGAAGGGCTGGTGCTGTCCAACATGGGTGTCATCCATCATAACCTGGGCCAGTATGAAACAGCCCTGGAGTATTACAAACGCGCCCTGGCCATCCATCAGGAACTGGAAGACCGTCGGGGGAAAGGACGCAATCTGGCCAACATCGGCCTGATGCACAACAACCTGGGCCATTACGAGAAGGCCCTGGAGCACTATGAAAAAGCCCTGACCATCCGGCGGCAAATCGGCGACCGGCGCGGCGAAGGGGCCGATCTCGCCAACATCGGCCTGGCGTATCACAACCTCGGCCAGTACAACCAGGCCCTCACCCACTACAACAAAGCCCTGGTGATCCACCGGGCCATCGGCGACCGGCGCGGGGAAGGACGCGACCTTTCCAATATCGGGATGATCTTCAACAGCATGGGCGAGCATGAGCAGGCGGCCGAATTCCTCCGCCAGAGCCTGGAGGCCGCCCGGGCCGTGGGGGCCCCGGAATCGGTCTGGCGGGCCCACCGGCGGCTGGGCCAGGTCCTGGGGACGCTCTACGAGATTCCGAAGGCCATCCGCCATTACGAGGCCGCCCTGTCGACCATCGAGACCATCCGGGAGGAATTGACCGGCAAAGCGACCCGATCCGCCTACATGCGGAACAAAATCTACGTCTACGACGAACTCATCGATCTGCTCGCCGAGCGCCACCGGCTGGACCCGGGCGGGGGATACGGCCGGAAGGCCCTGGAGATCTTCGAACGGAAGCAGGGCCGGCTCTTTCTGGAGGAGATGGGCCAGAGCGGGGCCCGGAATTTCGCCGGGGTCCCCGAAAGGATCATCAAGAAGGAGGAGGAGCTGACCCGTCGACGGGCAAGGGTCCGCAAGGAGCTGACCCGGGAACGGGCCCGCCCCCTGGAAACCAGCAACCCCCAGCGGATCCACGGGCTGGAGGCGGAATTGGCCGATATCCAGGCCGCCCAGGAGGAACTGGAGACCACCATCCGCAACGACTATCCCGATTACCACGCCATGAAATACCCGCAGCCGGTCGGGCTGGAGACCCTCCAGACCGAAGTGCTCCGGCCCGGGGAGATCATTCTGGCCTACGACATCCGGGTCAACAGCGCCAGTGCCTGGGTGGTGGGCCGCTCCCATTTTTCCATGCACCCCATCGGGACCCGGGATATCAAGTTGGCGCGCATGGTGCGCCGGTTTCGGGATGACATCGTCCACCGCAGGGTCGATCCCCTCCGGAGCATCAAGGTCCTGACTCCGCCGGCAGCGGCAGAGAAACCGGAGCCGTCACCAGCGCCGGCAGCGCCGGCCCTGACCCCGCCGCAGCGACCGATGTCCCATGAATCGCCCGATCTCTACGGGATCCTGTTTCCGCCCCCGGTCCGGGACGCCATCGACATCGCGGCCCACGACGGTACCGCGGGGGCCGGGCGCGGCTGCGCCCACAGCCCGGCCGGAGGCGGGGGCAGCGGCAGCCTGATCTACATCGTCCCCACCGGGTCCCTCTACGACCTGCCCTTCGAGGCCCTGGACACCGGCGGAGAGACCCCCCGTTACATCATCGAGGAGCATGCCGTGGCCTATCTTTCGTCGGCGTCGCTTCTCAAGATCCTCCGGGACGCCCAGGCCCGGCGGCGGGATCTGCCCGGCCATCCCCTGCTGGCCTTCGCCAATCCGGTCTACCAGCAGGATGCCGTGGGTGAATTCCAGTTCGACTCCCTCCCGGAAACCGAAAACGAGGTCAAGGCCATCAAAGAGACCCTCCGGGTTCCGGAACCCCCCGATCCGCTCCAGCTCCGATCGGAAGCGGCCCGGAGCCGGGTGTTCAGGTTCAACGATGCCGACGCCCTGGACGACTACCGGTACCTCGTTTTCGCCACCCACGGCGTCATGCCCGGCGATATCGACGGGATGGACCAGCCGGCGCTCGTCCTCTCGGATCCCGACCCCCAGACCGGTGGCGAGGGATTCCTCACCATGGCCGACGTCTTCGGCCTCAGCCTCAACGCCGACTTCATCGCCCTCACGGCCTGCAACACCGGCCGGGGAAAGGGCGTCCCGGGCGAAGGCGTCATGGGGCTGACCCGTTCCTTCATGTTCGCCGGGACTCCCGCCATCGCCGTCACCCTCTGGTCGGTGCACTCCGAATCCATCAAGGATCTCAACGTGGGGATGTTCCAATACCTGAACGCCAACATGGGCCGGGCCGCTGCCCTCCGCGAAACAAAGCTCCGGATGATCCGCGGGGAGGGGAAAAAAGCCTGGCGGAAGCCGTTTTTCTGGGCGCCGATGGTGTTGTTTGGGGACGGGCGGTGAGGTGTGGGATGAAAAAGGATTGACGGATGATGATATGGACCGGTGGTTGAAAGAGTTGTTCGGAATTTCATTCCGAGGTTCCAAAAACCTATTGATATCTATCGGCCGATCTGTTTTAATCAGTGCCCGTTCCCAATACTGACGAACGGTAGGTACCGATCGGCCCAGGCGCCAGGAAGGTCCTTTCCATGTGTTCAACATCCCCATCCCCGCCCGCTGAGCGCCTCCAGGATCTGGAAAAGCAAGTCGCCCGCCTCCGGGAGGAAAACGCCCGGCTTCGCGGGGAGGGGGCCGGCCCCGATCACGACACCATCGATTACCGCCGCATGGTGGAAGGCCTGCCGGGCGTCGCCTACCAGTTCCGGATGACCACGGACGGCGCGTACCATTTCCGCTACATCAGCGAAAAGTGCATCGGGCTGTTCGGGTACACCGTCCGGGAGATCGTGGCGGACGCTTCCCGGGTGTTCCGCCTGCTGCCGCCGGAGGACGCCAAACGGGTGGAAACGGCCATCGCAGCGTCCGCGAGAAGCCTTCGGCCCTATTCCGTGGAGCACCGCGTGGTGCGCCCGGACGGCGAGACCGTCTGGGTCCATGCCTCTTCCATTCCGCGGAAACTGCCGGGCGGCGAAATCCGCTGGGACGGCTTCGCGCTGGACATCTCGGAGCGGAAGGAGACGGAAGCGGCGCTGAAGGAAAGCGAAGAGAAATTCCGCCTGGCCTTCAACACCAGCCCGGATGCCATCAACCTCAACCGGCTGTCCGACGGGCGCTATCTCGACATCAACGAAGGGTTCACCCGGATCATGGGCCACACCCGGCAAGACGCCATCGGAAAGACTTCCCTGGAGCTGAACATCTGGGACGATCCCGCCGACCGGGAACGGCTTGTGGCGGCGTTACGGGAAACCGGGTATGTCCAAAACCTGGAGGCCCGGTTCCGGGCCAAGGACGGGACGGTCCGGTACGGCCTCATGTCCGCCCGGGTCCTGCCCATCAACGATGAAGCGGTCATCCTCTCCATCACCCGGGACATCACCGACCGGAAACGCGACGAAGAGACGATCCAAAGCCGCATCCTGGCCCTGACCCGGCCCGACATCCAGGTGGGGGACGTCCGGCTCACCGACATCCTCGGCCTGGACATGCTCCAGGAACTCCAGGACGCCTTTTCAGACGCGTCCGGGGTCCCCACGATGATCTACGACAATAGCGGACGGCTCATCACCCGGACGAGCAACCCCACCGGTTTCTGCCGCCTGGTCCGGTCCACCCCCGAGGGCAGCCGGCGATGCGAGGCGTTCGATGCGCGGCTCATCGAAGAGTTGAGCCAAAACCCGCGTCCGGTGGTCCGCAAAGGATGCGTGGCCCGACGCATCATCACCGGCACGGCGCCGATCGTCATCGGTGACCTCCACGTCGCCAACATCGGCATGGGGCAGATGACCGAGGGCGACCTGGACATGGACGAGATACGGCGGTTCGCCCGGGAGATCGGGATTCCGCCGGAAGATCTCGCGGCCGCCGCGGATACCCTGATCCCCTTCGACCCGGACCGGTTCGACAAAACCCTCGCTTTCCTGAACACGCTGGCCCGGCAACTGGCGCTGATGGGGCTCCAGAACCTCCAGCAGGCCCG
>CAYPCE010000020.1:0-29168 GCA_964409085.1 uncultured Desulfobacteraceae bacterium | reverse complement strand
CCGGATGAGGTCGGCGATGTTGGGATCGGCGTCGTACACCGCCAGGAGACGGTTGGCCGGCGCCATCCGGAGGAAATGGGAGAAGGCCGCTTTGACATGGTCCAGGTCCCGGAAGATGTCGGCGTGGTCGAACTCGACGCTGGTGAGAACCGCGGCGTGGGGCGGATAGTGGAGAAACTTGGGTCCTTTATCGAAAAAGGCGGTGTCGTATTCGTCTCCTTCGATGACGATGGCGTCTCCGCCGCCGGACCGGTAGGAGCTGTTGAAGTTTTTCAGAATGCCGCCGATGAGAAAGGAGGGGTCCCGGCCGGCGGCGTGGAGCATCCAGGCCAGGAGGGATGCGGTGGTGGTCTTGCCGTGGGTGCCGGTCACCACCAGCCGTTTTTTGCCCTCGGCGGCAAACCGGTTGATCGCCTGGGGCATGGAGAGGAAGGGGAGGCCCCGATCGACCATCGCCGTCACCTCGGGGTTGCCCCGGCTCACCACATTGCCCACCACCACCAGGTCGGGTTCCGGATCCAGGTGGTCCGCCCGGAAGCCCTCCATGACCCCGATCCCTTTGTCCGCCAGAAAAATGGACATGGGCGGATAGACGTTGGCATCGGAACCGGTGATCCGGTAGCCGCGGTCGTTGAGCAGGCAGGCCAGAGACCCCATGGCCGTGCCGCAGACGGCGATGAAATGGATATGGCGGACCCGCTCGGGGACGCGATTGTTCGTCAGATCCATCGGTTCACGGTCCGTTCAGCGTCAACGGCCGAACCGGTCTTTCAGCCCATCGAATACGGCACGGGCCGCGCCGACCGTTTCATCGATGGCCTCAGCGGTGTGGGCCGCAGAGACAAAAGCGGCCTCGAACTGGGAGGGGGCCAGGTAGATGCCCTTCTCGCGCATTCCTTTATAGTAGGCCGTGAACAGGTCCAGGTTGCTGGTTTTGGCATCCTCGAAATTCCGGACCGGTCGGTCCGTGAAAAACAAACCCATCATGGAGCCGACCCGGTTGGCCACGGCCGGGATGCCGGCGTCCGTGGCGGCTTTCAGAAGCCCGGCGGACAGTTCCTGCGAAAGGGTTTTCAGCCGGTCGTAGAGGCCCGGGCTTTTGAGTTCATCCAGGGTGGCCACCCCGGCGGCCATGGCCAGCGGATTGCCGGAGAGGGTGCCCGCCTGGTAGACCGGCCCCTGGGGGGCGATCCGTTCCATGATGTCCCGCCGCCCGCCGTAGGCCCCCACGGGCAGGCCGCCGCCGATGATCTTGCCCAGACAGGTCAAGTCCGGTTCGATGCCGTAGCGGATCTGGGCCCCGCCGTGGGCCACCCGGAACCCGCTCATGACCTCGTCGAAGATGAGGAGCGCGCCGTGGTGACGGGTCACCTCCCGGAGGGCCGCCAGAAACCCGTCCACCGGCGGGACCATCCCCATGTTGCCGGCCACCGGCTCCACGATAACGGCCGCCACCGTGTCGCCCCGGTCCGCCATGACCTTCCGAACGGCATCGGCGTCGTTATAGGGCAGGGAGAGGGTGTGCTGGACGACGGATGCCGGGACACCGGGGCTGCCCGGAATGTTGAGGGTGGCGATTCCGGAGCCGGCCCCCACCAGCAGGGTGTCGGCGTGGCCGTGATAACAGCCGTCGAATTTGATGATCGTGTCCCGGCCGGTATAGCCACGGGCCAGGCGGATGGCGCTCATGGTGGCTTCGGTGCCGGAGTTGACCATGCGGACCATCTCCATGGAGGGCAGGGCGTCGGTGATCCGTTCGGCCAACTCGATTTCGCTCGTTGTGGGGGCGCCGAAGCTGGCCCCCTTCCGGGCCGCGGCCATCACCGCTTCCAGGACCTTGGGGGGGTTGTGGCCGAGGATCAGAGGACCCCAGGAACCCACGTAATCGATGAAGGTGTTGCCGTCGGCATCGGTGAGATGACACCCATCGGCGCTTTCGATGAACAGGGGGTCGGCGCCCACGGAACCGCAGGCCCGGACGGGGCTGTTGACGCCGCCGGGGATACGGACTTTGGCGCGTTCGAAAAGCGTGCGGGAGGTTTCGGTGTTCATGGTAAGCCCTCCTTTCAGGGCGAAAAGGGGTTGACAATCGAAGATCACTCATGGCTCTATGGGACCATGGGTTCGGCGGATCGGAACCCCGTGATACACCGAAACCCATCGGATTTCAACCGGTGATCCAAAACGCCCATCCGGGGAAGGGGAGAGTATGCAACCGTCCAAGGCCGTCCGCAATCTGGCCAAGCTGATGGCATACGTGCTGGGACGACGTCCGGACGAATTCGGTCTGGTCCCGGATAGCGAGGGATACGTCAGGATCAAGGATCTCCTGAAAGCGCTGAGCGAAGAACCGGAGTGGCGCCATATCCGCCGGGCCAGTATCAACGAAATGTGCCTGTCCCTGCCGGACCCGCCCGTGGAAATCGACGACAACCGGATTCGCGCTGTGGACCGGTCCCGACTCGCCGTCCCCGACCCGGACCCCGTGCCGGCCGAAGACCTTCCCCCCCTGTTGTACACTTGCGTCCGGAAAAAGGCCCATCCCGTGGTGGTGGAAAAGGGGGTGACCCCGATGGGCGGGCATCCCCGGGTGATCCTTGCCAGCAGCCCGGAGACGGCCCGGCGGATCGGCCGACGATTCGATGCGGCGCCGGTGCTCCTGACGGTCCAGACCGTCCAGGCCGGGGCGGCCGGGGTGGCCTTCCACCGGGCCGGGGAGTCTCTTTTCCTGGCCGATCCGCTCCCCCCGTCGACCTTTACCGCGCCCCCGCTCCCCAAGGCGAAGCCCGAAGCGGAAAAGGCCAAAAAAGAGCGGAAAGAGCCGTCCGTCCGGGACCGTGATCCAACGCCCGGGTCCTTTTCTCTGGAGATCGGCCGGGAGCCCGGGCGAAGCGGCGACCGGCTGTCGCGCCAGGAACGGAAGCGGAAGGACATCGCCAAGGACAAAGAGAAAAAACGGGCCCGGCGGCAAAAGCAGCAGCATCTGTATGATCACTGATCATGGGATGGATCCGCCGGTGGAAAAATTCCATTGACAACCCCCGCCGAACCTGCTATTGGTCGGATTTGTTTTTGGGAGAAACAACTTGCAGGGCCGTTAGCTCAATTAGGCAGAGCAACTGACTCTTAATCAGTAGGTTTCAGGTTCGATTCCTGAACGGCCCACCACGACAACGGCAGGGGTTAGCTTTAACGGAGCTACCCCTTTTTTGATGCCGCCGAGGTCCGGCGGCCGGTTCTAATCCTTGCTCCGGCGTCACCGGTCGGGGCTATATCCGCAAGGAGGGTGTATGAGGCGATATGAGTCCATTTTTATTGCCGATCCGGAAACAACGGAGGAGCAGCGGGACGCCTTGTTCAATCGGGTCCGGGAATTGATCCCCCAGCAGGGGGGGTACCTGGTGGAACTTGATGAATGGGGCAATCAGAAGATGGCCTACGAGGTGCGCAAAAAGCGGCGCGGGCATTATGTCCGGCTCGACTATTGCGGGATGGGGCCGCTGGTGGCGGAACTGGAGCGGTTTTTCCGCATCGATGACCGGGTGATGAAATACCTGACCGTCCTCCTCGACCAGGAGGTGGATGTGGCGGCCATCCAGCAGGAGCAGGCCGAAGCGGAGGCCGCCAGGGAGAAGGCTGCGGCCGAGGCGGAGGCGGCGGAGACCGCCGAAACGCCGTCGGAAGCCGAGGCGGCGCCGGAGCCATCCACTGAACCCACCACCGAAACCAGCGAAGAGGAGGCATAAGAATATGGCTGTAAATCCCCGTCGACGACCCGGAAGAGGCAGAAAACGGCGTGTCTTTCACCGGCGGAAGGTCTGCCGGTTCTGCGCCGACAGCAGCATAATCATCGATTACAAAGACGTCCGGACGTTGAAATACTTCATCACGGAGCGCGGCAAGATCATTCCGCGCCGGATCTCCGGTACTTGCGCCAAACATCAGCGGCGGCTGACCACCGCCATCAAGCGGGCGCGGACCATCGCTCTCTTGCCCTACGTGGGCACCCTGGAGGCGTAGTCTTCTGCCGGACCCAAGCGGGAATCGAGAGGCGGCCGTGACACAAGGGCAGGGAAACAGCGGTTCAGTTCCACCCCGGGAGATCGCCGTCGGCGTGGCGGCCACGGGTGTGATCTTTGCCGCGTCTCTGGCCATCCCCATTTTCGGGTTTTTCCTGGCGATGCTGGTGCCGCTGCCGACCCTGCTGTTCCGGGTCAAACTGGGCCGGAAAAAGGGGGCCCTGGTCCCGCTGGGCGGAACCCTGATCGTGGCGGTGTCGGCTGGCGCCGCCACCTTCGATACGCTGTTTTTCGCGGAGCTGATGCTGGCGGGCTTTATCCTGGCAGAATGTTTCGAAACCGATCTGTCGGTAGAGCGGAGCATCGGCTACACCAGTGGGATCATGCTGGGATCCGCCACCTGCCTTCTGGTGCTCTACGGCAATCTGGCGGGCGTCGAGGTATTCGGGTCCATGTCCGCCTATTTGTCCAAAAACCTGGCCCTGACTCTCGACGTCTACCGGAACATGGGCATGTCCGAAGAGAACGTGCGGATGATCGCCGATTCCCTGGACGGGATCGCGTATGTGCTGGTGCGCATTCTGCCGGGCATGACCGCCGCCTTCGCCCTTTTTTTGTCCTGGCTGACGGTGCTGACGGCCCGGCCGCTGCTGCGCGCCAGGGGACTGACCGTACCGGATTTCGGTTCCCTGCGCCTGTGGAAACCGCCCGAAGCCCTCGTATGGGGAGTGATCGTCTGCGGCGGCGCACTGATGCTGCCCGACAAAACGGTCAAGATCATCGCCCTCAACGGACTTATTGTATTGATGACGATCTATTTTTTCGGCGGCATCGCCATCATCTCCTATTTTTTCGAAAAAAAACGGTTCCCCACCTTCGTGCGGGTGTTCCTCTACAGCCTGATCGCGCTGCAGCAGCTCTTTCTGCTGTTGGTGATCGGGCTCGGTTTTTTCGACATGTGGCTCAATTTCAGAAAGCTGGAAGACCCGCAGGAGTGAGAACCCTGCGAGAACCCCATCCCAACCGACGACAGGAAGGTTGAACCATGAAAGTCATTCTCACGGAAACCATTAAATCATTGGGCATTATCGGCACCGAAGTCGATGTCAAAAACGGATATGCGCGTAATTACCTGCTGCCGCAGCAAAAGGCCGTTCATGCCACCGACGCCAACCGCCGGCGCCTGGAACAGGAAAAGGCCAAATTCGAACTGAAGATCGCTAAGGAGAAAACGGTGGCGGAACAGATGGCCAAGCAGCTGGAGGGCGTCTCCGTCCAGATCCCGGCCCGGGTGAGTGAGGAGAACCGGCTTTACGGGTCCGTCTCTGAACGGGAGATCGTTCAAGCCCTCGCCCAGCTGGGCATTGAACTGGAAAAACGGATGGTCCTCCTGCCGGAACCCATCAAAGAGGTGGGGACCTATGCGGTGCCGATCCGGGTCTATACGGACGTGGAGCCGGAGATTTCCGTCGAGGTCGTGCCCGAGTAGCCCGTCCCTTGGACTCGATCATTACCGGAGAGGGGGGCTGAATGGCAAAGCATCAGGAACAGCGCCCGGCCGGGGCCGCCATTCCCCAGGACAAGGTCCTGCCCCAGAACGTGGACGCCGAGGAGGGGCTGCTCTGTTCGATTCTTCTGGACAACAGCGTCCTCCTCGATGTTTTGGAAATCCTGTCGGCGGAGGATTTCTACCGGCCGAAACACCAGAAGATCTTCGCCGCCGTCACCGATCTCTTTGAGCGGAACGAGCCGGTCGACCTCATCACCCTTTCCAACCTTCTGGAAGAGAAAAATCAGCTGGAGGAGATCGGCGGGGCCGCGTTTCTGGCCTCCCTCCTCGATGAGGTACCGGCGGCGGTCAATGCCCCCCATTACGCCCGGATCATCCACGACAAGGCCTCCCTTCGGATGCTGATCATCAAATCCAACGCCATCGCCCGGCG
This sequence comes from uncultured Desulfobacteraceae bacterium, assembly GCA_964409085.1. Taxonomy (GTDB): domain Bacteria; phylum Desulfobacterota; class Desulfobacteria; order Desulfobacterales; family JAABSP01; genus JAABTD01. The sequence goes on along the minus strand of CAYPCE010000020.1, from coordinate 23,206 downwards.
GTGCTTCGAGGACGGCGGCGATGTGGATGATGTCATCGATTTCGCCGAAAACGCCGTCTTCGAGATCTCCAAGCACAAGACCAGCAAGGCCTTCCACCCCATCAGCCAGATCATCGAACGGAACATCGACACCCTGGAGGAACGCCAGGGGAACAAGGCCGTGGTGACCGGGGTGCCCACCGGATTCACCCAACTCGACAACCTCACCGCCGGCCTCCAGCCGTCGGACCTGATCATCCTGGCGGCGAGGCCCTCCATGGGGAAATGCTGCGCCTCATCCACGGAAATTCTCCTCGAGGACGGCAGCATTGCAACCATAGAGGAGATTTGCAGACGCAGAGATGCCTCGGTCTATACACTGGGGGAGAGTTGGCGGTTCAGCCCGGTCAATCCATCGGCGTTTATCGATGATGGGAAAAAGCCCGTTTTCCGCGTGATCACCGGCTTGGGCCGGTGCGTTGAGACCACGCTTTCCCATCCGTTTTTAACGATCCAGGGATGGAAACCGCTTTCTGAACTGGCCCCGGGCGATGTCATTGCCGTGCCGCGACGGCTCGATGTGTTCGGAACCGAGTCCCTCCGGGATTGCGAAATCAAACTCCTGGGATATTTGATCGGAGACGGCAATCTGACCGGAGCATGCCCCAGGTTTTCCAACGAAAATCAACGGGTTCTCGACGAGTTTTTAGAATGTGCCGCTGCTTTTGGCGGATGCAAAACAGTCCTCTCGACGCCAATGAACCGGTCGCCTTCCATCCGGGTCTCGTCTGCCGATGCCGCGGAGAACCGGTCCGCATACGGAAAAATGCTGGCAGAAAAAATCGGCTTTATGGGGTTGAGCCAACGCCAGTTCGCCGCGATCATCGGGGTGTCGGCCGCCAGCGTCAGCAATTGGGTAAACGGCAAATGCGCTCCTTCTCCCGATATTTTCGATCTGATCGCTCGAAACGAGGGGTTGCCGGATAAGGCCCAACACTGGGAGTATCCTGCCATTGCCAAAAACAGCCGGAACCCTCTGACCCTTTGGCTGGCCTCTCTGGGCCTATACGGGAAGGATGCCCATGAAAAGTTCGTGCCGGCGTCCGTTTTTAAGCTCGTTCGCCCGCAAATAGCGGTTTTCATCAACCGGCTGTTCGCCACCGATGGATGGATCTGTACGTTGAACAGTGGCCAGGTCCAGCTAGGATATGTCAGCGTGAGTGAACAATTGATTCGACAAATCCAGCACTTGCTCCTTCGGTTTGGGATTATCGGCAAGCTCAAGCATCGTTCCGTCACTTACATGGACCAACGCCGAAGTGCCTGGCAAATCGATATCACCGAAGCCCGATCCATCAAGCGTTTTTGCTCGGAGATCGGCATTTTCGGAAAGGAAGAGCAGGTCGAAAAGGCCCTTCAGGCCCTTACCGCCAAAAAATACCAGACCAACGTCGATTTGATTCCCCGTGAAATCTGGCATCGACTGGCCGAGGCCAAGGGTGATGCGTCCTGGGCCGATCTGGGCCGGCGTGCCGGCATTAAAGGCTATTCCAATATGCACATCGGGAAACGGTCGGTGTCGCGATCCCGTCTAAGGGAGTTGGCGGCGGCCTGCGGCGACGAAGAGCTGATTCGACTGGCCGAAAGCGACGTCTACTGGGATAGAATCGTTTCCATAGAATCCGCCGGCCCGAAGAGAGTGTACGACCTGACCATACCCAAGACCCATAATTTTGTGGCCAACGACATTTGTGTCCACAATACCGCCTTCGCGCTCAACATGGCCCGGAACGCGGCCCTGGAGGCCAACGTCCCGGTGGCGATGTTCTCCCTGGAGATGTCCAAGGAGCAGCTCTCCATGCGGTTGCTCTGCTGCGAGGCCCGCATCGATTCGTCCCGGCTCCGGAGCGGGTACTTCAGCCGGGAGGACTGGGCCCGGCTGACCGATGCGGCGGATGTGTTGTCGGAGTCCCCGATCTATATCGACGATTCGCCGGATGTGTCGGCCATGGAAATCCGGGCCAAGTCCCGGCGGCTCAAGATGGAGAAGGACCTGGGCATGGTGATCATCGATTACCTCCAGCTCATGAAGGGCCGGCATGGCGTCGAACGCCGGGAGCTGGAGATCTCCGAGATCTCCCGGTCCCTCAAGGCCCTGGCCAAAGAGATCGAAGTACCGGTGCTGGCCTTGTCCCAGCTCAACCGGAAACTGGAGGAGCGGAGCGACAAGCGGCCCCAACTGGCCGACCTCCGGGAGTCGGGTGCCCTGGAGCAGGACGCCGACGTGGTGGCGTTTATCTACCGGGACGAGGTCTACAACAAGGACGAGAACAACCCCAACCGGGGCAAGGCGGAGATCATCCTGGCCAAGCAGCGGAACGGCCCCATCGGCACGGTGCCCCTGACCTTCATCAACGCCTATACCCGGTTCGAAAATCCGGCCCCCGATCATATGGTGTGAGCCCATAAACGGCCCATCCCCCTGTCCATGAAAAAAATCCACGGCAATACCGAAGGCTTGAAATCCAGCCAGATGCGCCGGATCGAGCGGCTCTACCGGCGACGGGTGCCCCCCCGGTTTCTGGCCACCCAGGACCTGGCCCGGGAGATGGCCGGCCTCTCCCATGAGATCCACCGCCAGATCGGGGTGCTCATCGACCGGCAGGGGAGGATTCCCTTTGTGATCGTGGGCGACGACGCCAAGATCGTCATTCCGGATACCGAGGACTACCGGTCCATGCCGGGCCGGCTCAAGGGGCTCCGGTGCATCCATACCCACCTGAAAGACGAACCCCTGACCACCGACGACGTGACCGACCTGTCGCTCCTCCGCCTCGACATGATGGCGGCGGTGACCCTTACGGAAGACGGACGGCCCCGCCGGGTCCATGCCGGCCACATCCTGCCCGGCAGCACGGAAAAAGACCCCTACCGGATCATGGAGCCCCTGCGGCCCGATGAACTGGACATCGACTGCCTCCGGACCATCCGGGCCCTGGAGGCGGAGATGGCCGGGGTCCGGGCCCTTTACGACCCGGGGGACGGCCGGGAGCGGGCGCTGCTTATCAGCGTCACCACGCGGCCCCGGCGGGCCGCCGAGGACTCCCTGGCCGAGCTGAAGGAACTCGTCCGGTCCGCCGGCATCGCGGTGGCGGATACGGTCCTCCAGCAGCGGAAAAAGCCCGACCCCCGCTTTCTCATGGGACGGGGAAAACTCCAGGAACTGGTCATTCTCGCCCTCCAGAAGGGCGTATCCCTGCTCATCTTCGACCAGGAACTCAACCCCTCCCAGATCCGGTCCATCACCGAAGGGACCGAACTGAAGGTCATCGACCGGACCCAGCTCATCCTCGACATCTTCGCCCAGCGGGCCCAGACCCGGGAGGGCAAACTCCAGGTGGAACTGGCCCAGCTCAAATACCTGCTGCCGCGCCTGGTGACGAAGAACACGGCCATGTCCCGGCTCACCGGCGGCATCGGCGGGCGGGGACCCGGCGAAACCAAGCTGGAGATCAACCGCCGCCGGGCCCGGGACCGGATCAAGCGGCTGGGGGACGAGCTGGAGACGGTCCGGAAGCAGCGGCGGCAGCAGAAGTCGCGCCGGGACAAACGGGGGCTGCCGGTCATCTCCATCATCGGCTATACCAACGCCGGCAAATCGACCCTCCTCAACACCCTCACTCACAGCGAGGTGGCGGCCGAAAACCGGCTCTTCGCCACTCTCGACCCCTCCAGCCGGCGGCTCCGGTTTCCCCGGGACATCGAGGTGATCGTCACCGACACGGTGGGGTTTATCCAGGATCTGCCCCAGGACCTGATGGTCGCTTTCCGGGCCACTCTGGAAGAGTTGGAAAGCGCCGATCTGCTGCTCCACGTGGTGGACATCAGCAATCCGCGGTTCGAAGACCAGATCGCCTCCGTGGAGCGGATTCTGGCCGACCTGTCCCTGGACACCATACCGACAATCCGGGTGCTCAACAAACGGGACCGATTGGATTGCGAAACGGTCGAGGCGTACTGCCGGATCCATGACGGGATTGCGGTATCGGCCACGGATCGGACAACCCTCATGCCGCTGATTCAGCGGATGGAAGAGGCCGTCGATGCCCTCGGGGCCGATCCGGTTCCGGAGGACCCAGCTCTGCTCGGGCCGGACGCGGATTCTGCGGGTTGACAGCGGACCCGGTATTCCCTATAGTTTGACCGATGGATGTTGAACGGATATTGCGCCTGGCCATTGCCGCCGCCTACAAGGGGGGCGAGCATCACCGGAACCTCCTGGGGACGCTCGAAAGGGTCGACAAAAAAGGGGCCATCGATCTGGTCACCGAAGCGGACACCGCCGCGGAAGCGGCGATCATCGATACCATAACCGGTGTATTTCCCGAAGATGACGTACTGGCCGAAGAGTCCGGCCGACGGGCGGGGGATCCGGAACGCCGATGGATCATCGATCCCCTGGACGGCACCACCAACTTCGCGCACGGTTTGCCGATATTTTCCGCCTCCATCGCCTTTGCCTACCGAGGCGAGTTGACGGCGGGCGTGGTGCTCAATCCCATCAGCGGGGAACTGTTCACCGCCATCCGCGAAAAGGGGGCCCAACGCAACGGACAGCCCATCAAGGTCTCCGACAACCATCCGCTGTCGAATAGCCTTCTGGTCACCGGGTTCCCCTACAATTTCAAGGACATTTTCGATTCGGTCATCACCCGGTTCGGCAACTGCCTGCGGGCGTCCCGGGGCGTCCGGCGGTTGGGGTCCGCCGCCCTGGATCTGTGTTTTGTGGCCTGTGGGCGGTTTGATGGGTTCTGGGAACAGAATCTCCATCCATGGGACACCGCCGCCGGCACCCTCATCGCCTCCGAAGCCGGCGCCGAGGTGACCGATTTCAGCGGAGCGCCCTATACCGTGGAAAAGACGGAAATTCTGGCCACCAACAGCCGGATCCACCAGGAAATGATTTCTGCGTTAAAGGACTCAAAAACGAATGGATAAGGATTTCGAATGAAACACGAAACTGCGGGAAAGATCGCACTGGACGATCATGTGGGATGCTTTGGAGATTTCGAGGAAGAAGACCGGATCTGCCGACGACTCTGCGCCCTGAGCCTCCGTTGCGCCATCGAACGGGACCAGAACGAGCAACTGGAGCTTCTGGAAGACCTGGCCTCGAACGACAGTATGTTCATGAAGATCCAGTAACGGTTTGCCATACCGCGCCGCCCGTCCTCCCCGGGCGGGCGGCCGACAATCCCGCCCCGCACCCGCCTTTCAGGGGATCTGTTGCCGGCCCTGGCGGAGGCATCCCTCACGCCCCCTGTTTTCTCCCGATCCTCCCGGTTCTCCCCTTGCATTCCGGGCCCCTCCGACCTATAAAAGAGCCTTTTTGACGACCATCTTCCCATTTCCAACCGATCGGAGGGGGCAAACATGGCATTCAGTCTCGCGCTGATCATCATTCTGGGCCTTGGGGCCGACTATTTTTTCAAACGGTTTCGCCTGCCCGGGCTGGTGGGGATGCTCGGGGTCGGGGTATTGGCGGGCCCCTACGTGTGGAACCTCATGTCGCCGGAGATGATGCGGGTGTCGGGGGATTTCCGGAAGATCGCTTTGATCGTGATCCTGCTGAGGGCCGGGTTCGAGCTGCGGCGGGACACCCTTCACCGGGTCGGGCGGGCCGCCATTACCATGAGTTGCATGCCAGCGGTCTTGGAGATCGTGGGGGTCGTCCTAGTGGCGCCGTTGCTGCTGGGCATCACCTGGCTGGAGGCGACCATCCTTGGCTGCATTCTGGCGGCGGTGTCCCCGGCGGTGGTGGTGCCCCTGATGATCGATTTCATGGACCGGGGCATGGGCGCCAAAAAGGGAATCCCGACCCTGATCCTGGGGGCTTCTTCGGTGGACGACGTATTCGTCATCGTCCTGTTCAGCGTATTTCTGGGGATGCACGGCGGCGGGGAGACCCACCTGGCGGCCAAGCTCATGGAGATCCCGGTCTCCATCCTCTTGGGGATCCTCATCGGCCTCGTGCCCGGTTACCTGCTGTTCGCGCTCTTCACCCGGTATGACTGGCGGCCGCCCAAGCGGACCCTGGTGGTGCTGGGGGTGGCCATCCTCCTGACCTGGGTCGAGGAAAAAGCCCACGGCGTCGTTCCCATCGCCAGCCTCCTGGGGGTCATGGCCGTGGGGTTCATGATCCTGGAAAAATCCGAGGCCATCGCTCATCTTATCTCCCAGAAGCTCAAAAAACTCTGGGTGTTTGCCGAACTCCTCCTTTTCGTGCTGGTGGGGGCCCAGGTCAATATCCACGTGGCCTGGAAAGCGGGGCTGGCCGGGACGGTGGTGATCCTGGTGGGGCTGGTTTTCCGCAGCGTCGGGACCTACCTTTCCCTTCTGGGGACGGAACTGACCCGCCGGGAGCGGATGTTCTGCGTGGTGGCCTACATCCCCAAAGCCACGGTCCAGGCGGCCATCGGCGCCGTGCCCCTGGCGGCCGGGGTGGCTTCCGGGGAGGTGATCCTGGCGGTGGCGGTGCTCTCCATCCTGATCACCGCGCCCCTGGGGGCCGTCGGCATCATGATCTTCGGCGAGCGGGTGCTGGAGCCGGAAGGGCGCTCATTTTACCAGTTCAAAGAATTGCGGGACCGGCTCCATCTCCCCCGGGTCGGGGAGCGGGTTCGGAGCAAGCACACCAACACCGTCTGGAAGGTGATCGAGGAAAAGGAAGAATGGTTGACGGATGCGGCGGGCTCGCCGGGCGTGCCGGCCATCCGCCTCCGGTTCTGGGGAGAGGGCGGCAGTCCCCGGCAGGGGGCCGGCGAAACCCGCTCTTATCGGTACAGTCAGTCCGCCCATCCGTTCGATGACGACTGGGAGATTCTATACGACTGGTGACGCAGACCTACGAGGTTTTTGAAACCTCGTAGGTCTTTGTTGAGGAGAGGGGGGACTCTGTAAGACTTGGGGTAGCCAGACCTGCGAGGTTTTTGAAACCTCGTAGGTCTTGGGAAGCGACGCTTAATTTTCCACGCCAGATTCGGGTACCGCCTCATCCTCCGCGGCCGGCGGTTCTTCGAAAAAGGTCGCCACGTCGGTTTTGAACTTGTTGTATCGCCATTCCGGAACCACATAGGTCCAGGACCGAATCCGCTCATCCAGTTCCAGCGCCTTTTTCCTCAGTTCGGCCTGCTGCCGGCGGCGTTCTTCGGCGGCCTTTTTCTTCTCTTCTTCCGCCTTTTTCAGGGCTTCGGGATCACCGCTGTCCGTTTCGGCCGACGCGTCGTCGCTTTCGGCCGCGGTCGCTTCCTCCTCCGGCGGCGCGGTGTAGCCGGCCCGGACCTTTACATGGTATTGGTCCTCGGCGTCCGGGACGGCGCCGCCCAACGTCACAGTGTACGACGTCCCGTCGAAGAGCCGGTAGTCGAAGACATGGCCGAAATTCTCGTCCGCCGGTTTGTCGGCCGGATCGGCCACGTTTTCAATCTGAAATCCCGACAGGGCCCCGAAGAGGGTGTTGATCTCGCTCTTCTTGATCTCCCGGTCCGCGAAACCTTCGGGCCGCTCCTGGAAGGCCGGATCCTTCCCCTTTCCGGGACGGGTCAGGGTGTAGAGCGGTTCCCCGTCGGCGGTCCTGTATTGGACCTCCCGGACATCGGCTGATGCCGCGTCCACCAGTTCCGTGACCAGCCATTCCCTGGGTTCGGTCGCCAGGCGGCGGAAGCTCTTGTCCACCAGGTAAACGGTGGTGTCGGGCAGGAGCATCATATAGTGGCCGCCGGTTCCGGTGGACGAGTCCCGGGGATCGCCCACCAGAACATCGGCCAGGGCCTCGCCGTCGGCGTTTTCCAGGAGGATCCGGGTGCCCGTGGCGTCGGCATCGACGCCCGCTTCGCCGGGCGGATAGAGGGAGAGGCGGGCCCGGGCATCGTCATTCCCGGTGAAGCTCCGGCCCACGCTGACGGATCGCAGCTTTTTCACCAGGTCGGTGATTTGTGAAAAATCGGCCGGGTATCCGAACCGGTTCTCCACTTCCCAGACCTCGGCTTTTTTCAGCACCACGTTGTTTTCCGGTCCGCTGATGCGGACCGCGGTGATCTCGTTGACGGAGAGGTCGGCCAGCAATTCCTTGCCCATGGCCACCGGCCCGGCCGAACCCTCGTCGCCTTTGTTGAACTGCCAATATGTAATGCCGCCCAGGACTGCGCAGACCACCAGCAGAACGATAAACGTTTTCGATTTCATGAAGTCTATTTCCCTCCTTGCGGAATGATTTGCGATTGAAACGAGACCTCCGTCTATCGACCCTTTTTCCCCCGATAGAGGGCGTACCCCAATCCGGCAAAGGCGACCAGCAGGGGAACCAGGAAAATGTTGATGAACTTCACCTTCGTCCCCAGGGCTTCGATATCGGCGCGCAGGTTCCGCCGGACGATTTTCAAATCTTCCTGAATCCGCCGCTTCTCCTCCTGGAATTTCTCGATTTCCGCTTCCTGTTTCTCGCTCACGATAAATTCCTGGGAGGGGTCTTTCTGGCCCTCCAGCTGGCGGAGCTTCCGGTTGGTCTCCTCCACTTTCCGGACCAGTTCCTGTTCCCGGGCCAGCCAACGGGCCTGGGCCTTCTTCTCCAGTTCTTCGACCCGGGTGAAGGGACGTTCGAATTTGCCCCGGGACCGGATGGAGATCAGGGATTCGCTGCCGGTGAGCATTTCGCCGGCGTTGAGCAGGAAATTGAGGTTGTCGTTGAAGACCTGGGCGACCTGGAATCCGAAGAGGTTCTGCCGGTTGACGTAAAAGGAATCGAACAGGAGGTCTGCGTCGCCCACCAGGATGATGGTGGCCCGCTCCGTCCCCTCCGTCAATCCCTTTTCGGCGGCTTCCGTGTCCGCTTCCGCGTCCGGCTCTGTACCCGCTTCGTCTCCGGCCGGCTTGCCGTCGGGGAAGGCGGTCTGGAAGGTCCCTTGAATCCGGACCGCCAGATCGTATTGATCCACGGTGGGTTTGAACTCCCGGCGCAGGCCCTGGGTCCCGAACTGGGCCCGGAAGGATTCGGTCAGGGCCGAATTCTTGCTGGACCGGATGAGGGGCTCGTAGCTGTAGGTCGCATCTTCCATTTTGGTGATGGCGCCGGCCGCCGGCAGGAGCATCGATTCCAGCTCGGCGGTGGAGATCTCCTCGGTGTTAAATCCTTCAGGGGCCACGCTCAGCCAGACCGGGTTGTTCTCCACCTGGTTCTGTCGATTCCGGAGGCGGGTGGCGTAGTCGAAATCCACCACGACCTTGTTCTCCTCCATGGAGACCCCCCAGGCCGACAGCAGCATTGTGGGAATCGCCGATTTGACCTGGCCGGGCTGGCTCGGCGTGCTGTCGGAGACGCTGAAGGGATCGGCGAAGACGATGAGGTTCCCGCCGGCAAGCACATACTGGTCCACGGCATACAGGAGTTGCGGGGCGGCGTTTTTGGCATAGTGGAGGATCAGCAGATCGTAGTCGTCCGGCGACAGCGGATCCGTCGCGGTGGAATGGATCTGCTCCACATCATAGGTTTTCCGGAGTTCCTCCACATAGAGCCACGGCTCCTGCCCCTGGCCCCGCTGCATCATGCCCATGGAGGGCGTGCCGAAGACCGGCAGATCGCTGATGATGCCGATCCGGGGCTTGGTGGGGTTCTGGAGCCGGGAGATGATCCGGGTGATGTCATACTCCAGATGGGCCTCGCGGGTCGGATCGATGGAGGGGATGACCTCTTCCTGGTCGGCGGCCACGGCCACCAGGCCGAAGTAGAGGCGGTCGCCGGTGGGGATGTTGATGGGCTCTATGCCGTATTTCCGGGCCCAGTCCTCGGCTTCGGAGTCGGGCTCGGGGTTGTAGGTCTCCACCTGGACCCGCCCGTCGCTGTAGTATTCGTACTCCGACAGGAAATCGAGCATCCGCCGGGCATAGGTCTTGATGTGGACGGGCACGTTGACGTTGTCATCCGAGTAGAAAACCTTGATGGTCACGTCCTGCTCCATGTCGGACAGGATGTTCCGGGTCCCCTCGGAAAGGGAGTACAGGTTGTCTTCGGTGGCGTCCCAGCGCAGGTTGGCCTGGGAGATGATGGCGTTGATAAAAATCAGGATCAGCAGCACCAGGGCCGCGCCGCCCGCGGAATAAAGGGACTTGCCGACACCGAACCGTTGCTTTTGCTCACTCATATGCAAGCCTCCGTTTGGATGGACCGTTCGTTAGGCCGTTCTCCGGTTTTGAATGACCACGCCGTTGATGAACAGCATGAAAAAGATCACCGATGCGTAATACATGACGTCCCGCAGATCGAGCACGCCCCGTTCGATTGACATGAAATGGGTCAGAAAGCTCAGGTAGGAGACGAGATCCACCAGCCAGGTCGGGGCCCAGCCCGACAGGACCCGGATCACCGGCGGAAACCCGGCCAGGATAAAGAAGAGGCAAATGACAATGGCGATGATAAAGGCGACCACCTGGCTCCGGGTGAGGGAGGAGGTCATGATGCCGACGCTCAGAAAGGCCCCGGCCATGAGCAGGCTGCCGACGTAGGAGCAAAACGTCGCCCCCAGATCCGGATTGCCCAGGTAGGATACGGTGATCACCATGGGGAAGGTGAGGACCAGGGCAATGCCGATAAATGCCCAGGCGGCAAGAAATTTTCCCAGGATCGCCTCCCAGACCGTGACGGGGAACGTGAGCATCAGTTCAATGGTGCCCATTCTCCGCTCTTCGGCCCACAAGCGCATGGCCACTGCGGGGATCAGAAACAGAAAGATCCAGGGGTGCCACTGGAAAAAGCCCTGGAGATCGGCCTGTCCCATTTCGAAAAAATTGCTGATGTAGAAGGTGAAAAAGCCCAAGAGCATCAGGAAGATGACGATGAACACGTAGGCCAGGGCCGATCCGAAATAGCCGAAAAATTCCCGCTTCATAATGGCGAGGATGTTGGTCATCGAATCCGTTGTTCTCATAAACGCCTCAATTGTCGATGGTTGTTAGATTTTCTTTGTCCCTCAGTCCCTTTGTCCCTCAGTCCCTCTCGTTAAGCCGTAATCCGGCGGAACACCTCATCCAGCCGTCCCTGTTCCACGAAGATGGCGCTGGGCCGGTAGTCGTTGTCGGACAGGGTGGAGAGGATGGTGTTGAGAATGGCGGCGTCCGGGGTTTTGGGGAAGATCCGGACCTTGATGGACTCATTCTCTTTGTCGAGGATGCTGGCGGACGCCACCCCTTCGATGGCGGACACTTTGGTGAGCAACGCATCGGGACTGCCGCCCCGCACGGTGAGGGATACGGCACCGTGCAGAGTAGACCGGGTTTTAAGCTGGGCTGGCGTATCATCGGCCACGATGCGTCCTTTGGCGATGATGATGGCGCGGGTGCAGACCGCCTCCATCTCATCGAGGATGTGGGTGGAGAGGATGATGGCTTTCCGGGCGGCCATTTCGCGGATCATGAGCCGGACCTCGTGCTTCTGGTTGGGGTCGAGGCCGTCGGTGGGCTCGTCCAGGATGAGGTATTCCGGGTCGTGGATGATGGCCTGGGCGAAACACACCCGCTGCCGGAAGCCCTTGGAAAGGGTGCTGATGGTTTGATGCTTCACATCGGTCAGGAAGCATTTTTCGATGGTCTCTTCGACCGCCCGTGTCCGGTCGGCCCGGCTGAACCCCCGGATCTCCGCGCAGAAGGCGAGGTAGTCGAACACACTCATGTCCGGATAGACGGGGGCGTTTTCCGGCAGGTACCCGATCTTCTCCCGGGCCGGAATCGATGCCGTCAGGATATCGTGTCCGCCGACGATCGCGGTGCCTGAAGTGGGCGGGATGAAGCCGGTGATCATCCGCATGGTGGTCGATTTTCCCGCCGCATTGGGGCCGAGAAACCCGAGGATCTCCCCTTTTTCGACATTGAAAGAGACATCATCGACGGCGGTCTTGGTTCCGAATCGCTTGGCAAGGTTTTTGACTTCAATCATAAATGTTTCAAACTCCCTGAGATCATGAAATGTTATTGGGGGTTTAAGCCGCTTCCGCATGTCAAATGGAACCCGTTGTGCTTCGGCGAAATCCCAGGAAAACTTACGCCTTGTGCCCGATTTGTCAAGGGCGCATTTTTTTCCGTCGCGGCCTTGCCACTCCTTATGGCGTCTGTTATTTTATTGGTTTCGTCATTTTCTTTGAAAGGAACCGTTCATGACCCGATCCGATACGCCATCCCATTTTTTCGGCTCCCTCTGGGACTTTTTCGCCTCGGTCCGGCTGACCGTAGCGCTCCTGCTGACCCTGGCGGCGACCTCCATTTTCGGCACTGTTATTCCCCAGAACCAGAGCCCCGAGGCCTATGCCCAGCATTACGGCGAACGGCTGTTCCGGCTTCTGGATTTTCTGGATCTCTTCGATATGTACCATTCCTGGTGGTTTCAGCTCCTGCTGGTCCTGCTGACCATCAACATCGTGATCTGTTCCATCAACCGGCTCTCGGCCACCTGGAAAGTGCTCTTTCCCAAAGCCCCCGGTTTCGCCGCCTCCCGGTTCCGGAAGGCCGCCAACCGGACCGAATTCACCGCGCCCGGTTCCCCCGATGCGGTTCAGGCCCTCCTGGCGCCGGCGTTGCAGCGTCGATACCGCCGGGCCCTTTCGGAGCGGGTCGATGATTCGGTTTTCTTTTTCGCTGAAAAGGGCCGGTGGACCCGGCTGGGGGTCTACATCGTCCATTCCAGCGTGATCCTGCTCCTGATGGGCGGACTGGTGGGATCGTTTTTCGGATTTGAAGGGTACGTCAACATTCCCGAAGGCGCGGCCCGGGACACCATCCGGCTCCGGAACACCAATCAGCCCCTCAAGCTGCCCTTCGCCATCCGGTGCGATGATTTCAACGTGAGCTTCTACGAGACCGGGGCCCCGGAGGAATTCCGATCCCGTCTTACCCTGGTGAAGGACGGGAAAGAGATCTACCAGCGCGACATCGTCGTCAACGACCCCCTGCGGTACGCAGGGATCAATATTTTCCAGTCCAGCTACGGCAACATGCGCCCCCATAAGGTGACCCTTTCCTTTACTTCGACGGAGTCCGGAATGACCTACACCAAACAGGCGACGATCGGGGAACCGGTCCAAATTCCCGAGGGGCTGGGGCAGTTTGTGGTGGCGCATTTCCACAGCCATTACCAGTTCATGGGAATGATGGATCTGGGCGACACCTTCATCGGGACCCTGACGCCGCCCGAAGGGGATCCGGTGGAAGTGGCGGTGCCGTTGCAGCATCCCGACTTCGACAAGATGATCGTCAAACGGGGGATCCGGAAAAGCGACGTGATCATCGCCATCACCGACTACGAAGCCGGACACTACACCGGCCTCCAGGTCAACAGCGATCCCGGGGTGTGGCTGGTTTACGCCGGGTTCCTGGTCATGATCATCGGCTGCTTCATCACCTTCTACATGTCCCACCAGCGGGTCGGTGTCGAACTGACGGCCAGGGGCAAAGAGACGCGGGTGGCCGTTTCGGGCATCGCCGACAAGAACAAGGTCGGCATGAACCGGCGGGTCGAGGCTCTCTCCCGCCGGTTGGCCCGCCGGGCCCGCGCGGAAAAAACCGGTTGATGTTTCGGGCGGCCTATCTTAACATAATCTCAGGAGGCAAAGAGAGCACAAGAAGGGAAAACATCGGGCTTTCGGCGGCGTGGAAGTAGGAAATTTCTACAGGAGATTGCGCATTAACCGCATTGACGGTTGTGATGCCGTTTGTCAGAATGGCTTGGTAAAGCGCGGAGTTGCGGTCTGTACAGACCCGTGTCCATGATGTTCCATATCGCCTTACAGGAGAAGCCAAATGAAATGTCCCAAATGCGGCAGCACCAACGTCACGCCGTCCCATAAACGGGGGCTGGAGCGGGCCCTTCAGTACGTTTATCCCAAGGTCCCCTACCGTTGCAAAGAGTGCTGGAGCCGGTACTGGAAGCTCCAGAGCCCCTTCGCCAACCGGAAGAGCCTCATCGGAACCCTGGCCATCATGATTCTGGTGGTCCTTTTCCTGGTGCTCCCTTTTCTGCCCAGTCAGGAGAACGGTGTCTCTTCCACCGGCCCGGCATCGCCGGATGCCGAGGATATGCGCCCGACGGCGGCGGTCCCGCAGCCGGACGCGACGGATATGGTGCCGTTTGAACCCGACCCGGTGCCGGAGGGCTCGGACGCCGCCGGCCCGGTCGCCAGCATAGATTCGCCGGCTGTTGATGTCGCGGACCCCCCGGTTGCGGAACCGGCCGCGACTGATGAGGCCATCGAGGTGCCGGAGGATCCCGTTGAAGTACCGGCGCCGGCGTCCAGCCCCTCTGCCGAGACCGCGGCGTTGACCCCGGATGCGGAGGCGGAAACGGTCGAGCCTCCTGCTCCGGAGGAGACAACCGCCGCAGCGGCGCCGGAAGAGGCTGCGACCCCACCGGCAAACCCGGCCCCGGCGCCGACCGAGCGCACGCGGCAGGAACGCAGCCGGGTCACCGCCATCCGGCAGTTGGCGGGGGAGGACGGGTTCCGGATGGCCCTGGAATCCAGCGGCCCCATCCGGGATTACACCACCTTTACCATGGACAGTCCGCCCCGGCTGGTGATCAATCTGGCCGGCGCGTGGGAGATCCGGGGGAGACGGACGTTTCCGATGGAGGGAAACCTGGTGGAGCGGATCCGGATCGGTGAGCATCCCCAATACCTGAGCGTGGTGCTCGATCTGAAGCGGGCGGCCCCGGCAGCCCCCCGGATCGACAGAACGGATAAAGGCTTTACGTTGACCTTGAAAAACGGTTAGAGGACCGGCAGGCCGCAGGGCGGCCCGGCCGCCGGCGGAACACCGGCAGGGAGGCGAGACGATGGGATCGAACGGCAGAGGAACGGCAGGAGGTCGGTGGGCGGTGGGCGGTCGCTGGTTTGCAGGGGCTGCAATGGGTCTGGGGCTGTGCGCGTTGATCCTTTCCGGGGTCTGTCCGGCGGAGGTCCAGGCGGCCATGTCTCTTAAAGGGATCACCCTGGAGGACGCCCCCGGCGAATTCACGGTGATCTTCTGGTCCGACCCGCCCATCGACGATTACCACTATTCCTTCCCCCGAACCCCCCCCCGCCTCGCCGTCGACCTGCCGGGAACATGGCAAAAACCCCGGAAGACGGTCTACCGCCTGGAAAACGACACCGTTAAACGGATTACGGTGACCCACCATCCCGATCGACTCCGGGCGACCTTCCACCTGAAGACGGATCAGATCTTCGAGCCGTTCATCTACGATTCCCTCAAGGGCCTCATCATGACCATTAAGAAGGCCCAACTTTTCACCCAGCCCTTGCCCAAGGGTGTGAAAGTGGCGACGGCGGAAGGGGATGAAGAAGACATGGCGGCCCGGCCTTCGGGCCGAGCGGCCGAGAAGAGGGCGCCGGAAGCTCCCCCTGAAGCCGCCGCCGGGGCGTTGACGGACCTTTCCGTGGCGGACCTGCCGGACGGTTTCCGGCTGACGGCGGTTCTGGACCGGGAGGTCCCGGACTACAGCACCTTCACCATCCTCGATGAAACGCCCCCCAAGCTGGTGCTCGATCTCAAGGCACAGGTGCGGAATCCCGGGGACACGGTCCGACAGGTCGAAACCGATCCGCTGCTGAGGGTCCGGGTGGGGGAGCATCCCGACCGCCTCCGGATCGTCATGGATCTGGCCTTCGACGGCGAACCGATGGTGGAGGCCGCGGCGGAGGGCCGGGAGATCGTTCTGGAGGTGCGGCGCCCCCGATAAGGATCCCAGGAACCCACAACCCCGCGGCTTTGGAGACCCGGCGTGAGCCAGCCGGAGATCCCCGGGGCCGCATTGACTTTTTGTAAGGACGATCGGAATATGAGCAGTTCACTGGTATTATCGGTAACGACCTTCCTGTACGGCCTGGCGGCCGTATTGTACATCGGCGGATGGGTGTTTAAAAAAGAGGCCATCGGTAAAGCGGGCACAGGGACCGTCATCGCGGCCGTGGCGGGCAACCTGGCGGGCATCTTCATGCGCTGGGCCGAATCCTACGCCATGGGATACGGCCGGGCCCCCCTGACCAACCTTTACGAGTCCCTGGTCTTTTTCGCCCTCTGCGTGGGGGGCGTCTACCTGTACTTTGAATTCCACTACAAGAACCGCACCATCGGCGCCTTCGCCGCGCCGCTGGCCTTTCTGGCCATGGCCTATGCCTCCCTATCCCCCAACATCAGCGACCGGATCCAGCCGCTGATTCCGGCCCTCAAGAGCAACTGGCTCATCGCCCATGTCATCACCTGCTTTCTCGGGTATGCCGGCTTTGCTGTGGCCTTCGGCGCCAGCATCATGTATTTGCTCAAGAAACGGGACCCCGGCCGGGACAGCGGTCTCCTCTCAAGGCTGCCCAGCCTCAACGTCCTGGACGAGCTGACCCACCAGACGGTCACCTTCGGCTTCCTGTTCCTCTCCATCGGTATCATCACCGGCGCCGTCTGGGCCAATTCCGCCTGGGGCAGCTATTGGTCCTGGGATCCCAAAGAGACGTGGTCGCTGATCACCTGGTTTATCTATGCCACCCTCCTCCATGCCCGGTTGATGCGGGGCTGGCACGGCAAACGGATCGCCTTCATCTCTGTTGTCGGCTTTCTCGCGGTGCTCTTCACCTATTTCGGGGTGAATTTGCTGCCGGGTCTCCACAGCTACGCGCAACAATGATTTCTTCTTGACAAATTCGCGTTCTATAGGTACAGACCTCCGAGTTGAAGCGTGCCGTTTCGCGATCTGTCCCACGTGCCGGTCCCCCCGATCGGCCGCCGGGGCGACGTACACACAGCAATCAGTTGATTCGGTGTTCCCAATAAATCACTAACCACAGCCAACGGAGTGTCCATGAGTACAGTAAAAGCGAAGGACGATGGTGCGGGTGGATTCATTCTCCTGTTTTTCATCCTCGGATTCGTCGCGAGCATGATCCTCGGATGGGTTGTCTTCCCGAAACTTCTCTATTCGCAGAAAGAGCAACCGTTCGACTTCGATCATGTCCTCCATGTGGACATGGTGGGCGCATGCGAAAGCTGCCACTACTTCCGCGATGACGGTACCTTTTCCGGCGTTCCGGGACTTGCCCAGTGCGTCGACTGCCACGAAGAGGTCCAGGGGTTCACGGAAGACGAGGAGATTTTCGTCAACAAATATGTGCGCAACTATCGGGAAGTCCCCTGGCTGATCTATTCCGAACAGCCCGATTGCGTCTTTTTCCCCCACTCCGCCCATGTGCTCAGCGGCGGCATGGCGTGCGAAACCTGCCATGGCCCCATTGCTGAGACAAAGACCTCCCGGCCTTACGAGTACAATCGGATCACCGGTTACAGTCGGGACATCTGGGGCAAGAGCATGCTGGGCCTTAAGGAGAACCCGTGGGATCGGATGAAGATGGACGATTGTGCGGAATGCCATCGCGAAAAAGGGGTGAAACAAAACAGCGCCCAGACCCACAAAGGCGCCTGTTTTGTCTGCCACAAATAGCCCTGGATCCGGCCTCCGCCGCTCGGAACAGCACGGGCCAATAACGGATTTTTCCTATAGATATAAGGGGTTGAATCTATGAACATCGCCAGAAGAAGTTTCTTAGCGTTTCTCATCGGGGGCGCAGCGGGAACCGCGTTGACGCCGCTGCCCTGGAAACTGACGGACGATCTTTCCATCTGGACCCAGACATGGCCATGGACACCGGTGCCCCCGGATGGCGCTTATTCCCATGTCAATTCGGTCTGCACCCTCTGCCCCGGGGGATGCGGGATCACCGTGCGGAAAGTGGATGACCGCGCGGTAAAAATCGAGGGAATGGCCGGCCATCCCGTCAACGACGGGGGGATCTGCATCCTGGGCGCTTCCGGACTCCAACTGCTGTACGGTCCCCGACGGGTGCGGTCGCCGCTTCGCCGGGTGGGTGAACGGGGTGAGGGCCGGTGGGAAGCGATCTCGTGGGAAACCGCCATTGCCGCCGTGGCCGACAAACTCGGTCAGATTCGGTCCAGCGGCAACCCCCAGGGCGTCGTCTGCATGGTCGACGGCCGTCACGGCACGGTGCCCTCCCTGTTCGAACGGTTCATGACCGCTTACGGATCGCCCAATTTTATCCCCAGTGCCACCATTGAGGACTCCTACCGCATGACCCTCGGCCTGATGCACGGCAACGATGCCATTCCGGGTTTCGATGTGGAAAACGCCGATTTCGTCGTGAGCTTCGGCAGCGGGATCATCGAGGGGTGGGGGTCGCCGGTGCGCATGTTCCGGGCCCACAGCCAGTGGAAAGCGGAAAACAAGACCCTGGTGCAGGTTGAACCCCGCCTCTCCAACACGGCGGCCAAGGCGAACAAATGGGTCGCCGTCAATCCGGGCACCGAAGCGGTGCTGGCCTTGGGCATGGCCCACGTCATCATCAAGGAGAAACGGTACGATTCGGCGTTCGTCGAGAACAACGCCTTTGCTTTTGAGGACTGGCAGGACGACGCGGGAAACACCTACACCGGTTTCAAGAGTTTTGTCCTGAACGGATTCGCTCCGGCGGAAGTCGGTCAGATCACCGGCGTGGCGCCATCCCTGATCGTTTCACTGGCCCGTTCCTTTGCCGCCGCCAAGGCCCCCCTGGCGCTGTGCGGGCGGGGCAAGGGCAACACCCCCGGCAGCCTCCACGAATTCATGGCGGTGCATGCGCTGAACGGTCTGGTGGGCAACATCAACCGGAAAGGCGGCGTATGGGCCATCGAAGTGCCCGACTATGTGACCTGGCCCGCGCCGGGCCTGGACGATGCGGCCCGGGCCGGGATCGAAAAGCCGCGGATCGACGGGGCGGGCGGAGAGGCCCATCCCCACACCGCCGCCATCGT
Organism: uncultured Desulfobacteraceae bacterium; assembly: GCA_964409085.1. Lineage (GTDB taxonomy): Bacteria > Desulfobacterota > Desulfobacteria > Desulfobacterales > JAABSP01 > JAABTD01. The sequence goes on along the minus strand of CAYPCE010000020.1, from coordinate 4,339 downwards.
CAGCCAGTTCGCCAAAGGGGTCAACGAGGGGACGGCCGGATACGGGGTCGAGGCCCTGCTCGTCTCCGGGGCCAATCCCTACCACAGGCTCCGGGATATGGAAACGGTCCGGGCCGCCTTTGATCGCATCGGTTTGATCATCAGTTTTTCACCTTACATGGATGAGACCGCGGCCCAGGCCGACCTCATCCTCCCCAACCATACGTATCTGGAGCGGTACCAGGATGTGCCCGCGCCCTTCGGCCTCAACAAACCGGTCATCGGGATGTCCCGTCCGGTGGTCCCCCCCCAGGCCGACACCCGCCACGTGGGGGACGCCCTCATGGGGATCGCCCGAAAGCTGGGAGGCCCCGTGGGCGCCGCGTTCGGATGGGATTCCTATGAGGACTGCCTGAAAGAGACCATGGGGGCGGCGTGGGAAGGACTGCAAGCGGATGGGATCCTCGTCAAAGACGATTATACCCCGGAAACCTGGGACCAGGCGTTCCATACCCCGTCTAAAAAGTTCCAGTTCTTCACGGCGGCGTATCGCCACGGAGAGAGCCGGAACCTCATGAGTCAGATGAAAATCGAAGGGGAGCCGACCGAATTCCCGCTGATCCTGATTCCCTACGATTCCATGCGCATCGCCAGCGGACCCATCGCGGACACGCCCTTTATGGCCAAGTCGATTGAGGCCGACGTGCTGATCCACGATGATGTGTACGTCCAGGTCAATCCGGCCACCGCCGAATCCCTCGGGTTGAGGGAGGGCGCCGATGCCGAAGTGACCACTCCCGTCGGGGCGGCCCGGGTGAAGGTCCACCTCTCCGAAGGCATCGGTGAGGGCGTCATCGCACTGCCCAACGGCCTCGGCCATACGGCCAACAGCAAATTCATCGCCGACAAGGGCGTCAACGTCAACCGGCTCATCGGGCCGGTGCCCGATCCGGTATCCGGCCTCGACGCGGCCTGGGGCATCCGGGCGAAGCTGGCCAGCGCCTGATCGATTTCCGATGGTCCGGTTTGACACACCGATGGCGGATGATCGAAATTCGAAACCGACTCCATCCATAAGATTACAGAGGATCTGATGAAAAAAGAAAAGGGACACACAGCGCCAAAAAAATATGGGATGGTCATCGACCTGGACAAATGCACCGGGTGCGGTGCCTGCATGGTGGCGTGCATGGCGGAAAACAACGTGCCGTTCCGGGAAGACGAGACGGACAAGACCCTCTCCACCACCTGGATGCGCGTCTACAAACTGACCAACGGCAAAAAATTCCCCAACTCGGAGGTCTGTTATCTGCCGCGGCCCTGCATGCACTGCGAAGGGCATCACGGCCATTCGCCGTGCGTCTCGGTATGCCCGGCCACCGCCACCGACTACAGCTACGACACCGGCATCGTCAGCCAGATCTACACCCGGTGTTTCGGCTGCCGGTACTGTATGGCCGCCTGCCCCTACCATGTCCGGTACTTTAACTGGTGGGATCCCGTCTGGCCCGAGGGAATGGAAAAGATGCTCAGCCCCAATGTGTCGGTGCGCACCCGGGGGGTAGTGGAAAAATGTTCCTTCTGCTTCCACCGGTACCAGATCGCCATGGAAAAGGCCCGTTATGAGGGCCGCGCAGAACTGGCCGAAGACGAATACCAGACGGCCTGCACCCAGGCATGCCCCGCCAATGCCATCACCTTCGGTGACTTGAACAACCCCCATCACGCCGTCCACCAGTTGAAGAAGCACCCCGATGCCTTCCGGCTCCTGGAGCGGTTGGGCACCAATCCCAAAGTCTACTACATCTCCAGTCGCGAATGGGTGCGGCGCCAGGGAGACAACTACCTGGAAAATGAGGGCAAGGTCGTCGCCAAGGCGCATTAACGGGATCAACCCATAGACACTGCAAGAGGAGTCATTTATCCATGGACACTGCACTAATTCCCGAAGGAAGGAAACGCTGCCCGCTGTGGCAGTTCGTCCTGTTCATCGTTATCGTCGGCGCGGTCCTGCTCTGGGGCGTTTACGCCATGATCTTATGCTGGCTCAAGGGGCTCAACCAGACGAACATGAATAACGCCTACGGATTCGCCCTCTGGATCTGGGCGGACCTGGCGGTCATCGCGCTGGGCGGCGGGGCGTTCTTTTCCGGCTTTTTGAAATACATCATCGGAAAGGATGAACTCAAGAACCTGATCAACTATGCCGTGATCATCGGGTTTATCTGTTACAGCTCCGCGCTGCTGATCCTGGCCATCGACATCGGTCAACCCCTCCGGGGCTGGTTCATTTTCTGGCATGCCAACGTCCACTCCATGCTCACCGAGGTGGCGTTCTGCCTTTCCTGCTATTTCGCGGTGCTGACCATCGAGTTCATTCCGCTGATCCTCGAAAACCGGCAGATCGACAAGATCCCGTTCTTCCACAATCTCTCCCACAACATGCACCACATCATGGCGGTTTTCGCCGCCACCGGCGCCTTCCTTTCCTTTTTCCACCAGGGCTCCCTGGGCGGCGTGGCCGGCGTCCTCTTCGGCCGTCCCTTCGGATTCCGTGAAGGCGTGCTGATCTGGCCGTGGACCTTCTTTCTCTTCACCTGGTCGGCGGCGGCCTGCGGCCCCTGCTTCACCATCCTGATCACCAAGATCACCGAAAAGGTCACCCGGAAAAAACTGGTCAAAGACAATGTCGTCGAACTCCTGGCCAAGATCTCCGGCTGGATGCTCCTGACCTACATCATCGCCAAAATCATCGATACCTGGTACTGGGCCGTGGTGACCGTCCCCGAATCCGGCTTCGCCTTCATGGATTTTTATTCCAACAATCCGCTGTACGGCCTCTGGATTCTTTTCCTGGAGATTGTCCTCGGCGGCCTCGTCCCGGCATTGATTCTGATCACCCCGGCCGGGCGAAAGAATAAGGCGACCTTGATGATCGCGGCGGTGCTGGCGGTCATCGGCGTCTGCGTCAACCGGTGGGTCATGGTCCTCCAGGTGCTGGCGGTGCCGGTGCTGCCCTTTGAAAGCTGGTTCATGTATGCGCCCAGCTGGCAGGAAGTCGCCACCACCATCCTGCCCGTGGCCTACGGCGCCATCCTCATCGCCATCGCGCATCGATATCTGCCGATCTTTCCCCAGGAACCCGAGCTGAACCCGGTGGAACAGCAGGCCGGATAAAAGAAGGAGGAATCGATTATGTTCCCGTTTTCGTTTGAGTGGATATGGGATATGAGCCACATGGTTTTCCATGGCGGCCTCTGGTATGCCCTGAGCATCATCGGGCTCGGCATGACCTTCTGCATCCTCAAATCGGTTGTGGACACCATGCAGGGGAAGGGCGGCGACGGCCACCACTGATCTCACGGTTACCTTATGACGTCCGCGCCCGCTCTATGTGCCACATGGGGCGGGCGCTTTTTTTATGGCTTAGGCGGATTCTCATGGACAAAATACTTGTGGAGGGCGGACGCCGGTTGACGGGGGAGGTCCGTATCGGCGGGGCCAAAAATGCGGCGCTGCCCACTCTGGTTTCGGCCTTGCTGGCGGACGGGAAGTCCACTTACGACAACGTCCCCAAGCTTCAGGACATCAACAGCGTCTGCAGCCTGCTGACCCATCTGGGCGTCGATGTGCAACGGGAAGGGCACCGGGTGACCCTCGACGCCGGCGGCCTATCCAATCCCGAGGCGCCCTATGACCTGGTGCGGAAGATGCGGGCCTCCATCCTGGTGCTGGGCCCGCTGGTGGCCCGCCTGAAAAAGGCCCGGGTCTCCCTGCCGGGCGGCTGCGCCATCGGCGCCCGGCCCATCAACCTCCACCTCAAGGGGCTGGCCCAGATGGGGGCCCAAATCGATCTCCAGCACGGGTATGTGGAGGCGACCGCCGACCGGCTCCACGGCGCGGAGATCTATTTCGACATGCCCACCGTCACCGGCACCGAAAACCTGATGATGGCGGCGGTGCTGGCCGAGGGCGTCACCGTGCTCCGGAACGTGGCCCGGGAGCCGGAGGTGGCGGCCCTTGCCGACACCCTAAACCAGATGGGCGCGCGGATCGACGGGGCCGGTACCTCGGTGCTGACCATCACCGGCGTGGAGGCCCTTCATCCCACCCGGGTGGCCATCATCCCGGACCGGATCGAAACCGGCACCTTCATGGTGGCGGCCGCACTGACCGGAGGCGATGTGACCATTTGCGGCTGCGAGCCAGCCCACTTGGTGGCCATCAGCGACAAGCTGCGGCTGGTGGGCGCCGACGTCCAAGCCAATGGAAACCGGGTCCGGGTGCAGGGGCCCGACGAAATCGGCAGCGTCGATATCAAAACCCAGCCCTATCCCGGTTTTCCCACGGACATGCAGGC
>CAYPCE010000019.1:4349-29605 GCA_964409085.1 uncultured Desulfobacteraceae bacterium | reverse complement strand
GTGGCCATGGCCCAGATGGGACGGTCCCTGGACCTGCCCATCCGGATGCCGTCCATGCTGCGGGACAGCAAGGTCATCGACGCCCAGGCCGGGTTCGAGACCGGCATGGTGGGAACCGTCACGGGACTGATCGCCGACGTCATGGACAGCATGCAGCTCGACATGGATCTGGTGGTGGACTATCCGGACCTGATTTTCTGCAACGAGTGCATGGCCGGCATTCGGCGCATGGCCCGGGAAGTGACCATCGGCGAAACCGATCTGGCCCTGGATGCGATGAAAGGCGTGGGACCCGGCGGCACCTACTTGGCCCATCCCCACACCTTCCAAAATTTCAAGAAAGAGCTGTGGATTCCGGAGATCTTTGAACGGCGCAACTGGGATCTCTGGCAGAAAGACGGCGGAAAAGACATGTTTGCCGTCTGCGAGGAAAAGGTGCTGGCCCTGCTGGCCGACCCGGCGGAACCGTTGCTCTCCGAGGATCAGGAGAGCCGAATCGACGCGGTGGTTCAAAGAGCGCAAGAATCCGCATAAATTTTACCCCAACCCTCAGGAGGATTTCCACCCATGAGCGATCAAAAAAGTTATTTGCTGGACAAGGACATCGACTGGCCGGTCTTCGGGCTGAGCGGCGGCATCGTCGTGATTTTCGTGATCGCGGCCCTGATCAATATCGATTTCGTCTCCAAGGCGGTCAACGCGTCCTTTGCGTTTTCCTGCAATTATTTCGGCGCGTACTGGCAGGTGCTGTTGTTGCTGACATTTCTCATCAGCGTGGGCGTGGCCTGCACCAAATACGGCGATGTCCAGATCGGCAATCTGGATAAGCCGGAGATGTCCACCTTCCGCTGGGTGGCCATCATCATGTGCACTCTGCTGGCGGGCGGCGGCGTCTTCTGGTCCGCGGCCGAACCCATGTACCATTTTACGTCCACGCCGCCGGCCTTCGGCGAAATCGAAAATGCCACGGAGGCGGCTATCGCGCCGGCCATGGCCCAGAGTTATTTGCACTGGGGATTTCTGGCCTGGGCCATCCTGGGTTCTCTTTCGGCTATCGTGCTGATGTACGTCCATTATCATAAAGGACTCGAGCTGAAGCCCCGGGCACTGCTCTATCCCATCTTCGGCGAAAAAATCATGCACAATTGGCTGGGGGTGGTGGTGGACGCCGCCTCCATCATCGCGGTGGCCGCCGGCACCATCGGCCCCATCGGGTTTCTGGGGCTTCAGGTGAGCTTCGCCCTCCAGGAACTCTTCGGCATTCCAGACGTCTATTTCACCCAGTTGATCATCATCATCCTGCTGGTGATGGTGTACACCATTTCCGCCATCACCGGCCTGCACCGGGGCATCCAGCTCCTGAGCCGGTTCAACGTGATCCTGGCCATCATCCTCATGGCCATCATCATGCTCATTGGCCCCGGCGAGTTCGTCATCGATTCTTTCCTGACGGGCATGGGGACCTACATCAAGGAATTTCCGGTAATTTCCCTCTACCGGGGAGACGAGGGCTGGCTCGGCTGGTGGACGGTCTTTTTCTGGGGATGGTTTCTGGGATACGGCCCCATGATGGCGGTCTTCATCTCCCGTATCTCCCGGGGACGGAAGATCCGCGAGATCATCGTCGCCGTGGCCGTCATCGCGCCCCTGGTCACCAACTTCTGGTTTTCAGTGCTCGGCGGTTCCGGCATCCATTATGAACTGGCCAATCCGGGCTCGGTTTCCAAAGCCCTGTCCGAGGCCGGCCTGCCCGCGGCCCTTTTGGCCATTGTTCAGCAGATGCCGATGGCGGCCCTGATGGTGCCGGCATTCCTGATCCTGATTATTGTGTTTCTGGCCACCACCGGCGACTCCATGGCCCTGACCATCTCCATGGCGGTAACCGGCCGGGACGATCCTTCCACGGCCGTGCGGGTCTTCTGGGCCGTGGCCATGGGCGCCGTGGCCGCCGTCCTGCTGCTCATCGGAGAAGGCGGCATCTCGGCCCTCCAGTCCTTCATCGTCATCACGGCCGTCCCCGTCGGCTTCATCCTGCTGCCGTCGTTGTGGCTCGGACCGAAGATGGCGGCGCAGTTGTATCGGGATACGAATGGAAACGATAGGTAAGAGGTAATAGGCAATAGGTAATGGGTGGTGGGTAAAAGGCATGTGGGTGTTAACCCATAGCCCATCACCTCTTACCCATAACCCTTCACCTATCACCCTTAACCTAAATTTTCGGAGAAAATTATGGAAAGCAGAGAACACAGACTCATATCGGGGCGGGGCCAGTATGCCGACGATCTCGATTTTCCGGGCATGGCCCATCTGGTGTTCGTCGGCAGCCCCCACGCCCACGCCCGGATCGTTCGGCTGGATGTTTCGGAAGCCGAGGCGGTTCCGGGGGTGATCCAGGTGATCACCGGCGCGGATGTGGCGGCCCACACCAATCCGCTGCCGGTTCAGGCCAATTTTACATCGCCCGGCTGGACCTGGCGGTTGGCCGAGGTCTACGCCATGCCGGCGGACAAGATCCGGTGGCACGGGGAGCCGGTGGCCGCCGTGGTGGCGGAAGACGAACGGACAGCCCGGATCGCGGCCGACAAAATCCGGGTGGAATACGACCCGCTGCCGGTGGTCGCCAGCGCCGATGAGGCGTTGAAACCCGGCGCGCCGAAGCTCTACGACGACTGGCCGGACAACAAGCAGGTTCACCTAAAGTTCGATTTCGGCGATCCCGAGGCGGCCTTCGCGGAGGCGGATCGAGTCATTCCGGTCTCCCATCGGGAGGGCCGCGTCACCGGCCTGCCCATCGAAGGTCGGGGGTGCGTGGCCCAGTATGACCGGAGAAAAGGGAATCTGACAATGTGGGGATCGTTCCAGACCCCATATTTGCAGCGCCACAACATCGCAGCGGCGATGGGGCTGCCCGAGGCCCGGGTTTCTATTAACGCCGTGGACATCGGCGGCGCTTTCGGCCTGAAGATCCACGCGTGGAAGGAAAACGTGGTGGCCCTGGCCGCCAAGCTGACCGGCCGCCCGGTGAAATGGTTCGAGCCCCAACGGGATTTCATCGTCACCGGCCCCCATCAGCGGAATGTGTCCTGGGAAGGGGAGGTGGCGGTCAAGAACGACGGGACCCTGCTGGGCCTCCGGGCCACCGTGACCCACGACCTGGGGGTGGAGTCCACCCAGAAAGGGATCGCGGCCCTGTCCATCTTTCCGGCCTGTTCATCGCCCTGCAACATGTACAAGTGGAAGGGGATGCACATCGAGGGGATCGGCGCGGTCACCAATAAATCCTTCTACTGCGCCTACCGGGGGTACGGCAAGGACAAGGGGATCAAGTTCATCGAAGCGGTGATTAACCGCGTGGCCCGGGAGCTGAAGATGACGCCGGAGGCGATCCGGTTCAAGAATTTCATCCAGCCAGACGAGTTCCCCTTCAAGGCCATCAATAATTATGTGCTGGACAACGGCGATTATCCCGCCACCCTCAACCGGGCCCTGGAGATGGTCGATGTGGAGAAATGGCGGGCCGAACAGGAAAAGGGCCGGGCGGAGGGCCGCTATGTCGGCATCGGCATCGTGACCTCCATCGAGCCCGCCGGCGTGGCCGTGCCCAACTGCCAGATGGGCGGACTGACCCAGGCCCGGGTGGCCATCTGCCCGGACGGAACGGTGGAGGTGGATTCGGACCGGACCGAGATCGGCCAGGGGTCGGACATCAGCCACGTCAATATCGTTTCCGGCATTTTGGGCTGTCGAAAAGAGGATGTGTACGTTCGGCCCGTGACCTCGGAGACCATCGGCCAGGGACCTCTCTCCAGCCGGGGCGCGGTCTGGCCGGCCAGCGCGGTGGCCAAGGCCGCGAAACAGCTCCGGGCCAGGGCGGCGCGGTTCGCGGCCGCCATGTTCGACACGACGGCCGACGATATCCGGATCGCCGACGGCGTCATCGGATGCGGCAAGGACCCCGACAAACGGCTCACCTTCGCGGAGTTCGCCAACAAGGCGTTTTTCTTTCCCGGCCCCCGGGGTCTCCCCAAGGAGGTGCTGCTGGAACACGAGCAACTCCTGAGCGTGACGGCCACCTGGTACAGCCCCTCCACGCCGGAGAGCGGATCGTCTTACACCACCTTCTGCACCTCGGCCGACATCGCCGTGGTGGAGGTGGACACCGAGACCGGCGTCACGAAGATCCTCAAATACGCCCATGTCCACGATGCGGGCACGGTCATCTCCAAAAAGGTGATCGACGGGCAGATCCACGGCGGCATCGTCCAGGGCATCGGCGAGGCCCTCATCGAGGAGCTGAAATACGACCGGAACGGCCAGTTGCTCAACACCTCATTCGCCGAATACCTGATCCCCACCGCCGTGGAGGCGCCGGTCATCGAGATCGCCCATCTGGAAACGCCGTCGCCCTTTTCGGAAACCGGCGCCAAAGGCATGGGAGAAGCGCCCATCATCGGTTCCAAGGCCGTGATTCTGACCGCCGTCGAGGATGCGTTGTCGCCCTTCGGCATCCTGGTGGACGATGCGCCGGCCTCGCCGGAACGGGTGCGGGCGTGGGTGAAAACGTCTGAACCGGGATTGTCAGGATGAAAGGATGACCAGGATTGTTTTGAACTGCGGCTCAAGCGATAGTTCGGGACAAAAAGGAGACCAATAGATGAACATCACCGTTCATTACACGATCAATGGAAAGGGCGTCGACCTCGAGGTCGACGCCGGGGAGACGCTGCTGGAGGTGCTGCGCAACCGACTGAAGCTGACCAGCGTCCACCGGAGCTGCGAAGAGGGGGAATGTGGCGCCTGCACGGTGCTCATGGACGGCGAACCGGTCAACAGTTGCCTGATGCTGGCCGCGGCTGCCGACGGCGCCGACATCCTCACCACGGAAGGGCTCATGAGAGGCGATCATCGGCATCCGATCATGGACGCCTTTGTGGATCTGCATGGCATGCAGTGCGGCTTCTGCACGCCGGGGTTGCTCATGACCGGATATTCGCTGATCCAGAAGGCCAACGGCGGGGAACTCGACGAGGCGACCATCCGTCAAAGCATCGAGGGCAACCTCTGCCGGTGCACGGGCTATATGAACATCGTCAAGGCCATCCAGGAAGCCAAACGGCGGAAAGACGCCGGCGACTGGTGGTAAGAACGGGAGAGAGGGGGAACAGATCATGAACCAATTCATCGGATCCAGAGCCCTGCCGGACCTGGTCTACCACCGGCCCGACACCATGGACGACCTGTTGGGGCTCGTCAAGGGGATAGAAGGAGAATACCGGGTCGTGGCCGGCTGCACGGACTTCATCCCGGCCATCCGGGGCGGGAAGTGGCGGTTCGCCGACGGCATTAACGTCGTGGACATCCGGGGCGTGAAAGCCTTGAACGGCATCCGGGAAGAAGGCGACGAAATTGTCATTGGCGCGGCGACGCGGCTGTCCGATATCCTGGCCTCGCCGGTCATCCGGGAGAAGGCCCCGGTGCTGGCCGACGCCGTTTCCCAGATGGCGTCGCCCCAGGTGCGGAACACGGCCACGGTGGGCGGCAATCTCTGCATGGCCTCTCCGGCCGCCGACACGGCGCCGCCGCTATTGGTGCTGGACGCCAAAGTGGCCTGGCGGACCGCCGAAGGAGAGGAGTCCACGCCGGTCAACAAATTTTTCCTGGGGCCGGGGGCGACGGTGTTGCCGCCCCGCTCCGTCCTGACTGAGATCCGTTTTCCGGTTCCGGGGCCGGATGAAGCCGCCCGCCGGACCCGCATGGGTCAGCGGACGGCCTTTGTGTGCTCCATCATCTCGGTGGCGGTCTGGCTGAAGGGAAGCCCCGACAAAATCGAAGCGGCCCGCACCGCCATGGGCGCGGTGGCGCCGACGCCAATCCGGATCACGGCGGCCGAAGCCGCCCTGGCCGGAAAGAAACCGGACGAGGCGACCCTCGCCGAAGTGGCCAAAACGGCGGCGGCTAATATAGCGCCCATCGACGACCTTCGGGCGTCGGCGGACTACCGGAAATCCCTGGCCGAGACCCTGACCCGGCGGCTGTTGGCGGCCTGTGTCGAGGAATTGGGGGCATAGAGGAAGTCCAAAACCATATGATTCGAAGACGATAGCAAGAAGGAGCTTAAGGAAAGCACTAACACCGCCCTTGCCGACGCGCTTCAAAATATGGATGAATCAGAGTTGCAAAACATGCTCCGGTCGTATCAGGCCTACCTGCATCATTCCGGAGTTGTTCAATACGTTCAGTCAGGCAGGATGCAAAATGATCGGCCGATTCAAAAGCCGACGCCATTCACATCTCGGTTAAGTCTCGGGTTCCGGCCGCATATTGATGCTCCACATCGGAGACGACTGCAAAAAGGGCTTGAAGAAGCCATCGACGCTTTGCGGGGGGCGGCGGGGGTTCAGTAAGGTTGATGTTTGATAAAAATCGGGGGGAAGCGACCCGGCACTGTGGAAGCTTCCCCCTTTTTATTGGCGCTGCGGCCCCCGACATTGCCGGCGCGTTTTTGGTCTGGCGCGGTTCCGTCCATTCGTGATATTCTGGTCCCGGCCTTTTAGGGAAAAGGATCAATCCTTTCTTATCCCAAATCCTTGTAGTTCATGCCTGACGACCCCGGAGAAGACCCCATGACCGATATCGACGCCGAGTTCGAAAAAGAAACCACCGGCCCGCACGACGCGGCCTTTAAATCGGCGTTTCAGAGAAAGGAAGTGGCCAAGAGCTTCTTTAGGCGATATTTCCCCAAAAAGATCGTCGATCAAATCGATTTTCGGACCCTCGCGTTCAACAACCGGAGCTACGTGGATGAAAAGCTGAGGGAAAAGCATTCGGACATTGTTTACCGGACGAAGATAAAGGGCGAACCGGCGTTTTTGTACATTCTGTTTGAGCACCAGAGTTCGCCGGATTTTTGGATCGTTTTCCGGTTGTTGTGCTATATGGTAAATTTATGGCGGGAATACCTCGATCAGCATCCGGACGCCAAAAAACTGCCGGTGATTATTCCGGCGGTGCTGTATCACGGAAAGAAAGCGTGGAACACGCCCGGCGCCTTCGCCGCCATTGTAAACGGCGGCGAGGACATGGCCCGGCACATTCCCGATTTTTCTTACGATCTTTACAATCTTGCCGACCATCCCGACGAGCAATTGCTCCTCGAAGACGGCATGGCTTTAGGCGTGGTGCTGTATTTAATGAAGCACATTTTTGACAAGGATTATCCGGACAAGTTGTTGCAGGCCATGGAATATCTTTCGACCATTGACGATCAAACAGTCCAGCTTGAATTCCTGGAATGGGCGCTTCGATACTCTTATCACGCCAGGGACGACGCCAAAGATTCCATCGACCGGGCCGTGGACGTGATCGACAACGCCAACGCAAGGAGGAACGCCATGACTATTGCGGAGAGGTTAAAGCAAGAAGGAAGACAAGAAGGAAGGCGGGAAGGAAGACAGGAAGGAAGGGCTGCAATCATTCAGAGACAGATCAACAAGCGCTTTGGCCCAATGTCGCCGTTCCTGGAAAGCAGCCTCCAAAATTCTGAAGCCGACCTCCTGGACAGATTCGGGGAAAGCTTGTTTGATTTTAAGAACCTGAAAGACGCCGAAAATTGGTGGAAAACGCATGGAAAAGAAGGCAATGCGTGACAATGCCGTGGAAAATGGCATATATGAAAAACAAAGGAGGTCTTGAATGATTATCGTGGGAGAATTGATCAACGCCAGCCGGAAGGCCATTAACGCGGCCATCGAGGCCGGGGACGCGGCGGCCATTGCCCAGGTGGCCAAAGAGGAGGCGGACAACGGCGCGGACTACATTGACGTCAACGCCGGCGTGTTCGTGGGCAAGGAGGCGGAATACCTGAAATGGCTCGTGGAGACGGCCCAGTCAGCCACCGACCGCCCGTGCTGCATCGACAGCCCGGATCCGGCAGCCATCGAGGCGGGTCTGTCGGTCCACAAGGGCACGGCAATGATCAACTCCATCTCCCTGGAGAAGGACCGATACGACAAGCTGTTGCCCATCGTGGCCGGCTCCGGAGTGAAGGTAGTGGCCCTGTGCATGAGCGACGAGGGCATGCCCGAGACCACCGAGCAGCGGCTTTCCATCGCCGACCGGCTCATCGACAGCCTCGTCAGGAACAATGTTCCGCTGGACGACATCTATGTCGATCCCCTGGTGCAGCCGGTTTCCACCAACAAAATGTACGGGGTGGAATTTCTCGACGCCGTGGAACAGATCATGACCCGGTTCAAGGGCGTCCACACCATGTGCGGCCTCTCCAACATCTCCTACGGCCTGCCCGCCCGGAAGTTCATGAACCAGACCCTCATGGTCATGGCCATCGCCAAGGGGCTGGACGGGGCCATCGTCAACCCGCTGGACAAGCGGATGATGGCCTGCATCACCGCTGCCGAGACCCTGGCGGGCCGGGACGATTTCTGCATGAAATACCTCAAGGCGTATCGGGCAAAATCGTTCGAATTCTAATCGTGATGTGCAATTTTTCCTCCGGTGCGGCGCCGGAAAGGCAGGCGGTGATGAACGGACGTTCCGTGCGAAAGGCGATTCGACGGTTCTTTTTTTTGTCGGCGATGGCGGTCGCCTTTCCGGCGATCGCCATGGGATTCGGCAGCGGGCTGGAGATCTGCGTCCCGCCGGTCGAGCCCGCCGCCCTCGTCGATCCGACCGTTGTCGCCGATTGCAGTGAAGCGGGACTGCGGGCCGCCCTGGAAGGGGGCGGCCACATTACATTCGACTGCGGCCCCGGTCCGATGGCCATTCCGATTTCCGCTGAACTGCGCCTCAGCGCAACCGCGGATACGGTGATCGACGGGCAAGGCTTGATCACGCTGGACGGAGGGAACCGGACCCGGATTTTTTTCAAGGACTGGCATGACCCCGACACGGTCGGAACGATCAGTGTCACCCTCCAGAACATCCGGATCATCAACGCCAAGGCGCCCGGCGGCGACAACCACTCGGGCGGGGCCCTTTACGCGGGGCATCCCGGCACCCGGGTCCGCATCATTAACGCCACTTTCGAGAACAATGCCACGACGGACATTCATACGGTTGACAATCAGGGCGGGGCCGTTTTTGTCCATAATGCGTTTGAAACGGTGATGTCGGGTTCCGAGTTCATCAACAACCGGGCTGGCAACGGCGGCGCCTTCGGCGGCATTGCCACCGGCCTGTTTGTTTTCAACAGCCGGTTTTCGGGCAACGCCGCTGTTGACGATGCCGCCGGCGGGGTCGTCCGGGGGCATGGCGGCGCGATCCATCTGGACGGCGTGACCAACGACTACAATCCGGATTCCAACAAGCGGGTCCATATCTGCGGCTCAATCTTCGAAGACAATGCCTCGGTCCGAGGAGGCGGGGCGTTGAAGGTAACGGTGGCGGACAACAAGGGCATCAGGGCGACCTACGAAAAATCGTCTTTCGTAAACAACAGCGCTTCGGGCGCCAGCGGCGTGGAGGGACATGGCGGGGCCCTATACCATCTCGAGGACGACCATGACAGGGGCGACAGCGAATTCAATGTGGAGATTTCGGACTGCGCCTTCATCGACAACAGCGGATGGAAACAGGGTGGCGGGGCCTGGCTGTATGCGCTGGGGAAGATCGAAGTCGTCAATTCGACCTTTGCCGGCAACCGGGTCACCGATGACGGTGGTATGGGAGGCGGTCTGGTCCTGAGTCTGGGAGAGGCCGCCGTCACGAACTGCACCTTTGCCCGCAACTATGCATGGTTCCACGGCGGCGGCATTCAGGCCGCCGGGGGCGCGGCCGTCTCGCTGCAAAATGATCTGTTTTATTACAATGAGTCCGTGCGGGACTGGGGCAATTACCAGATGAACCGGACGGCCGACGCGGACGGCGGCGGCAATCTCCAGTTTCCCGGGGAGCGGTTCAACCAGATCGGAACGCCCGACGACGGCAAGGTGACGCCGACCGCCGTCGTCGCCGACCCGCTTTTGGAAGATCCGGCCGACAACGGCGGGCCGACGCCGACCATGGCCTTGACGGAGGGAAGTCCGGCCATTGACGCGGGGACCGCTGCGGGCACGCCGGCCGAGGACCAGCGCGGCATCGCCCGGGACGACCGGCCCGATATCGGGGCCTTTGAGTTCACCATGCTCCCGGACCTGGCGGATGTGGTGGCGGTCCTCCGGGTTTGCGCCGGCATGGCGGTGAACCCGGGGCCGCATGTGGCGGATGTTGATGGAGACGACGCCATCGGACTGGCGGAGGCGGTCCATCTGTTCCGGATGATATCGGAATTCTGACCTGGAACGGTCGCCTTGACAATTTCAAGCATTTAGTCGAATATCGGGCGGGGGAAGGACGTTCCCCGCCTGATTTGTTTTTGAGATTCGATCTTACTCCACCCGAGTCGTGCAATCCGAAGGGAGATAGAGCATCATGGCGGTGATTACGCGGTATATCGTGGTCCGGGACGGCGTGGAACTCGACAAGGTCTTCGACGACAAAAAAGAGGCCGAGGCCTACGACAAAATGCTGGATGCGGCGGAGCGTCTGGCGGCCTTCATCAAGGCGGAAGCGACGGAGATCGATCTCGCCGGATCCGCCGTCGACGAGTTGTCGGTCTTTTTGGCTAAAAACGGCCCGGAGGTGGTCAAGATCCTGAAAGGGATCAAGGCCCCGCCGGCCGCCGGGAGCCGGCCCAAAGCAACGGACCCGGACAAGCCGGCCGGCGAAAAGGGGGAGAAAAAAACGTCCGCCGCTGAAAAACCCGCCCTCAAAGGGAAAAAATAGCCCGGACCATGCCCCATGTGTCCAAGACGGAAGCCGACGCCCATGACCGGATCATCGATGCGGCGTCGGACCTCGCCGATCTGATCGGGCGGAGCGGCATGGACCTGCCCGAACGGATGGTGGAGGAGCTGTCGATTTTCCTTGCCCGGAACGGACCGGCGGTCCGGGAGATGCTCAAACCCGTCAAGCGGTCCTGGCCCTGGCGGGACCCGCCGTCGATTTCTTAATCGAAACGTATTCTGGATCGGAAGCCCGGTTTCATGGTTGCGATCAAATTCATCAGCCGTTGCTGCCTGCTCGCCGCCTTACCGTTTTTTCTGGCGATGCCGGCGCTTCGCGCCCAGGGGACGGCCCTGGAGCCGGTTCCGGTACTGGTGCTCCATTCCTATCATGCGGAATACCCATGGACGGCCCGCATCCAGGCCGGATTGAAAAGCGTTTTCGAACCGGCGGGCGTGGAGACGGTCGTGGAATACATGGATACAAAGCGGGTCGACGGTCCCGCGTATCGACAGAGCCTGTGTGAAACCTACAGGATCAAATATGGAAACCGCCGACCCCGCCTGTTGCTGACCACCGACGACAACGCCCTTCAGTTCGCCCTGGATTGCCGGGAGAATCTGTTCCCCGACATTCCGTTGGTGTTTTGCGGCGTGAACGATTATAAGAAGGATCTGCTGGGCGGCCACGCGGACGTCACCGGCGTGGTGGAGGATTTCGATCTCAAGTCCACCCTCGACGTGGCCCTGACGCTGCATCCCGACGCCCGGCGCATCGCGGTGGTCAACGACGCCACCGTCTCCGGCCGGCACATCGGGGACCGCCTCCGGCGCATCCTGCCGCGTTACCGCGACCGGGTCGCTTTTCTTTTTCTGGAGAATCTGTCCATCCAGGAAATGGCATCCGCCCTCGACCAGTTGGGGCCGGGCGATCTTCTCCTCTACCTCACCTTCCAGCGGGACCGGAACGGGGAATCGCTCAGCGTATCCGAAAGCATGCAGCTCATGCGCGAGCACTGCCGCGTGCCCATCTACAACAGCTGGGACCACATGCTCGGCAGCGGGGTCGTGGGCGGGATGATGGTGAGCGGATTTGAGCAAGGCCGAACCGCGGCCAAACTGGCCATGCGCGTCCTGGACGGTGCATCGGCCGATGCCCTGCCGGTGACTACGGACAGCCCCAACCGGTTCATGTTCGACGACCGGCAGCTTCGGCGATTCCAAATCCCGGCATCGCGGTTGCCCGGCGACAGCATCGTCGCCTTCCGTCCGGATTCCTTTTTCCATCGGCATCGCGCCGCCATCGGGTGGGGCCTGGCGGCGGCGCTGGGGTTTGTCCTGTTCACGGTCGTTTTGCTGGTGAAAACGGTAGCCCTCCGGCGGGCGGAAAAACGGCTGGCCGCCAGTGAGCGAAAATACCGGTTGATCGCCGAAAACGCCACGGACATGGTGAGCACCCATGACGCGGACGGCGTGTATACCTATGCCTCCCCGGCCTGCCGGGGCCTGATCGGATACGACCCCGAAGATCTGGTCGGCGAGGATGCCTACCGGTTCTTTCACCCCGAAGACCTGGAAGCGATCCGGAAAAGTCACAAGACCATCCTCAATGACCGCGGGATTTACACGGTTTCCTATCGGCTTCGGCACAAGGCGGGACACTATGTATGGGTGGAGACCCGGAGCCAGACGATCCGGAACCCGGCCACGGAAGCGATCGAGGAGATCATTTGCGGCACCCGGGACATCACGGAACGGAAAAAGGCCGAAGCGGCGCGTTTCCGCATGGAACGCCGCATCCAGGAATCCCAGCGGCTGGAGAGCCTCGGCGTCATGGCCGGGGGCATCGCCCACGATTTCAACAATATCCTGATGATCGTCCTGGGCAACATTGAACTGGCCAAGGTGGAGACCCGGGGAAATCCCGCCGTGCAGCTCAACCTGACCCAGTCGGAAAAGGCCATACAGCGGGCGGTGGAGATTGTGCGCCAGATGCTGACCTATGCGGGAAAGAGGCGCCCCGTCGCCCATCAGATGGACATTGACGAACTCATTTCGGGGATCGCCGAACTGATCCGCGCCGCCGTTTCCGAGCATGTTCACGTCGATTTTCGACCCGGGGGCGATCTGCCGACGATCATGGGTGATCCGTCGCAGCTTCAGCAGGCGGTGATGAATCTGGTGCTCAATGCCGCCGAAGCCATTGAGGATGTTGCCGCGGGCGGGACCGTTGTCATTTCCACCGGCATCGAAACCGGGGACGCGGCGTTCCTGCCCGACACCGTTTCAGAGGTATGGGCCAACTACGACGCGCCCTTCGAAGCGGCCCGGTACGTGATCGTCGAGGTCCGGGACGACGGAAGTGGCCTGGACGCCGACACGCGAAAGCGCATCTTCGAGCCCTTTTTCACCACCAAATTCCTGGGGCGGGGGCTGGGCCTTTCGGCGGTTCTCGGCATCGTCCGGGGGCACCGGGGCTATATCAGTCTCAATTCCGAACCGGGCCGGGGGACGGCGGTTCGGCTGCTGTTTCCCATTCCGCCGGCAGGGCCTGAATAGGAGCCCCCCGGTGTTGGCATCACAGCGATGCTCCGGTTCGTTCCCGGTGTTTTTTCTTCAGCCCCGACAGGACATGATCCCGGACATTGCGGATGTGGCGGGACAGGACGGCGCGGGCCCCGGAAACGTCCCTTCCGGCGATGCGCGCGAACAGGCGTTGATGGTCCTGGTCGGCCCGCTCCATGGAGGTGGAAAAGAGGATGGACCCGCCGTATTTCAGATAGAGCAGATCGAAGAGGTTCCGGAGGGCCGTCTGCTGAACCCGGTTGCCGGAAAATTCGGCCAGGGTCAGGTGGAATTCCATGTCTTTGAGGAGCCGGTCGTGGAGGTAGACCTCCCGGGCCGCCTCGTGGTGGGCGTCCAGGGCGGTTTTTAGGCGGCGCAGTCCGTCGTCGTCGATGGTCTTCAGGGTTTTCCCCAGCAGCGCCAGCTCGATGGTCTCCCGGAATTCATAGATCTCTTCCACCTCGGGGATGCTGACGGGTTCGGTATAATAGCCCCGGTTGGGTTCGTGCCGTACCAGGCCCTGGAATTCCAGCCATTTGAGGGCCTGGATCACCGGCGTCTGGCTCATGCCGAGCCGTTCGGCCAGGTCCCGGTAGGCGATCTTCTGCCCCGGCCCGATGTCGTTGTGGAACATCATGTTCCGGATGCCCAGGTAGGCCTTGCGGGTATGGTTGGCGGGGCGCTTTTCTGAAGCCGGACCGTTTGGGTGGCGCATGGATGTGGTTGTTGTCCCGATAATGAGAAGATAAAATCTGTTCCGCTCTCAAATGTGATCAAAATTTTGATTATATTTTTCAGGCGG
This sequence comes from uncultured Desulfobacteraceae bacterium, assembly GCA_964409085.1. Classification (GTDB taxonomy): domain Bacteria; phylum Desulfobacterota; class Desulfobacteria; order Desulfobacterales; family JAABSP01; genus JAABTD01. The sequence goes on along the minus strand of CAYPCE010000019.1, from coordinate 15,457 downwards.
GATTGTCAACGACGATATGCCGGTGAAACTGGCGGAGTGGAAAAGAAACGGGCAGATCGAAGGGGGTTCGATCCGCCCGGAAAATCAAAAACGGGATGGGGGCGCCGCCGGGGCGCTACCGGTTTTGGATGTTGTCCCGAAGCTGCGCGATTTCAAGGCCCAGGCTGACGCATTGTTTGCCGTCCATGCACAGGTTGGCGTCCTCTTCGGAGAGGTAATGTCTCAGTGCCTGGTTGTCCTTTTTCAGATCCACCACATAGGAGTTCTGGGCGTCCTCCCAATCCACGTCCACGTCGATGCCGCATTCGCCGATATCGGGGTAGATCGTTTTGATTTTATCGCAGAGTGCTTGTTTGTCGTGCATGGCGTCCCTCCTTCTGATTAGATATTCGTGCCATCCGGGTAAGCGCGTTCGTCACATCTTTCCACCCAAGATAACACAGGGAGGGGACTTCGTAAAGGAAGGGAAGTTAAGGTTCTGAATGTAGATGCTGTAAGGATGGGTCAGGCGTCAACGGCGGATAGCAGGGCCGTGAAAAAGCCGGGCGGCCGCACCACCTTGCCCCTGGCGTCCAGGAAGGCGTGCTTGGTGTAGCCGTTGGCCAGTAGACGGTCCCCGTCCGGAAGCAAAATTCGGTAGTCGAATTTGACCCCGGCCCGGACGGCGGGATCGATGGTGGCTTCGATGATGATCAAATCGTCGTACCGGGCCGAAAAAATGAATTTGCAAAAAACTTCTGACACCGGCAGGAAGACACCCCGCTCCTCGATCTCGCTGTAGGTCAGTCCCAGGTGACGGAACAGTTCGGACCGGCCGATCTCGAACCAGCGGAGGTAGTTGGCGTGGTAGGCCAGCCCCATGCGGTCGGTGTCGCCGTAAATGACCCGGTAGGACGTCCGGTGGGTGATCATCTCAAAGAACCGTCCGGCATCAGGGTTCCAGCAGGCGGCTGATCCGTTCCTGGACGGCCGCGTAGTCTCGGGCTACCGGAAAATCGGGATATTCCGCTGTGACCGTCTCCGGCGGTTTGAAGAGGATCCCGATATCGGCATCCTGGAGCATGGAGATGTCGTTGTAGGAATCGCCGATGGCGATAATGTCGTAATTGAGCGCTTTCAGGGCGTGGACGGTTTTCCGTTTTGCATCGGGCTGGCGCAGATTATAGTCGAGAACGGCGCCGTCGGATCCGATGGTCAGGGTATGGCAGAAGAGCGTCGGCCATCCCAGCTTTTCCATGAGCGGACCGGCGAACTGGGTGTAGGTGTCCGACACGATGATCACGGGCATCCGGGACCGGAGCCAGTTGAGAAAATCCAGGGCACCGGGCAGGGGATCCATGGCGGCGATCACCGCCTGGATATCGTCGATGGTGATCCGGTGTTCCGCAAGGAGGGAAAGCCGTTTTTTCATCAGGACATCGTAATCAGAGATGTCGCGGGTGGTCAGCCGCAGGTCGGGAACGCCGGTTTTTTCAGCGACACCGATCCAGATCTCCGGGGTGTAGACCCCCTCCATATCCGAACAGACAATGTGCATGGTCGTTGCTTTCTATGATTCCTCGTCCCCGTTTTCATCTTCAATCCGGATCAAAACCGGCGAATCTCCGACAATGTCCAGGGCGGCGATCTCCGACAGGGCGGCCTTGACATCGGCCTCCCGGGCTTCATGGGTCATCATGACGATGGGCACCGTTCCTTCGGACTGGCGGCCCTTCTGTTGTACCGATTTTATGCTGATGTCCCGTTTCCCCAGGATGCCCGATATCTTGGAGAGCACGCCGGGCCGGTCCATGGCCGCGAACCGGATGTAATAGTTCATGGTGATCTCGTCCAGGGGCATTACGGGAATCTGCTGGATCCGGTCCGGCTGATAGCTGAACAGGGGAATCCGGCCGGTGGCCCCGGAGAGAAGGTTCCGGGCGATGTCCGCCACATCCCCGACGACGGCCGATGCCGTGGGCAGCATGCCGGCGCCGTATCCGTAGAGCATGATGTCGTCCACGGCGTCCCCGGTCACGGTGACGGCGTTGAGGTTGGCGTTGACGTTGGAAAGGGGGTTGGAAAACGGGATCATGGTGGGATGGACCCGGGCCTCCACCGCGTCGCCCCGGTGCTTGCTGATGGCCAGCAGCTTGATCTTGTACCCGAACTGGCGGGCAAAGGTGATGTCCATGGGGGTGATGGTGGAAATTCCCTCGATGGTGATGTCGTCCAGATTGATCGCCATGCCGTAGGCCAGGGCGTTGAGGATAGCGAGTTTATGGGCGGCGTCGAACCCGTCCACGTCCAGGGAGGGGTCGGCCTCGGCGAACCCTTCGGCCTGGGCCTGGGCCAGGGCGGTTTCGAAGGGAATCCCCTCATCGGTGATCCGGGAGAGAATATAGTTGCAGGTGCCGTTGAGGATGCCGGTCATGGCGCTGATCCGGTTGCCCACCAGGGATTCCCGGACGGTTTTGATGATGGGCATGCATCCGCCCACGCTGGCTTCATAGGCCACTTCGACCCCTTTGCGGGTGGCGGCCCCGAGGATCTCGTTGCCGTGGTCGGCCAGAAGGGCCTTGTTGGCGGTGACCACGTGCTTGCCGTTGTCGATGGCCCGCAGCATCAGGTCTTTGGCCAGGGTCTTGCCCCCGACCATTTCCAGGATGATGTCGATACCCGGATCATCCACGACCTGCCAGGCATCGTTGATGAAGACGCCGGGGTCGAACCGGATCCCGCGGTCGGTCTCGGTATCGATGTCGGCCACCCGTTTCAGGGTCAGTCTGGCCCCCACCCGGCTTTCGATCAGGTCCGACCGACCGAGGAGGATCTTCGCCACGCCCGTGCCCACGGTGCCGCAGCCGAGCAGTCCGATATGGATCTCTTTCATACAGAAACTCCCTACATGATTTTTTTGATGCCCCGAACGGCCTGGTTGATGCGCATGCTGTTTTCGATGAGCGCGAAACGGACATAATCATCCCCATACTCACCGAAACCGAGCCCGGGGGAGACCGCCACCTGGGCCTCCCGGATCATCATTTTGGAGAACTCCACCGACCCCATGTGCCGATATTTGTTGGGAATCCGGGCCCAAACGAACATGGTGCCCTTTGGGCTGGGGATGTCCCATCCGATGCGGTTGAGACCGGTGATCAGGCTGTCCCGACGGGTTTTATAGGTGTTCCGGATGTCGGCCACACAATCCTGCGGGCCGTTCAGTGCAATGATGGCGGCGATCTGGATGGGCTGGAAGATGCCGTAGTCCAGGTAGCTTTTGATCCGCCGCAGGGCCGCCACGGTGTCGGGATTGCCCACGCAGAACCCCACCCGCCATCCGGGCATGCTGTAGCTTTTGGACAGGGAATAAAATTCCACCCCTACGTCCCTGGCCCCTGTTGCCTGGAGAAAACTGGGGGCCTGGTATCCGTCGAAGGTCAGTTCCGCATAGGCGAAATCATGGATCACGAGGATGTCGTGTTCCTTGGCGTAGTCGACCACTTTCTGGAAAAAGTCCAGATCCACCACCTCGGTGGTGGGATTGTGGGGGTAGGACAGCACCAGAATCTTGGGCCGGGGCCAGGTCTGCCGGGTGGCGTGCATGAGGTTGTCGAAAAACTCATCGCCCGGACCGGTCGGGATGCCCCGCACATCCCCGCCGGAAATGATGGCCGAATAGGGATGGATGGGATAGGTGGGGTTGGGCGCGAAGACCACGTCCCCGGGCCGGATGGTCACCAGGATCAGATGGGACAGGCCCTCCTTGACGCCGATGGTGACGATGGCCTCGGTGTCGGGGTCGATGTCCACATCGAATTTGCGTTTGTACCAGTCGGCGATGGCCATGCGGAGCTTGGTGATGCCCATGGAGGCGGAATACCGGTGGTTGTGGGGCTTCTGGGATGCCTCCACCAGTTTGTCCACGATGTGGGGCGGGGTCCCCAGATCCGGGTTGCCCATACCGAGATCGACGATGTCTTCGCCGGCGCGACGGGCCTCCATCTTGATCTGGTTCACTTTGGTGAAGACGTACGGCGGCAGTCGATCGAGTCGGGCAAATGTGGCGCTCATGGTGGTTCCCCTCATGGGATGACAAAACGGCCGGCCCTCCATCGGCGGACCCGCACGTTCGTCGGAACGAAAATTCAAATTTCAGAATTACTTACAACAAGCCTGCGAGGATGTCAAAAATTTGTTTTGACTTTTGCCTGGTGACAGGGTATTTTTTTCAATGATATTTTGAATTTGAACGCACGATGCGCAAGATGCCGGTGCATAAGATAGAATGGAGCAGGAGTTTTCATGTCGGAGTCCCTTACGTACGCAGACGCGGGCGTTGATATTGACAAGGCCGGTGATTTGGTGCGCCGGTTCAAAGAGATTGCGAAACGGACCCCCCGGTCCGGTGTGATGGGGGAAATCGGCGGTTTCGGTGGACTGTTTTCCCTGAATGTCGCCAATATCGAACGGCCGGTGCTGGTCAGCGCCACCGACGGCGTGGGGACCAAGCTCAAAATCGCCTTCATGATGGACAAACACGACACCGTGGGCATCGACCTGGTGGCCATGTGCGTCAACGATGTTGCCGTCCAGGGGGCCAAACCGCTTTTTTTTCTGGACTATCTCTCCACCGGAAAGCTGGAGTCGCGGGTGGCCGTCCAGGTCGTCGAGGGGATTGCCGACGGGTGCAACCAGGCCCATTGCGCCCTCATCGGCGGGGAGACCGCCGAGATGCCGGGTTTCTACACCCCCGGCGAGTACGACCTGGCCGGCTTTTCCGTCGGGATAGTAGACAATGCCAAGATCATCGACGGCTCCGAAATCGGCGTGGGCCATGTACTCATCAGCGTCCCCTCTTCCGGCCTCCACAGCAACGGGTTTTCCCTGGTCCGGCGGATCTGTTTCGACGCCCTCGGCCTGACGGTGGACGCATACGTGGACGACCTGGGGCAGCCCCTGGGGGAGGCCCTCCTCACCCCCACCCGGATCTATTCCGAAACGGTACAGCGCCTTATTCGCGACCTCCCCATCCACGGTCTGGCCCATATCACCGGCGGCGGGCTAGAGGAGAACATCACGCGGATCATCCCCGATGCGTGCAGTGTGACCCTCCATCGCGATTCCTGGGAGATGCCCCCGATCTTCCGGTTCCTCCAGAACGCCGGTCATGTCACGGATGCCGAGATGATGCGGACATTCAATAACGGCATTGGGCTCGTGGCCGTTGTGCCCAAGGCGTCCGCCCAGGACGTGATGATGCGGCTCCAGGCCATGAACGAAGCCCCCGCCGTAATCGGAGAGATCTCGGAACGGAAACACGGGACCCGGCGATTTCAGTGGACCGATTGATGGACCGGCGAGGCGAACGGTGAAACCGAAACATCCGAGCCCAAGGGGACCCCAAACAGAGAGAACGGCCCGGAACCCAAAAGGGACAAAACCGGGAAATCCTCTGGTACGGCTGCTGCGATGGATCGCCCGTGGCGGTGCCACCCATCCCCCATGCCCCACCTGAGCGCCGAGAACGAATCGCACCGGGAAACGGTGAGACCGGCATTCCGCAAATGAACGTTCTGGGGATCGAAACCTCCTGCGACGAAACGGCCGCCGCGGTGGTATCGGACGGCCGGGAGATCCGGTCATCCGTGGTCGCGTCCCAGACGGAAATCCACCATCCCTACGGCGGAGTCGTGCCGGAGCTGGCCTCCCGAAAGCATCTGGAGATGATCGTTCCGGTCGTCACCCGGGCCCTGGACCGGTCGGGACTGGAACCGGCGGACATCGACGGCGTGGCCGTCACCCAGGGCCCCGGACTGGTGGGCGCCCTGCTCGTGGGGTTTTCCTTTGCGAAGGCCTATGCCGCCGGCCGGGGGCTTCCCTGGACCGGCGTGGATCACTTGGCCGGCCATATCCATTCGGTTTTCCTGGAATCGGATCCCCCGCCGTTTCCGTTCGTCGCCCTTCTGGCCTCCGGGGGCCACACCAGCCTCTACCATGTCTGTGGTTACGATCGGTTGGCCCACATGGGCGGCACAAGGGATGACGCCGCCGGGGAGGCCTTCGACAAGGTGGCCAAGATGCTGGGGCTGGGGTATCCGGGCGGGGGAATCATCGGACAGACCGCTCAACAGGGAGACCCGGAACGGATTGCGTTCCCCCGCGCCCGGCTGCCGGGCTTCGATTTCAGCTTCAGCGGCATCAAGACCGCGGTGAGCCGCTACCTGCGGGATCGCCCCGATGGCTGGCCCCGGGAGATCCCCGACATCGCGGCCGGTTTCCAGGAGGCGGTGGTGGCGGTGCTGGTGGAAAAGCTACTGGCGGCGGTCCGTGAAAAAGGATGCGGCCATCTCGCGCTGGTCGGGGGCGTGGCGGCCAATGTCCGGCTGCGGGAACGCATCCAGCGGGCTGCGGCCGAAGAGGGGGTTTCGGTCCATATCCCGTCCATTTCACTTTGCGGGGACAATGCCGCCATGATCGCCGCCGCCGGTTACCATCAACTCGCCGCCGGGGCCCGATCGGCGCTGTCCGACGACGTCTATTCCCGGTCCCCGGTCCGCTGACGGACCGCGGTTTCCGATCGTCACCGCCGTTTTTCCTCACAGGCCGATCTCGATCACAAGTCGCCCAGCTGGGCGCGGGCGTTCCGATATCCTTCCCGGATCAGGGCCTCGGCCCGGGCCCCGTCGAAATTCAGAAACGATTTGAAACCAAGGGGGTTCGACGGACAAACAGTGAGAATCCGAGCCGTTCGCGCGGCCGGCTGTTCCCGTGACACGAGGAAGGACCCGACCAGAAACTGCTCGAAGGCGAGTTCGGCCAGATCCCGGTGGGTCCGGGGAAGCGGGAGGGGCCGGCATCCGATGGGGGAGAGAAGGACGGCCACGATGGTCTCGGCCCCTCCGTCCAGGGCCGGCTGGAGGGGGGTGTTGGCGATGACCCCGCCGTCCCAGTACGGATCGCCGTCGATGGTCTGCCAGGGAAATATGAGGGGCATGGCGGAGGCGGCCAGGAGGTGGTCTACGGTGATCTCCTGTTGATTGAAATACCGGATCCGGGAGGTGCGCATGTTGACCGCCGTGACGCGGATCTCCATGTCGCAGCGCCGGAGGGATTCGATATCCAGCGTCTCCCCCAGAATCCGCCGAAGCGGCGCGGTGTCCATCATGGAATGGAATCGATCCTTCTGCCCCATGGTGAGCAGAAACTTGTGGAGGGTCATCCGGTACATCCGGTGTCGGCTGTAGCTCTTCCAGAGGCGGGTCATGGTGCCCACCGTCATCCCGCAGCCCATGGCCGCCGCATTGATCCCGCCCACCGACGTGCCGCAGATCAACTGGGGGCGCCAGCCGATCTCCGAGAGATATTGCCACACCCCCACCTGGAACGCCCCCCGGGCCCCGCCGCCCGACAGAATCATCGCCCGTTTCATACCATCCCCCTCTCCCTTCCGATCGGATCGGCTTGTCCCGCCCGGTGGCGGGTTCCGGAAACCATAGAAGACGGCAGCTCATCTGTCAACTGGTCCAGGACAACCGGCCAACCTTTCCGACGGCACCATCGTCCGGGAACCGAGATAACACAGTTTCCGCTCTTCTCGCGCTTGATGCGCCGTAAAGACCTATATCATCCGCAGCAACACCACAAAACCAATGCCCGCCGGCAAGGAAAAAATGGTGGCATGGTGCTCACCTATTATGGGGATTCCGTCAATAGCACACCGAAGGGGGCGCAAAAATCTACCGACTGTCCGGTCAGTTGGCCGCCGCCGTCATCGCCTCGATCTCCGGCAAACACCGCCGCATCTGGCGCAGGGCCTGCCGGATCCGGTGTTCGTTCTCCACCAGGGCCAGCCGCAGATACCCTTCGCCCTCCTGGCCGAACCCGATGCCCGGCGCCATGGAGACGTTGCCCCGCTCCATCATCTCCATGGCGAATTTCATGGAGCCCAGCCGACTGTAGGGCTCGGGAATCCTGAGCCAGACGAACATCCCGGCGCCCGGCGGGTCCACCGGCCATCCCATGTTCTCCAGGCCCCGGCAGAGGACGTCCCGCCGGCTCTGGTAGATTTCCACCTGCTTTTGGATGTCCGGTTCGCAGTCCCGCAGGGCCACGATGCCGGCGATCTGGATGGGCGAGAAGATGCCGTAGTCGTAATACCCCTTGATCTTGGCCAGGGCCTGGATGATCTGGGGGTGACCCACCCCGTACCCGAGCCGCCAGCCGGCCATGTTGTAGGATTTGGAAAACGACCCGAACTCGATCCCCACGTCCCGGGCCCCCTCCGCCTGCAGAAAGCTGGGGGCCACGTAGCCGTCGAAGGTGATCTTGGAATAGGCGAAGTCGTGGACCACGATGAACCCGTATTTCTTGGCCAGCCGGACGATCTCCCGGAACAAATCCAGGCTCGCCAGTTGGGCCGTTGGGTTGTGTGGAAAGTTGAGGATCAGCACCTTGGGCCGGGGGGTGAGGGATTCGCACATCTCCGCCATCCGTCTGACGAAGGTCTCCTCGTCGCTCAAGGGGAACCGGATGACGTTGCCGCCGGCGATGGTGACGGCGTAGATGTGGATGGGGAAAGCCGGGGCCGGCACCAGGATGGTGTCCCCCGGGCCGACAATGGCCAGCCCCAGGTGTGAGATGCCCTCCTTGGAACCGATGGTGCAGATCACCTCGGCCTCGCTGTCCACCTCGATGCCGTAATCCCGGGCGTACTGTTTGGCGATTTCCCGACGCAGGTTCCGCAGGCCGCCGGCCACCGGATACCGGTGGCTCTTGGGGTCCTTGACCACCTGGGTCAGCTTGTCCACGATGGGTTCCGGGGTCGGATCGACCGGGTTGCCCATGCCCAGATCGATGACGTCGTCCCCCTGGAGCCGCTTTTCGGCCTTCCGCTGATTGATCATGCCGAACAGATACGGCGGCAGCTGGTTCATGCGCTGGGCCAACTGGATGATGGGTTCATTGCTCATGACGACCTCCTGGTGCGCAACCAAAAAGCCCCGGCGGCTTCCGGCCCGGGGCTCAAATAAAAAACGCCGCGGGTCCGGGTCACCGGTCCGTGGCGTTTTCGTTTGCTGTTGTGGGTTCTGTGGGTCAGCAGCAGCGCCGGATCGCCAGGACGGTGACGGTCGCGGCGGCCGCGGCTGCGCTGCGAACGGTTTCGCAGTGCATGGGTTTCTCCCCTAAAGAATTCATGTTAGATTTCAATTTATCAATGGACGGTGCACTTGTCAATTGCCAATGCGCCTCATGGCGCCCCCGTTGGACCCCGGAATCGATTGATAATTGACCGGTGAAAATCGGATTGTTATCCTGGTATAAAATCCGACAAGGAGGCCCCCATGATCCAATCCGCCTGGCAATACCACGAACATACGAGTTACGAACGGAACAAGCTCAGCGGCCATTATCTCGACTGGTCCAACCAGCCCAATCCCTACAAGGATTATAAGGGACTGGATCGGGTGGAATTGCCGAGGGAGGTTCAGGGGCCTCAAGCGCCCCTGAATGCGGTGTTGGGGTCGAATCCCGGTCCCGCCGATCCCCAAGGGATAACCCTCCCGGTCTTGAGTCGGATCCTTTCCCTATCCGCCGGCCTGACCACCCGAAGCCGGGTGCCGGGCGGCGAGTTTTTCCACCGGAGCGTCCCCTCGGCCGGCGGCCTCTATCCCTCGGAACTCTACGCGGCGATCCAGAAAATACCCGGCATCGAGGACGGCCTGTACCATTACAGCGCGGCGCGCCATACCCTGACGCGATTGCGGGACGGCGGGTTCAACCGGAACGACGATCCCTGCCTCCTCTTCTTCATCACGGCCATTTTTTTTCGCTCTTCCTGGAAATACCGGGACCGGTCCTATCGGTACCACCTGCTGGATTCGGGCCACCTGGCGGAAAGTTTGTCCCTGGCCGTCCAATCCCAATCGCTGCCGGTGACGGCGGATTATGATTTCGACGACGACGCGGTCAACCGGCTGCTGGGGATCGATGTCCATCGGGAAGTCTGCCTTGTGAAGGCGACGGTCTTCGGCGAGGTCGCCCCAGCGGAGGACCTGCCGCCGGTGCAGCCTGAAGCGAGCCGGACGGCGGCCAGAGAAACTGACTATCCCCTGCTCAACGAAATCCATGCCCTCACGTCGACAGACGCATCGGGGCCGCCGCCGTCTCCGGATCACCCGGCGGACGACGGGGCCTTCCATGCACCCGACGAATCACCCGCCAAGCCCGAACTGGGGTTTACGGACACGGTCCTCCTCCGGCGATCCCGACGGAATTTCGTTCCCCGCGGCATGGATCGGGCAAAACTCTCGGCCCTGATGCAGTTCTTGAGCGCACCCACCGCATCGCCTTACGACGATGCCCTGTCGGTGGGATTTTTAGCGGGCGAGGCGTCCGGGGTCGAACCGGGCCTGTACTGGCTGGACCGGAAAAAGAAGGCCTGGACGCTGTCCCGGAAAGGCCGTTTCATCCCCCAAATGACCCGGATCTGCCTCGATCAGGAATGGCTGGCCAACGCCGCCTGCCATGTCTTTTTCACGGCCGATCTGGAAGCTTTGGATGCGTCCTGCGGGCCCCGTGGATACCGCTACGCCATGTTGACGGCCGGCCGGCTGGGCCACCGGGTCTATCTCGGCGCCACGGCCCTGGAACTGGCCTGTTGCGGCATCGGGGCGTTTTACGATCCGGACGCCGCCGACCTGCTCGGGCTCGAAGGCGGGCAACGCATGCTCTATCTCCTGGCGGCGGGGCCGTCCAAATCCCCCATCCGGTAAAAATGAGATCAGGGAGACGATCCGCCCCTACCATTTCAGAACGAAAGGACACATCCCCATGCACCTCACCACCGACACCGGCATCGACCTTTGCTACGACACCTTCGGCGACCCTTCCGGCCGGCCGCTGATCCTCATCATCGGCCTGGCCACCCAGATGATCGCCTGGCCCGAGCGCTTCTGCCGGATGCTGGCCGACGCCGGCCATTTCGTGGTCCGGTTCGACAACCGGGACAACGGCCGCTCCTCCAAAATGGAGCAGATGGGGCTGCCCGACCTGGAGCGGCTCATGGCCGACGCGGCCATGGGAAGACCGGTTCAGCCGCCTTACACCCTGTCGGACATGGCCGCCGA
>CAYPCE010000019.1:0-4249 GCA_964409085.1 uncultured Desulfobacteraceae bacterium | reverse complement strand
CCCACCCTCGTCATCCACGGCGAATGCGACACGGTGGTCCCGCCGGAACACGGCCGGGACACCGCGGAGGCCATTCCGGATGCACGGCTGCTGATGATGCCCGAACTGGGGCACGGTCCCTTTTATCCGGATTTATGGGAGGAGATGGTCGCGGCCATTTCGGATCTTACGGCCAGCGCCGAGGCGTGAGACCGCTATTGAGCGGTCGTGGAAGGAACAGCGGCGGAAGGCGGATCGACGATGAGCCGAAAGACATTTCGACCGTCTTTTCGTTTATACTGGACATCGTCCATCAGCTTCCGGATCAGAAAGATGCCGACCCCGCCCTCCTGGCGGTTTTCGATCCGGGAGGACAGCTCGTCCCCCGATCCGGCCAGGGGGTCGAAGGGCGCGCCGTCGTCGTCGATTTCGATGACGAACCGGCCGGCGTCGTCGGCCGCGCAAAGGAGGCGGAGGTCGCCGGCGTCGCCGTCAGGGTAGGCGTACTTGATGACGTTGACAAGGGCCTCTTCGGCGGCCAACCGGATCACTGTTACCTTTTCGGGGGTGTACCCCATCTTGTCGGCGGCATCCGTGACCCCGTCGACGAACCGTCGAAGGTGTCGCCGGCGGGCGGGAAGGGTGATGTCCGTCAGGGCGTTCATTTGGGAAATGACGGCCTTCAGCCGGCGACGCCGGCATCCTCCGCCGTTTCGTACACCTTGAACAGCGAGAGAAACCCCGTCACCTTGAACACGTCCCGGACCACCCCCTGCAGCCCGATGATGCCGATGTCGGCGCCGGTGGCCTCCACCTTCTTGACCATCTTCATCACCACCCGCAGACCGGCGCTGCTGATATAGTCGAGTTCGCCCATATCGAGGAACGCGGCGCGGTGTCCGCCGCCGATCCGCTCCTGGAAAAAGGCTTCGAATTCATGGGCATTGTCGGCATCCATGCTCCCCTTCACCGATAGGATCAATGCCCCGTCTGTTTCCCTGGATTCGAGTTCCATCTTTCCTCCATTCGCCCCTTGAGCCGGGCCCCCTGAACGGCATGCGTCTTCACTGTCCGGCGGCTTCGGATCCGGGCAAGTTGATCATCAGCCGCCGGTGTAGCGGATCATCAGCATCGTGATGTCGTCCCACTGGGGATGATCCCCGGTATGGGCCTTGACGCCGGCCATGACGCCGTCCACGATCCCTTCGGCCGGCAGGCCGGCGAGTCGTCCCAGCTCCCTTTCCAGCCGTTCGCCGGAAAACAGCTCCCTTTTCTCGTTCCGGGCCTCCGTGATGCCGTCGGTGTAGAAAAACAGCCCCTCTCCGGGCCGCAAAAAAAGGGTCAGTTCGTGGTAGGCCAGCCCCTTCCGTACGCCCACCACCAGTTCGTCGCGGCTATCGGTGCGGCGGACCCCGCCGTCCGCCGTGAGTAAAAAGGGCGGATCATGGCCGCCGTTGGCGTAGACCACCTCGCCGGAGTCGAGGTGAACCACGGCGATGATCAGGGTGACGAACATGTCCCTCGGGTTGTCCCGGACCAGCACCCGGTTGAGTTCCCCCATGAGAATCGCCGGGTCATGGTATTTGGGCTGGTCGGCCAGCACCTTGATCAACGCCTTGGCGGTCACCATGAACAGGGCCGCCGGCACGCCCTTGTCCGACACATCGCCGACGACCAGACACAGCCGCCGGTCGTCCAGGAAAAAGAAATCGTACAGATCGCCGCCCACCATCCGGGCCGGTTCCATGACGGCGTGGAGGTCGAAGTCCCCCCGGTCCCGGGGGAACTTCCCGGGCAGCACGCTCATCTGGATCCGACGGGCCACCTCCAACTCCCGGTTGACCGCCTCCCGTTCGGCGGTGGTCCGGGCCAGGTCGTGGACGGTCCGGACGAGCCGGATGTGGGTGTTGATGCGGCTGATGAGTTCGTCCCGGATAAAAGGCTTGGTGACGTAATCGTTGGCCCCGGCCTGGAACCCTTTGACCAGGTCGGTGGTCTGGTTCTTGGCCGTGAGGATGATGATGGGCAGCTCGGCGAGGCTGTAGCGCTCCCGGATCTTCCGGCAGACCTCGAACCCCGACACCAGGGGCATCATCACGTCCAGGAGGATGCAGTCGGGCTTGAAGCCGCTTTCGATGAGTTCCAGGCACTCCAGGCCGTTATGGGCCTTGGTCAGCCGGATGTCGCCCATGGTCACCAGCAGGTTGGCGATGACCTGGAGATTTGTGAAGTCGTCGTCCACGGCCAGGATCTGGAGCACCCCGTCGAAGGCCGCACCCGCGGCGGCGGCGAGGATCTCTGTCGTGGGTTCCACCGTGCATGGCGCTTCGGCCGGATCCGCCGGCGCCGGAGGCATATCGACCGGAGGAGACGCGGATTCTGCGGGCGGCGATGCGGCCTCCCCTTCCCGCCGTTCCGGGGTTTTGGCCGCCGGAAGGGTGAAGATGAACGCCGAGCCTTTGCCGGATTCGCTCTCCACCCAGATCCGGCCGCCATGGAGTTCGATCACGTTCTTGGTGATGGCCAGTCCGATCCCGGCGCCGTCGAACTGACGGTTTTCGTGCCACTCCAATTGCCGGAACGGCTCGAAGATGACATCGATCTTTTCCTGGACGATGCCGATGCCGGTGTCTTCCACCCGGACCTCGAGCCAGCCCGCCGATGGCTGCCGGGCCGCCACCCGGACATGCCCCTTGTCCGTGAATTTGATGGCGTTGCCCGCCAGATTGTAGATAATGTGTTCGATTTTGCCGGAATCGGCGTGGGCCATGGGCAGGGTCTTGTCAACGGCGTTGATGACCGCCAGCGGCTTGTCGCCGGCGAGCCCTTCGGTCAGTTGAAGCGCTTTTTCCGTCACCTGGAACAGGTCCACCGCCTCGTATTCGAGGGTCATTTCGTCGCGCTTCAGCTTGCTGAAATCCTCGATGTCGTTGATCAGCCGCAGCAGCCGCCGGCTCGACCCGGATATCAGCAACAGATTGTCGCGGACCTTGGGGGACAGGGGGCCGGCCGCCTCCTCTATGAGCGAATCGGTGATGCCGATGATCCCGTTGAGCGGGGTCCGGAGTTCATGGCTGGTGTTGGCCAGGAAATTGTCCTTGAGCACCTCCAGCTCCAACTGTTGCTCATGGAGGCGCGCCCTCTCCTCCGGTTCCGGGCCGGCGTTGCGCCGATCCCGCCGCCGGAGGACGCACCACGCCGTCGCGAGGATCAGCCCCATCGCCGCCGCGCCCCCGGCGGCCGGAACCCACCACGCCGTCATGATCAGAAGCGGAAAATAACGCCGACCTGGAGGGCCGCGCCCGACAGGTCCAGGTCGCCGGCCGCCGCTCCCGATCCGTCGTCGACGGTCGCATCCAGGGAGGCATCCAGGTAATCCATCGACACGCTGACGGACATGGGCCTGGTGCCCACGGTGACCCCCAGGCCGGCCACGGTCCCGGTCGTATCGGAAAGGGAGACGTCGGCGTCCCCGTCCCAGTCGGGCTTCAGCCGGATGAGGCCGATGTGGGGCCCCAGGGTCAGGGTCTCGATGGGGAGTTTGAAGCGGAGGGCCAGATCCCCGCCGTAGGTGAAACCGGAAAAGACGGTATTGTAGAGATATCCGACTCCGCCGGTCAGGTCGATGTAAGCCCATTCCGCCTCCCAGGCCAAACCGGCGCTGAGGGTGGGGAGGGTGCTGAGGGGGCTTTGGAGTTCCTCGGTGATCCGGCTGTCGGCCACGGTGTAGCCGTCCACGTCGGCGCTGTAGAGGACGCTGCCCGGATGGACGCCCACCAGAAACCCCAATTCGGCGGCGGCCGTTCCGGGAACGGCCGCCGCCGCCAGCACTGCCATCACAAGCATCCATTTTCTCATAACGCCATCCGTTCTCCCATTTATTCTGTCTGTTCCGGAGTCAAAACCACCCCAGGCAGGGCGACAGCCAGCTCCCCTGGGGTTCGCCCATCACGATGGACCGGGGCAGCACCTGGACGGTCGGCCGCTTGTGGGCGGTTTCATCCAGGATGAGCTGCTGGGAATAGGGGGCGTCCACATCCTTGAAGTCGGCGTAAACCACCAGAAACCGGGTGTGCCGCAGCCACAGCGGGTTGAGTTCCAGCCGTTTCTCGTCGCCGCCTTTCAGGCTCAGCGTCTGCTTTTCCTCCCACCGCTCCCGCTGGATGTGGTCGAACCAGTTGTCCGGTCCCAGGGAGATCACCTCGCTGGGCAACTGGTGCCGCTGGATGTAGATCACATCCACCGGCAGCAGTTGTCCCTGGTTGATCTG
>CAYPCE010000018.1:0-30516 GCA_964409085.1 uncultured Desulfobacteraceae bacterium | reverse complement strand
GGTGAGGTTGACGGCCACGACCTTGTTCCAGTTGGCCATGGGGAACTTTTTGATGCCGTCGTCCTTTTTCCGGACAAAGAGCCCGTCCGCCGTGATGCCGGCGTTGTTGATGAGCACATCCGGCGGGCCGTACTGGGACGTGTACTCGTTGAAAAAGGTTTCCACCTGCGTTTCGTCGGTCACATCCACCACCCGGCCGGGAATTCCCTTTTCCTTTTCCAGTTCGTCCAGGTTCTCCTGAAGCACGTCCAGCGCAAAGGGTTTCGCCCCCTTTTCCTGAAAGTCCAGTACAAACTGCCGGCCCATCCCCCGGGCCCCGCCGGTCACGATGACATTCTTCCCCTTGATCTCCATAGTTCCTCCCTTTTTTCATGAGTCTGCGATATTTACCATTGACATATCACCGATCACACCGTAACAAAAGGGAAAAATAAGTTCAAAAACCTTACTGTTTTGTTATCTCAAACCGTTACCACCTCATTCCAAAAGGCTGTTTCCAATCCGAACCGGCTTTTAGCCGGTTTTGAATGATTGAGCCTGGGGTTTCAACCCAAGGCGGGGCGGCCAGGGCGTCGGACTATTGTTGGGACCTTCCTTTCGAAACTCGCCTTACCCGCCAGATCGCATCCCAATGGCCTCAACAATCTTCCGCATGTGCCCCTTCTCCGCCTGGGCGATGGCTGTAAAGGCTTTTTTGGCCTCTTCGGATTCGAATCGTTCGGCCATGACCCGGTAGAGGTCGTAGGCGGCGTATTCGATATCCAGGGCGACCTCCATCAAGCGGAGAAAGCCGTCGGTTTCGATCTCTTTCAGCGCCTCCACGGCCTCTTCGACCGGGCGGCCCCCTTCCAGAATTTTCCCCTCCAAAGCGTCGAACAGTTCGTCAAACGCCGGCGGGTCGCCTTGGGTCTTTGCCCAGTAGGTGTAGACGGTCCGGGCGTGGGCCCGTTCGGCCGTGGCCAGTTCCTTCAGCACATCGGCGGCCGCGCCGTCGCCGGAACGCTCCAGGGCGACCCGGTAAAAGCGGAGGGCGATTTGGTAAAACCGAAGGGCGCCCTTTTCCAGGTCCATGGCCGTCCGGAGGGCCGCGGCCGGATCGTCAACGTCTTCGAACACCTGAACCCGTGGAAAATCGGTCAGGGTCTTGCCTTCCCAGGCCATGATGCCGCCGGTCAGGTTGTAGATCCGTTCCGCAGCCGCCTCTTCGGCGGCCATCAGGGCCGCGGCCTGGGACCGGCCGCCCGAACGGCAGTAGAAAACCAGGTCCCGATCCCCGGATAATTCGTCAAACCGTTTCACCAGTTCATGGACCGGGACCAGGGTCGCGCCGGGGATGTGGTCCTCTCTGTATTCCTCGGGTTGGCGCACGTCGACCAGCAGGTACTTCGATTCCGGGCGGGCCGACAAGTATTCCCGCAATGCGTCGGGGGCGATGTTTCGGGGGGATGGGGTGGACATGGGTGAAGCTCCTTTGAAGAGAAAGGGACAGAGGGACAAAGGCGGGAAAGCGGGATCCGGCCTCTGCCCCGATGTCCGGGGTTGTTGTCATCCGATCTGGGCCGCGAGTTCTTCCGGGCTCTGGGTCGGTCGGCCGCAGGCGAAGTCGGCGCAGACGTAGGCGGTGGCGGCGCCCTCCTTTGGCGACAGGTCGGCGGTGAAGGGGGCGATTTCGGCGAGTTTTTCGCCGTTTCGGCCCGTTTTGAGCAGCGCCACCTGGTTGGGGGCATAGGCCGCATCCAGGGCCTCGATCATGGCCCGGGTGGCCGCGGCGTCGGGCTCGCCGGCGATAACCACCTCCCGGGCTTTCCCAAAACTGAAATCGAGTCCCAGCAGAAAATAGGTGAAAGCCGACGGATGGCTCTTGACGGTCCCGGAAAACGCCGCCGTCAGGGCCTGGGCCTTGTCCTCCCACTTCGGATCGCCCGTGAGCCGGCCCAGCCGAAGCAGGTTGAGGAGGGCGACGGAATTGGCCGAGGGCGTGGCCCCGTCGTACAGCTCCTTGGGCCGCACCGGCAGCTCGTGGTTCTTTTCGGCGGTGAGGAAGAAACCGCCTGCGGCGTCGTCCCAGAAATCGTCCATCATCACCTTCTGGAGGGCTTCTGCCTGCTGGATGTAGGGGGCCAGGAAGGTGGTCCGGTAGAGGGTCAGCAGACCGTCGATGACAAAGGCGTAATCCCCCGCATTGGCGGCGATGCCCGCCTTTCCGTCCCGATACCGGTGGAGCAGCCGGTAGTCGCCGTCCTGCATCTTCCGCAGCACGAACTGGGCGGACTTCTGGGCCGCCGCCGTCAGGTCGGGCCGGTCGAGGACCCGGCCCCCCAGGGCCATGGCGGCGATCATCATCCCGTTCCAGTCCGCCAGCACCTTGTCGTCCTTCAGAGGATGGACCCGCTTTTCCCGGACGTCGAAGAGCTTTTGCCGGGCCGCCTCCCAGCGTTCCGTCAGGGACGATTCGTCGGTCTCCAGTTCCGCGGCCCACTCCGAAAACGGGCGGGTCAGGTGGGGGATGTTAGCCCCGGTCTTCCGGCCGGTGGCCTCTTCGGCGAAATTGCCTTCAGGGGTGAGATTGAAGACCCGCTCCCAGAGGCGGCTTTCCTCCTCGCCCAGCACCTGGCGGAATTCGTCCACGGTCCAGACATAGAACTTGCCTTCTTCGCCTTCGCTGTCGGCGTCTTCGGCGGCGTAGAACGCGCCGTCCTCATCCGTCATGTCCCGCAACACGTAGGTGAAGATGTCTTCGGCGATGCCGGAAAAAAAGGGGTCCCGGGTGATCTGGAAGGTCTCCAGGCAGGCCATGGCCATGAGGGCCTGGTCGTAGAGCATTTTTTCGAAATGGGGGACCAGCCAGTTCCGATCCGTGGAGTAGCGGTGGAAGCCGAACCCGAAGTGGTCCCAGACGCCCCCCATCCGCATAGCCGTGAGGGTCTTCCGGACCATCTCCAGGGCCTTTTCCTCGCCCGTGCGATGGTAATGGCGCAGCAGAAACAGCATTTTATGGGGCGTGGGGAATTTAGGGGCCGGGCCGAACCCACCCTTTTGGGCGTCGAAGCCGCCCTCGATCTGGGTGTAGGCGGCATCCAGCAACCCGGCGTCCAGGGGGGCGCCGTCCTTGAAAGTGAAGGCTTTGCCCAAGTGACCCGAGATTTGCTCGGCGGATTCGGTCAGCTTGGGCCGTTCCTCCTTCCAAAGCCGGTCCACCTGCTGGCACAGCTCGATGAGGCCCGGCCGGCCGAACCGGCTCCGTTTGGGCAGGTAGGTGGCGGCGAAAAAGGGGCGCTTGTCCGGCGACATGAAGACGGTCAGGGGCCACCCGCCGCTGCCGGTGAGCATCTGGCAGGCGGCCATGTAGACGGCGTCGATGTCGGGGCGCTCCTCCCGGTCCACCTTGATGGGAACGAAGGTGTCGTTGAGGACCTTTGCCGCTTCGTCGTCCTCGAAGGATTCCTTTTCCATGACATGGCACCAGTGGCAGGTGGCGTAGCCAACGGACAGAAAGACCGGCTTGTCTTCCGTACGGGCTTTCTCGAAGGCCTCGTCTCCCCACGGATACCAGTCCACGGGGTTGTGGGCGTGTTGGAGCAGATATGGGCTTTTTTCATGTATCAGGCGATTTTCGGCCATGGCGATCTCCTTTCCAATAATAACAATTTTCCAAACGATAACCATGCCGACCTAATCATGCAAACCCGCCCCCTTTAACAACCCGTTGCGCTCGGCCGCCGTCAGGTGGCGCCATCCGCCCTCGGGCAGGTCCCCCAGCCGGATGTTGGCCACCCGGATCCGCTTCAACGCCGTCACATGGTTGCCCACCTTCCGGACCATCCGCCGGATCTGGCGGTTCCGCCCTTCCTTGAGCACGATCCGGAACCGGACCGCGGACACGCGCTCGACTTCCGCCGGCCGCGTCTTCGTGCCCATCATGGGCATGCCCCTGGCCATGGCGGCCAGGGCGCCGTCGGGAATGGGCTTTCCCACCGTCACCTCGTACTCCTTTTCATGGTCGAAGGAGGGATGGGAAAGGCGGTTGTGGAGCGGCCCGTCGTTGGTGAGCAGCAGCAGGCCGGTGGAATCTTTATCGAGACGGCCCACGGGAAAGACCCGTTCGGGGATGTCCAGCAGATCCACCACCACCCGCTCGCCGGGGTGATCGCAGGAGGTGACGCAGCCTTTGGGCTTGTTGAGCGCGATATACACGGTCGACGACGCCCGACGGACGGGGGCCCCCTTGAAGGTGACCCGGTCCGCCGCCGGGTCCACCTTGGTCCCCAGTTCGGTGACGGTCCGGCCGTTGACGGCCACGTCCCCGGCCTGGATGTGTTCCTCCCCCTTTCGCCGGGAGCAGATCCCGGCGGCGGAGAGGAACTTCTGTAAACGCATGGTTTCCATTCTATTCCTTGTATCGCGCTGCACGCCTCATATAACTGTTTAAAAATAGGACAAATGCCGGAAAGAGTCAAGACGATGGCGACGGATCTCATTTACAGAGAATGGAAAACGATATACCTTTATGAAAAGGAATACCGCCATGACACCGCGATCTGTGCGCCATTTCAAATCCGAAAGCCATCCCTTGTCGCCCGGCAACATTTTGCACATCCTGTTGAAGGACCGCCTCATCACCCGGGCACAGGCCATGGATATCCAGAAAAAGAAGGATATCCTTATCCAAAATCTGGAGAAACGGCGGGCATCAACACCCTCAGCCGGTGTCCGGATCGACAATCCGGTCACTATCATCGACGTGATCGCCTCCCTCAATCTGGAGCGGCCGGACGGCGACGGCGGGACGCTGGAAGAGGACGCCATCTACAGGAGCCTCGCCAGGGCATGGGGTTTCCCTTACCAGAAGATCAACCCGATGGACCTGGATCTCAACCTGGTCACCACCACCATCCCCCGGTCCTTCGCCCTGAAGCACCTGATGCTGCCCACCGCCGTCAAGGACCGCCGCCTCCAGGTGGCCACGGCCAATCCCTTCGACATCCACATCATGGACGACATCTCCCGGGTGACCCAGATGCAGGTGGACCCGGTGGTGACGTCCAAGACGGACATCATCAAGCTCATCAACGAGTTTTTCGGGTTCAAGCGATCCATCGCCGCGGCCGAACAGTATTTTTCCGACGGTTCCATCGACCTGGGCAACCTGGAGCAGTACGTCAAGGTCCAGTCCGTGGACGCCCTGCCCAACGACCAGCACATCGTCAACGCCGTCAACCACCTGTTCACCTATGCCTTCGACCAGCGGGCCAGCGACATCCACATCGAGCCCAAGCGGGACATCAGCCTGGTGCGGCTCCGCATCGACGGGGTCCTCCACACGGTCTACAAGTTGCCAAAAAGCATCCATGCGGCCATCGTCAGCCGGATCAAGAACATGTCCCGCCTCGACATGACCGAAAAGCGGCGCCCCCAGGACGGCCGGATCAAAACCGACAAGGGCGGCGCCGAGGTGGAAATCCGGGTGTCCACCATCCCGGTGGCCTTCGGCGAAAAGGTGGTCATGCGGATCATGGACCCGGACATCCTCTTCCAGGACCTGGACAAGCTGGGGTTCTCTTCCACAGACCTCCTCCGCTACAACAGCTTCGTCAAAATGCCCCACGGAATCGTCATCGTCTGCGGCCCCACCGGCAGCGGCAAGTCGACGACCCTCTATTCGACCCTCCGGGAGCTGTCTACCCCCCAGGTCAACGTCACCACCATCGAAGACCCCATCGAAATGATCCACCAGGACTTCAACCAGATCGCCGTCCAGCCGGCGGTGGGCATCACCTTCGGATCGATCCTCCGGTACATCCTGCGCCAGGACCCGGACATCATCATGGTGGGCGAAATCCGCGACCTGGACACGGCGGAAAACGCGGTCCAGGCCGCCCTCACCGGCCACCTGGTGCTCTCCACCCTCCACACCAACGACGCGCCGTCGGCCGTCACCCGGCTGCTGGACCTGGGCGTGCCGGCCTTCCTCCTCCAGAGCACCCTGGTGGGCATCCTGGCCCAGCGGCTGGTCCGCCGGATCTGCGCCCGGTGTATGGAATCCTACGCCATGGAATCCGGGGAACTCAAAGACTTGGGGCTCAAGGTAGATAGGAAGGGCCGGGTCATCCTCTACCGCGGCCGGGGGTGCGAGCGGTGCCGGGGCACCGGCTATTATGGCCGGACGGGCATCTACGAGGTGCTGGTCTATTCCGACGAGGTCAAAAAGCTGACCCGGGCCGAGGCGGACGCCGAGGCCATCCGGCAGCGGGCGAAGGCCGAGGGCATGGTCACCCTGCGGGAGAACGCGGTGGAGAAGATGCTGAAGGGGGAGACGACGTATCAGGAGGTGTTGCGGGTGACGTGGGAGGCGTAACCGGGCTTTGCCGCAGGATGACCGATCTTCCGCAGCATCACTTCGAGACGGCTCAGCGTACCCGGGCCGAGATATTTGACGATAAGGGATCGCACGGCATCGATTCGGATGTCCGCATCCCCGAGCAACGCCTCGGCATCCTCTTCATCTTTTTTTTCGCCGGTTCCGATTTTCATGGCCGTCAGATGTTCCGGGGAGACCACCACCAATCGACCCTCTCCAACCTCGATGCTGTCGCCGTTTTCCACGGCGCACTTTACCGCATCCTCGAAAAGCGGGCTGAAATCGCCGAAATCGCATGATCGGGTGATGAAATCGACGTTGACTCGTCCCGCTTGCTCCACGTTGATCCCACCAATGGCCAGATCAACGTATCGGATCCCGCGATCCGTCAACCATTTGCGGATATGGTGAAGCCCTTCCCGGGTGACCGCAATATCCATATCCTTCGTAAACGCCTGCTTTTTTTCGGACGAAAGATAAAGCCACACCGCCAACCGCCCGATGAGAACGCCGTTGACGCCGGTCTCATTCAACACGTCGTGAACGAACCGTCCGCTGGGGTTCGGATCGAAAACCGGCAGGTGGCTCGGTTTCTTGCGTGCGTTCTTTTGGTCGCCGTATTTTTCTGTCATAGCTGGCCAGCGTCCTTCAGTTCCCTGTAAGCCGCCTCCAGCCGCTGTAGGATGGTTTCAGCGTGGGGGGTCTTCTTGGATACCACCATGCGGGCGCCGAAGGAGGAAAGGACGGCGTTGCGGAGGTCGGGGATGGCGAGTTTCTCGATCACGCCCGCCGAGGGGCCGGCGTAATCGAGCAGGTAATCGGCACGGCCGGCCGCCAGCATCTTGAAGGCGGTTTCGTGGTCGTCGGGAATTTCCTGGTAGCGGACGTTGTTGGCCGGGTCCTTGATATAATGGATCCACCCGCCGTAGCTGTAGCTTCGCAGCACGATCACCGATTTGCCGGAGAGATCTTCTTTTTTCGCGATGGGCGGCTTGTCGCCGATGGAATAGGAGCAGAGGGTGATGGTGAGCAGGTCGGATTTGCCCGCCAGCGTGGTGTCCTTAAAAGGCGGCAGGGTGGCGAGGCCGATCCACAGGTCGCACTCGCCCCGTACCATGCAATCGATCATCCGTTTGGTGGGGAAGGATTCCGCTTTCCATTTGAAGCCGGCCTTGTCGAGCACCTTGGCGCCGATGTCGATAAGACTGCCGGCGGGTTTGCCCGCGTCGTCGGTGAAAAAGACCGGTGGGAACTCAATGTAGGCCCAGCGGAGGGATTGGGCGGCGGCGGGGGCGGCGAGGAGGAGGGCGAGGGTGGTTGTGATGAAGATTTTGATGGTGCGGGGTTTCATGGCGTGTTCTCCTTTTGGATGGATTGAAATAAGTCTAGCGCCGGGGGGACTGCCGTCCCCCCGAACCCCCTGCCCTGTTAGTGAGCGCCCGCTGCGCCAACCCCGCCGGCGCCGGCTGCGGGAAACGGGCTGCGCGGGCTGAGGCCCGACGCGCCCGTTACCCGCGCCGTCGCCTTCATGCAAAGGGCGAAAGGGTAAGAGGGCTAAGGGTAAGACCTCGCGAGGCGGAATCCCAGGGGGTAGCCGCGGGGGCCGGGGCCGTACCCGCCGCGGTACGCCGACCGGCAGTACCTGGCGTCGAAGGACCAGGACCCGCCACGAAAGACCCGGGACGAGCCCGAAGATAGACCGCTCGGATCGGTCACAGGCCCATCCGGGTAATCTCCGTACCAGTCCGCGCACCATTCCCACACATTGCCGATCATATCGTACAATCCCCACGCATTCGGCTCTTTCTGTTTGACCGGATGCGTTCCGGCGCGTTTGTGGGGATATTGCTTTTCTTTCCAGTCCGAGCTGTCGTCGCCGCCTTCATATTCAACGCCGCTGTTGCCGCAGTACCAGGCGATGGGGTCCAGGGCCGGGGCATTGCGTTCACCCAGAATCTCAATCGGGCCGCTATACAAGGCCGTTGTTGTCCCCGCCCGGCAAGCATATTCCCATTCGGCCTCGGTTGGCAGGCGATAGGGATGCGATCCAGCCTTTTTATTCAGCTTCTCAAGAAAAACCCGTACATCTTCCCAGGAAACACTCTCGATCGGACAATCCCCGCCGCAATTTTTGAAGTGGGATGGATTATCGCCCATGATGGATGACCATTGTCCTTGGGTCACCGGCGTTTCCTGCAAATAAAACCCCTTGCTGATAATCACTTTATGCTGCTTTTCGTCATAATACCGCCCCGGCTCGCCTTCCGGGCTGCCCATCATAAACTCGCCCGGCGGGATGTAGATGAAGCCCATGCCGTAATCGACTAGGAATTCCTCCGGCATCACCGGTATTCTGATCTGCTTAGTCTCTTTTTTAATTACTGGATTTTTCCATTCAATGCCGAATTCGATTACCCTGAGCCGCTTTTCCAAAAGTTGAACCAGTAGTGCTTCACGCCGCCGGTGAATGGGCTTCATATTCTCTGGCGACATACTGATCACTTCAAATGCCTCAAAGACGATGTCGTCGGTCAAAATATCCTGATCGGCTAACTTCAAAATCAGCTTGCGAATCTGACGCTTCCGACGCTCCCAAAGTTTTGTCGCGCTATAAGCGATGACCAGTTGCCCCTTGACGTTGAGCCCCCATTTCATGGGTTCCTGGAACCCCTCGTCCTTCACCCGGTCATGAACATAGTCATAAAGCTCGTCGGCGGTGATCAGGCCGTCGTCGTTCATGTCCGCCGCGCCGGAACGGATGCCTTCGATCAGGTGCTTGGTGAACACGCCGTAGGCGTCCGCTTCTTTCTCTTGGGCCGTCTGGGCGCCCGTGGACGCCGTCATGATGCAGGTGCCCTGCCCCCCGGCCGCCATCCGCAACTGGTCGTCCACATCGCCTTTCCGGGTGAAGGCTTCGCCGGCGGCGCCGCTGTAGCAGCAATCGAGCATCAGCACCTTTTTCCGGGACGGGGAAGCATCCATCAAGCCCTTGAGCGTATCAACGGGGATGGAAGTGGATTCCAGCACGTCGGTTTCGGTGTTCGGCGTCGCCAGATAGAGCCGGCCCGTCTCGTTCAACTTCCCGTGGCCGGAGTAGTAAATCAGCACCAGGTCGTTTTTCCCGGCCCCCTTGAGCATGCGATGGATGTTGGGCATCGCCTCGTAGCTGGAGACGTTTTTCAACGGAAAAATTTCATCGTACCGACCGTGATCCCCGGACCGTAAAACGGCTTCAAGGCCGTCCACATCGTTTTCCGGACACCGCAAATCCGTCAGCGCCGAATCTTCCGGAAACCGGCTGCTGGCGATCAGTATGGCGAGGCGGCGACCGCTCACTCCTCCTCCCCGATAAACGATTGCGCCATTTTTAATGTCTGGTCCACCTGATCGCCGCTCAAATTCTGGGCGTTGAGCGTCAGCTTCTCCCCATCCTTCCGGTTAATCTCAAACACAATGGACCGCTTCCGCTCCACATAGGACTTAAGCACGCTAATTAGCGCCACAACCGCGCCGCTGGTAAAGGCCGTCAACACGATCTGGCCCCACAGCGGGATGTCCCCCTTATCGCCCGGTTTGCCTGGCGTTTTGGGAATCTCGGCTTCCAGGTCGGTCTCGTCGTTGATCAGCCGCTTCATTCCGATCGACAACTCTTTTAGGTCTTCCGTTGACAGCCCTTCACCGGTGATCGATAACGTCGCTTCCATATAGAAATTTCCTCTCCCATATTCTGTTGCGCCCTTCTCACCGTTGTTACCAAATCGTTGCAACACCAGGATAATCAAGGATTTTTTCATCCTTCGTCAAAAGCTTCATATCATATATTCTCGCAGTCGCAACGATGATGCGGTCTGCTGGATCTTTGTGGAAATTACCCGGCAACCCACAAGATTCAATCGCGATCCTCTCATCCAGCGGAATTGCGCGAACGCCAATTTGATACAAAGAATACCGCATCCATTCCGCAGGATCTATGCTCAGCGAAATTTTGTCCCGACTCACCATCATGGCGAATTCCCACAACGATATGAAGGCAATGGCAATTTCCTCGTCTTCAGCATCTACAAGGGCTTCTATCGCGCCCTGCGACAATTTTTGGGGTTCACTGATGGTCCACCACCACACATGGGTATCCAGCAAGAGGCCGGCCATCAGTCCACTTCCCACTCATCATCGAACGGTTCCGTCAAATCCCCAACCGTTTCTCCAACGCCGGTCATTGCTCCAATTATGGACGCCTCCCGGCGGGGCGCCGCATACCGGACCAGTTTCGCGACCGGTATGCCATCCTTTAAAATGATCACATCATCCGAATAATGAATTCGATCCAGTATTTCAAGGCATTCGTTTTTGAATTCAATGGCGTTGATCTCCATTTATGCCCTCCACTGATTTTTGCTGGCGAAGTGGGGTGAAGCGCCCCCTTCAAATGGATTCCCCTATTACTATCGTTATTTCCTACCTTATAATCGGAAAAATTTCAAACCACCAAAGTAATCCGAGGCATTTCACTCGCCACCATGCCCGCTTTTCTGCATTCACCTTAAATTTGAAATCCGTTCAACAAAAGCAGCGTTGTCCGCCTCACCCCGTATTCCGCAACCCCTGCGCGATGCCGTTCAGGGTCGTCCCCATAATCCGGTCGATCCGCTCTCTATCCGGGTGATCTTCGGCCATGTCCTGCTTCTCCCGCAACAGATGAATCTGGATGAGCGACAGGGGATCGAGGTAGGGGTCGCGATGGATAATGGCGGTCTGGAGGAGGGGCTGATCCGCGATGAGGTATTTCGTATCGCGGATCGTCAGCAGGGCGTCCACGGTGCGGCGGTATTCGGATACCAGGTCGTCCCACAGCGCCTTGTGGCGGGGGCCAGGGTCTCGACGTAGGTCCGGGCGATCTCCAGGTCCGTCTTGGCGCAGATCATTTCGCTCTTGCCCAGCAGGTCGTCGAAAAAGCACCAGGCGTCGGCCATCTCCCGCAGCGTCTCCAGGCCGCACTCGCCTCGGACAATGCAATCGATCATCCGTTTGGTGGGGTAGGATTCCGCCCGCCATTTGAAACCGGCTTTGTCGAGCACCTTGGCGCCGATGTCGATGAGACCACCGGTGGGGTTGCCCGCGTCGTCGGTGAAAAAGACCGGAGGGAATTCGATATAGGCCCACCGGGGGGACTGGGATGCGGCGGGGGCGGCGAGGAGCAGGATCGTAAGGGCGGCAACGATGGCCAGATAAAGGGGATCTGGCTTCATTTCGGTTCTCCTTTTGGATGAAAGTGTTCCCATTCCCACTCCGCCACATTCCGCTCCGCCGAATCGAAATTCACCCCCATGAGGATGATCTTTTTCCCGCTTTGGCGAAGCATGTCGGCGTAGCCGTTATCATAAATTTGCTTCAGGGCGGCTTTGGCGCTCCGATTGCATTTGAATTCAATAATCAGGGTCTTCAACAGGGGTTTCTATGTACGCCCCGAACCCGTCCCGGCGCCACATCCAAGCATTCCCGTGCATATCATAAAGTCTCCAGGAATTGGATTCTTTCTGACCCACTGCGTGGAATTGCATATCTGAATTTCCGGAATACCACCCGGCCCGGTCCAGGTTTCATTTTTTTGGCAATGGACATATTTTGTCAAAAACACCCATTTTTTGCAGGCAATATGACAGGCAACACTCGGACCCATAATAAAAAAATATTCAGTTTCAAATGCTTATAAAACACAACCTACCCTCACCGTCAATCAGCACGTTTTTTGCATGCACATCTGTTTCGATGAGCCCACCCAAACCATACGGCTCATCCCCGTTTTGTTTGAAAAAGGCAAACCGGCCGCAAGGCAGGGACGCAAAGCCTCCGGTCCGAAGGTTTTCGGATAGCGGGGCTGCCGGACAAAGAATGAAAAAGATCATCAAGACATCGATTCCCCTCATTCTTCCCCACCCTGCGGCCCCCTTTGAACGTGTTTTCACTTAAACAGCAAGGAGGCCACAATGAAAAAACCGCTTTTCACTCTTTTCGCCGCTGCAGCCCTTATCCTCTTCGGTGCAAATGGCCATGCACTGCCGACCCAGCTGGTCGATCTCGGAGATGAGACCATCGAGGAGGTGCAGATCGGCTACAGCGGCGACCCCCAAAGAGAGAGTCTGGAATACTGGTTCACCCGGAACGGCATCACCAACATCGACGGGTCATCCATCGACCCGGTAGGGGATCAACTTCAACATGAACTGTTTTTCACGGACGCCCCCCGGCAATACCAGGTCGAATTTCTGGGCATCGGATATGCGGCCTACCACTCGCCTTTTGGCGTGTTCACCTATGACGGCGACCCATACGACACCTTTGATGAGAATCTCCTCAATTTTGAAGATCCGCTTTTCGTGCAGAACGAGGTTCCCGCCGGAACATCCTACCGTTTCGACATGACCGCCGGCGCATATTTCGGATTTTACCTGGATTCCAACAACAGCGGAAACCACCTGACCACCCTGATCGCAGCCAATGACGACACGCTCGATCATGCCCTCTTTTTTCGAACCAACAGGGGATACACCATCGCCTTTGAGGATATTCCCGGCGGCGGAGACATGGATTACGAGGATCTGATCGTCAACGTCAACACCGTGCCCGAACCCGCTTCGATCCTTATGATCGGCATCGGCCTTATCGGCATTGCCGGCATTGCAAGGAAGATGAAAAAGACGTAAATCGTTCCGACGCCGGCTCTATCCATCCATAGCCGCCAACCTCCCGCCTCCACCCGCCCCTTCGGGGGCGGGGGTCCAGCCGGGCGCTTTTCCCGCCCCCCTCGTAAAGCCGCCATTTCTCCTTCCATTTCCAGAAACATTCTGCTATACATTCTTTAGTAGTAGGAACATCAGCGTTCTTTGGACGAATCCTTGAGTCCATGGCCCCTCATCGGAGCGAACCGATGAACCGGACAGCCTATATCGATCCACCGCGCCATTGTATCCCCAAGTCGGAAACGGCCATCGCCGTCTTCCGGCGTCGAAAGTTCCCCTGCGCCAAAATCCAACCTCGGCCCGACCGGTCCTTACCCCATCAACCCCGCCAAGGGAGGCGGCAACGCCCCCCTTGGCTCAACCTACCGTTTCATAACCCCACCAAAAAGGAGACACCCCATGAAAACCGTTCGTTCAGCACCCCTGTTCGCGGCAATCGTCGCGGCATGCTGCCTCTGCCTGGCGGCATCCGCCCTGGCCCACACCACCCTCGGCGGCCTGACCCCTGCCATCAGCCCCGACGGCAAGACCCTGGTCGTGGGCGGGGACAACCGGGTCCTCTACATCGTGGACCCCGCATCCTTCGAAATCAAAAAACGCGTCTGGTTCAAAACCACCATCTGGCGAATGGCCTTCAACAAGGACGGCTCCAAGCTTCTGGTTGAAGACACTTCCGAAACCCTCTACTACCTGGACCCCGCCAACTGGACGGTCGAACGGGAGGTGAAAAAATCCGGCTTCATGGCCCCCGCCTACGCCGCCGACATCTGCGCCGTCAAAGGCGGCAGCAAGGAGATCTCCGTGATCTCCATGACCGACGCCGCCTCGAAAATGAAGGTCAATTTCGGAGAACGGATCAGCTCCTTCGGCCTCAACGCCGATGGGACCCGGCTGGCCGTGATCTCCCGCTACGACAAGGACACCGGCGAAAAAAAGGTCAAATATTCAGACATTCCCAAAGACCTCAAAGGGGCCGACAAGGCCGCCTTCCAGCAGCAAAATGACGGGAAGACCGCAATCCTCTATATTGTCGAGGTCCCTTCCGGCAAAATCCTGAAAGAAAAACAGATTTTCTATACCACCAGCAATGGCGCCAGCGTCCTTTTCCATGGCGATACGATCATGGTGGTCAATTATTCCAACGTCAACGCCAAGATCCCGCCGGAGGGCGACATCGAGATCTTCAAGCTGGGCAAGTATAACTACGGCATCGGCATCTCCCCGGACCAGTCCCTCATCGCCACCGGCGGCATGCGGGCCGGCGAGTACACCAAGGTGGACGGCATGGCCACGGTTTCCTTCAAGACCGACCGCCTCTCGGGATGGCCGGAGTATTTCAAAGGGTTCTGCTTCGATGCGAATGGCAACGCGTACGGCACAACCAGCGGCTATCGGCTTTTTAAAATCGAACCCGGCGCCAATGTCGCCCAGTCGGCGCCCGTTTTCTGATCCCCTCGTAACCCAAACAATCGAAAAAGGAGGTCCAATGGCAACCCGATCTCGACTCCGGTCCATCCGATGGAAGTCCGTCCTCATCCCGGCTACCCTTATCTCGTTCTGCATCCTGCTTTTGGCGCCGCCCGGCGCGTTCTCAGCAGACATCAAGGCCCTTCAGAAAACGGCCCGGAACGAACTCCGGCAAGGGCAGCGCCAAATGTTCAACGGCAAAATCGACAAGGCCTACGAGCATCTGGCGGCGGCCCGGACGGCCATCGACGACCTGGCGGCGGCCGACCCCGGCAACAACCGGCTGAAAAGCCTGGAGAACAAGTACAAAAAACTGGCAAAAGACCTGGAGCGGCGGGCCCCCAAATCGGCGTCGAAAGCCGCGCCGGCGACCGCCGAGGCCCGGAAGCCCGACAAAAGCGACAAGCTGCCCGGCGGCCTCGTCCGGCGCCTGAAAGGGCTGGATCGCGCCTTCGGCAAACTGGAGGAACAGTTCGCCAAGGCCGCGAAGGAACCGAGCGACGCTCTCACGGATTTCATCGGCACGACCCTGTCGGCTGCAGAGAACGAGATGGCATCCGTCCTCAAATACTACGGCGAGAAGGTGGGGACCGATCACCCCGAGATCACCGCCCGGCAGGAAAAACTCGGCGTCTATCGCGCCAAACTTGACGAGATCCAGTCGGCGGAGACCGCTAAAAAAGACGATTTGACCCCAAAGGCCAAAGCCCTGGGCGAAAAAGTCCAGAACCTGTACGATGCCCACTACGCCAAGTTCGAGGGCCTCTACGGCCAGAACATTCTTTACAAATACGCGACCGACGCGGCGGAAAAGGTACGATCCAAAATCGACGCGGTGGAAAAAACGGCAATTCCGGAGATCAAACCGGTGCTGGCGGAGATCGAAGACCTGTTCGGAACCACCGCCATGGAGGTGGACAACGCCCTCCACGCCATCGATTTCCCCTCTTCGGACCGGTTCGGCAACCGCTTCGAGGATCTCAAGCGGAGTGTCGAAAACACGGCCAAAACCCGGAAGGCCGTGGCCGAATGGATCGTAAGCCAGGCCAAAACCCAGGGGGACGCCGTGTCCGCCAAAACCCACGCCGCCCTGCTCGCCATCGCCCACGCCCTGGACCCGGACAACGCCACGGCCGCCGGGATGCTGAAGGAGACCGAGGCGGCGGTCGCCGCCGCCGGCGATACGATGGAAGGGATCTTCTTTTCCAAATCCCCCATCGACCCGGAAAATCCCCAAAACCTGACAACCCAATTCGCCGCCGGCGACCCCATCTATTGCCTGATCCGGACCCGGAAATCCATTGAGGACATTTTCAAAAAAGACTGGATCCGCATCAACGTGGCCATCGACGGAAAGAAGATCCACGCCCAGTTCGTCAAACTCCACAATGCCGACGACCGGGCCGGCAAGACCCTCCGGTTCGAGATCGCGCCAAGGCCCGAAGACATGGCCGGCTACAGCAATCCCGACATCGAATACGGCACGTCGAAAGCGAATCTGCGGCAAGGCGTCCAGGAAATGACCCACCATCTGTCGAAGCTGGGTCCCGGCGAGCACACCGTCTCCATGGCGGTCCAGTATTACGGCAAGACCTGGGCCGAGGGGAGCTTCACCATCACGGGCGACGACTTCGGCTATTACGCGGAGCTGAACCAGAAGGCCGCCGAGGCCATGACCGGATCGGTCACGCTGCCCCGGGCCAAGATGCAAAATGCGGGGCTCCAAAAGGAGATGACGGCCCTCCTGAAAGACGCCGGTTGGGACCCCGTGCTCCGCCTCCACATCGTGGACAAGGACTGGTGGATCGACCGGGTCGCCGGCGGCAACAGCGCCGAAAAGTCCCGCCACATCGCCGCCGCCGCCCTGTCAAAGGACGGCAACGGCTATTTTTATAAAAAGGTGACCTTCCACAAGGATCGGCTGATCAGCGGCGGCTACGGCCCGCTCTACATCTCCCACACCGGCGACCGGATCGAGATCCCGGAAGAGAACATCGACAAATAACCCAACCATAGAAAGGAGGACTCCATGAAACCCGTTCGTTTTCTCATCGTCCTGCTGTCGGCCCTGATCGTCCTCGCCGGCTTCGGCTGCCTCAAGGACGTTAATGTCCAGCGGACCCTCGATCAGATCGCCACCGCCACCAACACCGGTTCGGGTTCTAGCCAGCCATCGACCCCCCAACCGACCGGAACGACGGCCTCGTCCAGCGGCAGCAGTGCCAGCGGCGCTGCCGGCATGCTGAGCAAGGTCGCGCCCATCAACAACAACCGGGGCATCGTCTTTTCCAAGACGCCCATCACCCCGTCGAACCCCGGGAATACGGCCACCAGCTTCCAGGCGGGCGATCACATCTACTCGCTGATCACCCTCCGCGACTCCTTCGCCAATCTCCTCAAAGGCAAAATCTCCAAAAACGCCACCAAGGTCGGCATCGAAATTAAGATCTGGGTCGATGAAGGGTACAAAGACGGCTTCTACCTGAAGCCCAAAAGACCCGCCTTCAACGACACCCAGGTGGTGATGGATGTTGTTCCTGAAATCGACAAGATGACGGCGTTCAAAGACCCCAATTACCTGCTGGAATCTTACGGCAAACCGGCCGGCCCCATCACCTTCGCCAAAGTCCTGGGCAATCTCTCCCCCGGCAAGCACCGGGTCAAGGTCGAGGTGTACCATTACGAAGTCTGGGCCGAAGGCGAATTCGACATCACCGGAAACGATTACGGCTTCTACGCCCAACAGGCCGATGCCCTGGCCGAAGCCGCCATCATGGTCAACGCCATGGAACCGCCCAAGATGCGGAACAAATCCCTTGAAAACCAAATGAAGAAGATCGCCAGGTCCCGGGGCTACAACGTCATGAAGGTGGTGATCATCGACCCCGACTGGTGGGTGGAACGGCACAAAATCTCCGGCCGGATCCTGTGGCGCCACATCGCGACCCAGGTGGCCTACAAAAAAGGCGGGGAGTGCTTCTTCCGGAAGATCCGCTACCGGCAGATGTATTCCGGCGGGGGATACGGCGGGCTGCAGTTCATGAGCCAATTCGAGGAAACCAGGATACTCTGCGACAAAATCTGACCCCATGGCCCCGTCTCCGCCCAAACCCAGACCTCCGAGGTTTAAAAAACCTCGGAGGTCTTCGTCCGAATCAATGTGCCCCGAAGGGGCGCGGGCGGGCGGGAACCCCATGCCGTGTTCACGGTTTTCGGATAGACGCTAAATCCCCGTAAACCGCTTCTCCAGCATGATTTTCAAAATCGTGCGGTCGGTTTCGATTATTCCTGCCGTTGTTATTGCCGAAACATGGCGATGAATAACAATTATTGTTATTAATAATGACATTTTTTGTCAGATTTCATCGCTTAGAGTTGTCAGGCAAGAACATGACGACCTTTCAGTTTTCATTTCCCCGAAAGCGATAATCCATTGAAATTTCAAGATTCTAAAACCGCAGTTAAAAATTTCGCGCCTAAATTAGAAACTTGGCATTGCTATTGCTTGAGTTCAAATCAACTTATAGCGATTCGTTATCAGAAAGTAACGATTGTTAACAACTCATCTATAGGAGGAATTTGAACATGACAAAAAAACTTTTTGCAATTATGATTGGTTTGGCGATTGTGTTCGCCGCAGGGACGACGTTGGCGGGCAACACGAGCGACACCGCTGTTTATTCGATTACCATTATTGACGGCTGTACCGTAGACACTTCTGGAATGACCACCGATTTCGGGAGCTATTTCTTAGGAGACCCTAACCTCGTTAACGTAGGGGCAGGTTCTCTGTCCATTGCTTGCCGCAGCGGTTTGGGTTATGCTTGGGGCATCGACAAGGGCGTCAATCCCCCCGGTGGCGAGGCGCTTAGAATGCATGACGGCTCTGGAAACTATGTTACGTATAACCTGGAAGAAGGTGGAACCGATGTAGGCGATGTCGGTTTGAACGGCATGGACGGGACTTACACGGAACAATGGACCACCGTGGCGGCTCGGAACGCCACAGGCACAGGCGCGCCGCAGATCTTCAACCTGAATGCCGATGTAAACATTCCCGGTGGAGGTGGCACCCCCGGCACATATACGGACACCGTTACGGTCACTGTGGCATGGCCATAGGAACAGCGACCCATAGTTTTCCCCTTGCAGTTTGTTGTTAAACAGCCGCCCGGCAGCCATTGCCGGGCGGCTGTTTACGTTTATCGTAAAAACCAGTTCATGAAATATTTACAAACCATTTTACTTTTCCTACTGTATTTTTCGAATTTGACATGCGTCTTTGCCTGTGACCTGCTGGATGCCAGTAGCGGCGATTTCGGACAAAGCGACGGCGGGGGCAATATCGAAAACAGACGCATCGCCAACATCCAACTCCGTTGTAATAAACATTTTCGCCTGGGACTGGACGCCGGGCGGCACTATTCAGGAATTCGTCGGTTAAGCGACGGGAAGGGTCATTATATCCCCTATCGCCTCTGGCGGGACAATGGATCCAACGCAGAGTGGGGCAGCAAAGGGGTAGCGGCGATCACGCCCCACCCAGGGGACGCGGTTTCCGGCATTGGCGGCGGCGCCATAGAAACTCATGCGGCGTATGGGACCGCAATCCCCGGCGGCGTCACCCCACCGGGGCTATACATCGATGTCATCCGCGCGATCCTTTCCTATGTCCCTTTTGGATCGAGTGTTCCCTTGGAAACCGATCTTCATATTTCTCTGGAAATTTTGGGGAATTGCACTTTGAATGTTGTCGGGCTGGGAGATTTTGGCGAATGGCGGACGGACGCCTCTGATTTGAAAGGCGTCCTCTTGGGCGCGGTGACGGTGAATTGCAATCCGCCGGGGATGACTTATGCCGTGGGAATGGGCGCGGGTTTGAACTTTCAGGGCGGCATGCGCCATATGCGGAGCAACGGCGACCTCGTCCCCTATGTTCTCTATACAGATAGCGGACGATCCGAACCTTGGGGCGACGACGGCCTGTCGCTTTTCGAACCGGGGTATGTGGAATCCCATCCGGCGCCCGCCTTAACGGCTGCTTCAACCGGGAAAATACAGAATTTATTCGTTTGGGGGGATGCCATGATCAGCGCATCGCCCGCAGGCAACTATAGCGATACGGTCCAGATCACCATCACATGGCCGTAAGGCGCCAATTAACAATCCTGGGAGTCGATTATGCAAGCGCAAAAAAAATGGATCTTCGTCATTCTGATGTTTCTAACAACTTCTTCCGCCTGGGGAAAAGCGACTCTCGGCATCTGGCCTGTCCGAGTCCACCTCACGCCGAATCAAAAAATCGGCGAAGTGACGATCCGAAACAGCGGCGAAAACGAGGTGAAAGCCCAAGTGTACGCCAAAACCTGGGACATGAACGAAGCCGGGGAATATATTGAAGCGGACACCGGCGATTTCGTTTTTTTTCCTCGCCTTCTGACGATTCCAGGGGGTGAAAAAAAAGCGCTTCGGGTTGGCTATAATGGGAATTTTTCCCCCGTAGAGAAACCTTACCGGCTTTATATCCAAGAACTGCCGGATATTCAAAAGCCGAAGCAGCAAAGTGATCGGAAACTGGACACCTCTTTCAATTTTCTCCTCAAATTAAGCGTACCCGTTTTTGTCAGACCTTCCGAGGCACAGGAGCCGGTTCAGGCCGAAATTGTCAGCATTGAGCCTTCGGAAAAAGGCCTGAAAGTGAAAATCCGGAATTCCGGAATCCGGAATTTCCTTCTTCAGAAAATCGACGCACAGCTTAAGGATCGAAGCGGCACGCCGATTGATGAATACAAAGCCGACTATGTCCAGCGCGTATTGCCCAGGCGATCGGTATTTCTTGAAATTCCAATCGACAACACCCAATGCGGCAAAGCGGGAAAACTCTCCCTTGCACTGTTTCTTCACAATTCGGACGCGCCTTTGACGCAAACATTGGATTTAGGTCCAGGCTGCGCCATGTCGGCCGGCAGCGTTCCGATGACAGCCCAATAACAGTTTAAACAGTTGCGCCGGGGTGTGGACGACCATTCACAAGGTTCTGTCTTTCTCGATGGCCATCGTCGTGTTGTCTCAGCACCCCGCGACAACATGCCGGGCCCAGGACCAGGTCATCCTTGAGGTCGTCATCAACGGCCAAAATGTGGGGCAGGCGTTTCTCATGCTCACGGAAGACGGCGACGCCCTGGTTTCCCCCGACCTCTTTTCCGGTTTACGGCTAAAGAAGGAATTGTTCGCCGACCCGGAGGCGGACAAGATATCGCTAAAGCAATTTTCAGACGCGCTAAAGTTCAACATCGATTACGACAACGCCGTCTTAACCATCGCCATCGCCCCCCAATGGTTTGAATCCCAACTGGTCCGGCCACCGCCGCCAAAAACCGCTCCGAACCGGAACGCCGCTGTTCAGCCCCATCCTTTCTCAGCGTTTCTCAATTACCGCATCGACGCCGAATACAACGAAGCAGACGATTTCCGCGCATACAACCTGCCCTGGGAAGTCGGCTTCAACTGGAACCACTGGTTCGCATACAGCAATTTCAAATACCGGTATTCCGATGAACCAGAGGACCCCGTCCGCCTGACGACCCGCCTGATCCGGGATGACCCGGACCGTTTGACGCGCCTGACCCTTGGCGATTTCACCCCCCCAACCACTGGGTTTCTGGGCGGCGGCGTTCTCGGAGGCCTTTCCTGGGGAACCCGATTCTCCCTCGACCGAACCTTCAAGCCCTATCCCGGCATCAATGCGGATCTCATAATTGAAACGCCCACCCGGGCCGAACTCTACAGCAACGGAAACTTGGTCAAAGAATGGGAGTTGCTGCCCGGTCCGGTTCGGTTTGAAGAACTGAATACATACACCGGAGGCGACGCTGAACTGGTTCTGATGGATGCATTCGGAAAAGAGCGGCGAATCGACCTGCCCCAGCTTTTCGGCGGACGGAAACTGTTGCGGAAAGGCGTCCATGAATACAGCTATAATCTGGGATTTCCCCGTGAAAATTTCGGGACTAAAAGCTTCGAATACGGGGATTTTTCCGGCATCGCTTTCCATCGCTATGGATTCACGGACTGGCTAACTACAGGCATCGGCGCCGCGTTTCAAAACGACCTCTACAATGCCGGCCCGATGCTCGGTCTCCGTTTGGGGGCCGACCACTTGATCGGCGGCGAAGGGATGATCAGCCATCACAACGGCGTCACCGGGGGCGCGGTTTCGACGCAATACATGTATCGGAAGGACGGTTTCGCTGGCGGGCTCTCTTTTCTGGTTTACAGCAGGAATTTCCGACCGCCTCTCAGTTCGGACGACGCCGGAGACGACACGATCCAGTCGCTTTGCTATCGGTGGCGTCTGACCGCCAGCCGCTCCTGGCCGCGCTGGGGTGGATTCAGCTTTTCCTATATGGAAAACAATTATCGCGAAGAGGCCAAAAACCGGACGTCCATGGCCACATTGAGCTATTCCAAAACGCTATTCAAGAATTTCAATTTTTCCATCAGCGTCAACCAGGGAATCCAAGGAGAGAACAACCGGAAAATCCTCTTCAGCCTTCAGTACACGCCGTCGGATGATCGCCAGAAACGGTTTTTTGACAACATATCCTACAGGCATCGGGACGCCAAAGGAGAAGACAAACAGCAGGATATTTCGGTTAGGAAATCTACGGGTTTGGGAAAAGGGTTCGGATATGCCCTCGGCGCAAGCATAAAGGGACAGGAAACGAACCTCAGCGGCCGGACGGTCTATCGCCATGAACTGGGCATCGCAGAAGCATCCATCCAACACCCATCCGGCGGCGACATGACAGGCTTCCTCGCCTGGGCGGGAGGCGTGGGCTTGGTCGACGGCGGCCTTTATTTCGGCCGGCCGATCATCGACAGCTTCGCGGTGGTCGATGTCGAAGGGCTTGACAACGTCCCGGTTTACTCAGGCAGCAATCTTGTCGGAAAGACCGGAATGCGCGGCAGCTTGATGGCCCCCGAGCTGATTTCCTATACCGACAACCGACTATCCATCCGCCCCAGCGACCTGCCCATGGACTATGAACTGACGGGAAAGGATCGGGTGGTTAAAATGGGCCAGCGCGGCGGCGCGCTCGTTAATTTCAAGGCGTTCCGCTTCACCGCCGTGGAGGGAAACCTCTACAGCGTCGTACCTGACGGCGGCCGGAAATGGTTGAGCACGCTGCCGCTGGAATATGTAGTAGGGGAAGAATCGAAGGACAGTTTTACGGGTCAAGACGGTTACTTCTATCTTGAAAATCTACCCACGGGAGAACATCGATTAAGCGTCTATCCCGCCGATGGCATCTGCAATGCAGTGATCATCGTCCCCGAAACCGAAGCGATCGTTAACAATCTTGGGGATATTGTTTGCGAACCTGCGAAAGAGTGATGAAAGGTTCTGTATCCCCGCAAGCCGCTTCTCCAACATGATTTTCAAAATCGTGCGGTCGGTTTGATGGCCGCCGCCAAGTTCAGGATGCCCTTGACGGTAAAGGTCATGGCAAGCCTTCTTGGCGTCTAATTCGGCTCCCGGTACAGCGCCAGCGTCCCCGACCGCGTCAGCTTCTCGATGCCCATGGGCTCCAGCAGCCGGATGCAGGCGTTGACCTTTTCCTCCCGGCCCGTTACCTCGATGATGTAGTGGGACGCCCCGATGTCCACGATCTTTCCGCGGAAGGCGTCGGTGATGCGCTGGATTTCGGTCCTGTCCCCGGGTTTGGCGTTGACGCAGATCATGGCGATCTCGCGCTTGACGGCCTCCGCACCGGTCATGTCCCGCAGCTTGACCACGTTGATCATCCGGCGGATGTTCTTCATGATCTGCTCCAGACGAAACGGGTCCGTCTTGGTGGTGATGGTGATCCGGGAAATCTTTGGATCGGCGGTGGGCGCGCCGCAGATGGACTCGATGTTGTATCCCCGGCCGGCGAACAGGCTGGTGATGCGGGCAGTGACGCCGGGTTCGTTTTCAACGAGCATGGTCAGGATGTGTTTTTCTTCTTTCAAACAAAACCTCCGGGTTGGGAGTGAGGAGCGAGTAGTGAGGAGTTAGGCGTGAAAAGACCGCCCCCGCTTTTTCCTCCTTACGCTGCATTCCTCACTCTTTTCTGAATCAGCGCCATGTCCGCCAGCACCAGCGCCGCCATGCTCTCCACGATGGGCACGGCCCGGGGAACCACGCAGGGGTCGTGGCGGCCTTTGGCTTCCAGGGTCGTCTCGCCGCCATCGAAATCGGACGTCGCCTGGGCCCGGCCGATGGTGGCCGGCGGTTTGAAGGCCACCCGGAACCGGATGGGTTCGCCGTTGGAGATCCCGCCCTGGATGCCGCCGCTGTAGTTCGTCCGGGTGCCTAAACGCTCGCCTTTCCGGACGAACAAGTCGTTGTGGGCCGAGCCCCGCATCCGGGCCCCGGCGAATCCCGACCCCACTTCGAACCCCTTGGTGGCCGGGATGGAAAGCATGGCCCGGGCCAGGGCCGCTTCCAGCTTGTCGAAAACCGGTTCCCCCCACCCCGCGGGGGCGTTCCGGATCACGCAGGACACCACCCCGCCCACCGAATCGGACGCTTCCCGGGCCGCCAGGATCTCGGCGGACATGGCCGCCGCCGCATCGACATCAGGACAGCGAACCGGACTGGCGTCCACCACGGCCCGTTTAACGGCCGTCTCGTCCAGGTCGGGGGCCGGCACCTCGCCGACCCCCGATACCCAGGCCACGATTTCGATCCGGTGGGCTTCCCCGAGGAATTTTTCGGCCACGGCGCCCGCCGCCACCCGCCCGATGGTTTCGCGGGCACTGGACCGGCCCCCGCCCGACGACGCCCGGATCCCGTATTTCATCTGGTAGGTGTAATCGGCGTGGGACGGTCTGGGCACGAACTTCATGTCCCCGTAATCTTTGGGCCGCTGGTCTTTGTTATGGACCATCATGGCCACGGGCGTCCCCAGGGTCAAGCCGTTTTCCACCCCCGAAAGGATGATGACCCGGTCCGCTTCGTCCCGGTCCGTGGAAAGCTTGCTCTGGCCCGGCCGGCGGCGGTCCAGTTGGGCCTGAACATCCGATTCGGCCAGGGCCATCCGCGGCGGACATCCGTCCACCACCACTCCCACCGCCTTGCAGTGGGACTCCCCGAAAGTGGTCACCCGGAACAATCGCCCGAATGTGCTCGACATCGTTTTCCTTTCCGCTGCGCCTGTGCCGGTTTCCCTCTTCGACGCGCCTGGGTGGACGAGGTGGACAGAGTGGACGCCGTGGACAATGTGGACGACGCCCCGCTATGGCACCCCTTTGTCCCTCTGTGCCTCTGTGCCTTTGTGCCTTTGTGCCTTTGTCCCTCTGTCCCTCTGTCCCTCTGTCCCTCTGTCCCTCTGTCCCTCTGTCCCTCTCCCCCTACAATTCCGCCACCACCGTCCCCAGTTCCCCCAGCCCGATCCGCTCTACCACCGCCTCGCCGATCTGTTTTAACAGCACGAAATGGATCGCGTCGCCTTCCCTTTTTTTATCGCGCTTGAGGGCATCCAGGGCTTTTTCGCGGTCCACTTCCAGGCGGGTGGGCAGGCCGAGGTTTTTCAGGAGCGACGCCAGCCGGGCCGCGTCGGCTCCGGACAAATACCCCCGCTGGACCGACAGGGCCGCGGCCACCATCATGCCCATGCTGACCGCTTCTCCATGGGGGATCTTGCGCACCTTTTCCACGGCGTGGCCGAAGGTGTGGCCGAAATTGAGTTTGCGGCGTTCGCCGGTCTCTTTTTCGTCCCGGTTGACGATGGTGGATTTGATGACCACCGAATCATACACCATCCGGTGGACCGCCGCCGGATCCAGGGACAGAACGGCACTGATGTTGGTTTCCAGGAACCCAAACAGGTCGGGGTCCGCGATGGCCCCGTGTTTGACGATCTCCGCCAGGCCGCAACCGCGGTCCCCCGCCGACAGGGTCGTCAGGGGATCGGGGTCGCACAGGACGAACGCGGGCTGGTTGAAGACGCCGACCATGTTCTTGTACCCGGCGAAATTGACGCCGTTTTTGCCCCCCACGCTGGCGTCCACCTGGGCCAGGAGGGTCGTGGGGACAAACCCGAACCGGATTCCCCGAAGGTAGGTGGAAGCGACGAAGCCGGTGACATCACACACGATGCCGCCGCCAATGCCCAGCAGAAAGCTCGACCGGTCGGCTTCGTGGGCGATGAGGGCGCGGTAGATATCGGCGGCGGTGTCGAGGGTTTTGACGGACTCGCCCACCCCCATTTCGATGACCGGTCCGTCCGGGAACCGGTCTCCGTAAAGACGACGGACAATGGGGTCGGTGACGATGAACCGGGGCGCCGCCGGCAGGTAAGCGCCGATCCGTTGCAACCGCGCCCCCACCAGGAGGGTCGACCGGCCGCCGGCACCGTCGATGGTCAGGGTCTCCATGGATCAGGCCACCGAAGCGACCCGGTAACGGCCGTTGTGCGCATGACTGTAGCCCCCTTCGTCTCCGACATGGTCTCGGCGCAGCTGTTCGTGGGCCGACCGGATCAGGCGTTCGGTGGTCTCCCAGGAGATGCAGGCATCGGTGATGGAAACACCGTATTCCATGGTGGCGAGATCGCCCGTGTTTTTCTGATTCCCTTCCTTCAGATTGCTTTCGAGCATGAGACCCACCACCGCGTCGTTGCCGTCCATTTTCTGGTTGACCACGTCCTGCCAGACAATGGGCTGATTCTGGTACTGCTTCCAGGAATTGGCATGGGAGCAGTCCACCACCACCCCCTCGGACAGGCCTTTTTTGCGGAGCTGCTCCACGGCCTGACGGATGCTCACGGAATCGTAGTTGGGACGGATCCCCCCCCGGAGGACGAGGTGGGCGTACGGGTTTCCTTTGGTTTTCACGACGCTGGCCCGGCCGTTGGGATCGATGCCCAGGAAACTCTGGGGGGAGCCGGCCGCGATCATGGCGTTCACCGCCGTGTCCAGGCCGCCGTCGGTACAGTTCTTGAACCCCACGGGCATGGACAGCCCCGAGGCCATCTCCCGGTGGGTCTGGGATTCGGTGGTGCGGGCCCCGATGGCCCCCCAGGAGACCAGCCCGGCCATGTACTGGGGCGTGATGGGGTCGAGCATTTCCGTTCCCGCGGGCAGGCCCATTTCCGTGATGTCGATCAGCAGCTTCCGGGCCTTCCGGATGCCGGTCATGACGTCCCGGGTGCCGTTGAGGTGGGGATCGTTGATCAATCCCTTCCAGCCCACGGTGGTCCGGGGCTTTTCGAAATAGACCCGCATCACCACCAGAAGGGTATCGGCCACTTCTTTCCGCAGCCGGTTGAGCCGCTCGGCGTAATCGAGGGCCGCCGCTTCGTCGTGGATGGAACAGGGGCCGGTCACCACCAGCAGCCGGTTGTCCTCGCCTTTGAGGATCTTCTGGATCGCCTCCCGGCCCTCCAGGACCGTCCGGCCGGCCATGGTGGAGATGGGCAGCTCCTTTTTCAGGGCATCCGGGGCTTCCAGCGGGGTGAACGCTTCGACATGGACATCATAGGTCTTTTTCATGGGGCTCTCCTTTTCGGGAGCAAAAAAAGGCCGGGGACGATCGGGGTCCCGCGGCCTCGAAAAACAAGAAAGCCGCGGGCGTTGTCTGCCAGCGGCTTTTTGCTCGGTTGGGTGGAAACCCTCAGCGGACCACGGGCAGACAGGGGGCGTAAAAATAATAAAACCAGAAATAAAAAAGCCTGCCTGCGAATGTGGGGGTCATCGGGTATTCCTGCACGTTGGTTAGATCCGGCAAAACACAATCCATCTTGGCTGATGAGTATAGCATCCAAACAGGGCTGTCAACTTTTTTTTCCGTCCTGCACCGCCGGCCGCCGGCCGGCCCGCCCCCTTTCCATGACAAAACCATTTGATTCTTCCCGCCGTTTGCGGTATGAGAAATCAGACAACATCTGGACGCGTCGCCAAAGGGGGAGAGATCATCCATGAAGATGCGCACCTGCGTTGCGCCGTCGGGTCGATTTATCTTCGGCATCCACACACCGGCTTTCCACACCGAAAACCTGCGCGAAACGGACGCCATCGCCGCTCTGGGCGCTTTCGACGACGGGTCTCCCTGGTTCAACCACGCCAATTTCCCGGACGGGCCTGTCGAGGAACCCAGGGCCGATCCGGTCTATGAAGTCCCGAATCCGTTTCCTTTCCGGGGATCGACCTTCATCATTCAGCGGTCGGCGAACCGGGTGGCCCGGGACCCGGACCGCATCCCCATGGACCCGCACCCGGAGCCGTCCCACCGGCTCTCCATGACCGACAGCCTCCGGGAGCGGCTGGGCGCCGCATCCCTGGCGCCCGAAACGGCCCGGGAAATCGTCGCCGCCCTGCCCCGGACGGTCCGGCTGGCCCTGGCGGTCGACGGCACCGACCCGGCGGAACTGACCGCCATCGCCGAAGGGGCCTGCGATTTCATTCATGATCCCGGCACCGGGCGGCCCACGGGGCTGACCTGCAAGCGGACGCCCGCCGGCCGGGTCCGGCCCGTTGTCCACGACCGGGAGATCTACGAAGCGGTGGCCAACAATCCCCGCCTGCCGGACGATTACAAACGGGTCATGCTCCTTCTGCCCGGCGCCCAGGGGGACAGCGAGATCGTGGGGGAATGGACCGGCGACAACGGCCGGAGCCACGTCCTGGAGTACCTGCGCCGCAACAGCTACATTCCCTGGGGCCATTACGCCGCCAACATGGCCCACGATGCCGTCCGCTACCGGGCACGGGACCTGACCCGGGCCGACATGACCGGCATGCGCCATCTCTATTACCAGCGGACGTTTGTCCGCCTGGCCACCGCGCTGGGCCTTCCTGTCCCGGCCTTCCGCCGGCAACTGACCGTGGAAGAGCTGGAGCGGTTGCGCAGGGACATCCGGGCCAGACGGACAGCCGGAGAGCAACCGCCCCTCCAATTCACCCGGACGTTATGGGGATGGAATTTCGGGTTCGGCTATGCCGCCAGCGGATACCGGCTCCACGGGTCCCATCAGCAGGTCCACCAGCAGTACGCGCTCGTTCCGGAGGCCGTCCGCGTCCCCGATCCCGCCGGACTGGGCGAGGACGCCATCCCCGGGTTCGCCTGCGGCGATCTGGTGGACGCCTTTGTCCGAAGTTATCGATGGCAGACCGGCCGCGATTTTTTCGATCGTTACCTCGCCGCCATCCGGAGCAACCGCCGGATGGACGGCGATGACCACCGGCTGTCCAGCCTCGTGGTCTACGAGGACGACCGCGTGATGCTCTTCGTGCCCAAGGCCCAGACCTCCCAATGGGAACTGCAGCTCATGCCCCTGGCGCCGGTGGGCAACATCCTGGAGGCGGATGCCGAGACCCGGGCCGCGCTGGACAAGGGTCTGC
This sequence comes from uncultured Desulfobacteraceae bacterium, assembly GCA_964409085.1. Classification (GTDB taxonomy): domain Bacteria; phylum Desulfobacterota; class Desulfobacteria; order Desulfobacterales; family JAABSP01; genus JAABTD01. The sequence goes on along the minus strand of CAYPCE010000018.1, from coordinate 1,566 downwards.
TCGTCGGCGTCCGGGTGCTGGAGGCCATGGGGGCCCGCATGGTCACCCATATCGAGTTCTCCAAGCGGTTCGATGCCGACACCGGGGACGGACGGCTGCTTTACAGCTTTTTGCCCAAACTGCCCTTTTCGCCCGGGGCCTTTACAGAGGCCCAGTTGCGATGGATCAACGGCCATTATCCTGAAGATTTCGCCATCGCCTGCCGGGCAAGACTGCCAGGGGCCACGGCGGATTTGGACGGATAAAGACAAAGATACCGGCCCCTCATTATATGCTGACAACCGGGCGACAGGAGGTCTGTATGAACCCATGGACGGAAGGGAGGAAGATGATGGCGCTTTACCGTCAACCCCCACAACGAGGAGAAACATGACAAGCTGTATCCTCTTGAACCAGGATTATTCATTTCTCAACGTGCTCAACTGGAAGCGGGCCATGTGCCTCATGGCCAAACAGAAGGTCCAGGTGCTGGCCTATTCCGAGCACATCATCCGGACCGCGGAGGGGCTCTGTTTCCGGATCCCCGCCGTTCTGAAGCTGATCAAACTGATCCGGACCCTCTACCGGTCGAAGGTCCCCTTCAGCAAGCGGAACATCCTGATCCGGGACGGATTCCGGTGCGCCTACTGCGGCCAGCATCAGGGAAAACTGACCATCGACCATGTCATCCCCAAGTCCCGGGGCGGCAAGGACGATTTCGACAACTGCGTAGCCAGTTGCCGGGCCTGCAACAACAAAAAAGGGAGCAAGACGCCCCGGGAAGCGAAGATGACCCTCCGCCGCCGGCCCTACGAACCCACCATTTCGGAATTTTTCATGATGCGGGCCAGAAAGATGGGGATCAACGACATCCTAAAGGATTTCGGGGTCTACTGACCCCATTCCCCCCCCCCTTCTTCGGCGGGGCCAGGAGGCGACGCCGAATGCCGATCCGGCGCACGGACCGAGCGCGGATCAGAAGGGAATCCATGTCCCTACAACGCCCCCCATGATCTTCCGCGGACCACGTCCCGCCATCCGCCCATCCATGATGGGCACCGATGGCGGTTGGCTGGCTGCCACCTTATCTACTCCGCGATCCACAGCGCCCCCACCCGCCCCGACTGCGCCCGCGACCAGACCAGCACGGTACTGCGGGGGGTGGTGCGGCAAGATTGCCGGCACGGAAACAGCCGCCGGTGGGTAACGGTCATTTTGGGTTGCCTGTGGGTGGGTGGGCCGATATAATTGCAATTAACGATTCGCCAACCCCGCCGGAGAATGAATCCCCCGGCTGAAATCGGAACCCGGCTGAAACCGGCTGTGGAATCGATAGATTGCAACCCACAAGGAGGCCCTCCATGCCCCACCCCATCCACGGATGGTGCGGAAACATCCTGAATGTGGATCTCACCGACCGCCGCATCACCGAGCGGAACACCCTGGACTACGCCGACCGCTTTCTGGGCGGCCGGGGCATCGCCACGCGGATCTATTGGGAGGAGGTGGGGCCGGAAGTCAAGGCCCTGGATCCGGAAAACCGGCTCATCTTCATGACCGGGCCCCTGGGGGCCGTGGGCGTGCAGG
>CAYPCE010000017.1:27434-32705 GCA_964409085.1 uncultured Desulfobacteraceae bacterium | reverse complement strand
CGGGAGAGCTTGTCCCGCCGCCAGGGGGTTGCGGAGAGGCCCATCATGTACCGGGCGTCGAAGGCGCTCACCGCCTCGGTGAAGGTCCGGCTGGGGGTCCGGTGGCATTCGTCCACCACGAGATAGCCGGTGTGCCGCGAGGCTTCGTCGGCGCATTTGTAGAGGGACTGGACCAGGGCTACGGTGACGGCGTCGCCAATGTCCCGTTTCCCGCCGCCGATGAGCCCTACCTCGCCTTCCGGGATGCCCAGGAACGCGCCGATCCGGTCGGTCCACTGGTCGGCCAGCTCCCGGGTGTGGACCACGATGAGGGCCGGCTGCCGCCGCCGGGCGATGAGAGACAGCGCCATGACGGTTTTGCCGCTGCCGGTGGGGGCGCTGAGCACGCCGAATTCCTTGGCTTCCATGGCGGCGACCGCCGTCTCCTGGAAGGGGGCCAACTCGCCGGCAAAATGGAAGTCCATCGGCGGCAGGGACCGCCGCCGGTCGTCGATTTCATGGGGGATCTCCGCTTCCCGGCACATGAGGATCAGGTGGCGGATGAACCCCCGGGGCACGGCCAGGCCGCCGCCGGGCGTCTCATGGCAGAAGGAGAGGTACTCCGGCACCCCCTTGTTCCACCGGCCCTGCCGCTCGTTCTCCAGCCATTTGGGGTTTTTGAACCGGAGCCGTTTTTTGAGCCGGTCGGCCAGGTCTTGGGGCACATCGGTGAGAAAAAGGCGGTTTTTGAGGGTGATCTGCAAGGGCGGCGGCCGGTCAGGAGGGGAGGAGGTCGTAGAAATAGGTCATGGCGTCGGACCGGGTGACGATGCCGATCAGTTTGCCGTCTTCCACCACCGGCAGCCGGCCGATGTCGTGGCGAACCATGAGGCGGGCCGCCTGCATGGGGCCCACGCCGGGTTCGATGGTCACGACGTTGGCACTCATGAACGCCTTTACCGGCGCGTCCTGCTGTTTTTCTTTGCGGAGCTTGGCGAAATCCCGGCGGGAGATGATGCCCATGATCCGGCCGTCGCCGTCCACCACCGGCATGCCGGTGCAGCCCTTCTTCCGGAGCGTCATGGCCGCCTCCTTCATGGGGATGTCCGGCGGTACGGTGACCACCGGGAAGGACATGAGGTCGCTGATCTGGACCGACGCCTGTTGATTGCCCTGGATCAGGTCCCGGATCATTTCCTCCACGGCTTCGGGCTCCACCGATTTGAGCAGGGCCGATCCGGCCGCGGGGTGGCCGCCGCCGCCCAGGCTCCGCATGACGGCGCCCACGTCCAGGCCCTCCACGGCGCTGCGCCCGATGATCATACACCGGTCGTCCTTGTCTTTGACGGTGAAGATGCCGAAGGCCGCGTCTACGTTGAGAATCTGGCGGTACATGTTGACCACCACCGATAACCCGCCCACGTGCCCTTCGATCCGCTGCCGGTTAAAGCTGATGGTGTATCCGTTGACCGACTCGCGCGGGGTCGTCTGGAGCATGTTGAAGAGCACACTTTTTTGTTTTTCGCCGTAAGCGGGCCGGAGCAGGTTGCTGACGATGGCCAGGTCGGCCCCGTTTTCCAGGAGGAAGGCGGCGGCCCGGGCGTCCTCGGGCCGGGTGGCGGGGAACATGAGGCTGCCGGTGTCTTCATAAAGGCCCGCCAGAAAGAGGGTGGCCTGCATGGGCCCCACGGGCCGGTCGTCTGCGATCAGTTTCCGGAGCATGAGGGTGATGTTGGCCCCCATGGCTTCCTGGCATTGCCATCCCGCATCGATGTCGCCAGGGTTCATGTGGTGGTCCCACAGGACGATATCGAGATCCGCCTTGTCCCGGAGGACCCGGACACGGCCCAGCCGGTTCCATCGGTTCACGTCCACCACGACAAGCCGCCGGACAAGATCGGGATCGACCTCGTCCCAGGAGGCGGTTTGAAAGACATCCTTGTGGATGGAGAGGAATGCCTTGACATTGGCGTTGACGGCCCGGGGCAGGATGGGCATCGCCCCCGGATAAAGAATGGCACCACAGATCAGCGACGCCATGGCGTCGAAGTCGGTGTTCCGGTGGGTGGCGATGACTTGTTCCATGGGGGTTCGCTGTCGGTCAGCCGGCCTTGCCCGGTTCTTTCACTTCGCCATCGGCCTCGACCACTTCGTCCTGGTCCCAGGTGACCATGGGGCGGGGCTCGTCGGCCCCTTCCCGGTGTTCGAGAGCCAACTGCTGCTTGTAGTCGTATTCCAGCTTGATCCGGTACTGGTTCATTTCGGCCTGTTTGTCGATGGCCTTTTTGGCCAGGAGAAACCGGAGGTAGATCATCCAGATGAAAATCAACAGGGCGACCGTCACCGCGGCGATGAAGACCCATTTGTAGCGGCTCAGGGTCTCGATGCCCAGTTGGCCCAGGTAGGTGACCAGGTTGGGCACCACCCAGTAGGCCAGGACCCCCAGCAGCATGAGAAATCCGATGGTGAAGATGTTGAACCCCGATACCGCCGACACCACTTTCTCCAGACTGTTGGCGTCCGAGGCGGCGTCCCAGCCCCCTTTGCCGCCGGGGTCATCCTTTTCGTCCCCGTAGAAAAGGGCGATATAGGCCCTAACCGTGAACGCGAAGAGCAGAATGATGCCGATGGGGATGCCCACGGCGGCCACGAACCAGGCCCGGAAGGGGAAGGGCTCGTCCTCCCGCTGGAGACGGACCTCGTAGTTCTCGAAGGGCCCGAAGGTCTTTTCGAAATAGTATTTGTTGAAGTCGCTGAGGCTCCGCCCGTCGGTTTCGTGGATCACGTTTCCTTTTTGGTCCAGCACCTGGAGCCAGGATTTGCGGCCCGATTTCATCACGGCCACGGCGAAAATTTCCAGCTCGAGAAGAAACAGTACCACCGCGATAATGATGAAGGCGGTTTTGTTTTCGCGGATCAGATCAGCGACGTTTTTTTGGGCCATATGGATTTCCCTTTGATGTCGAATGCTTTTTTCGATAAAAGATAATGTTCGGGGGGTCGATTCGACCCCGGAAAGATCTAACCCAAGATCTATACCACAAGCCTTCGGGCGGATTCAAGGCGGAAAACGGAAGAACAAGGTGCTGGAATGAGAGAGATACGGAAACTCGCCAGGGAACGGATGAACGGATACTGCCGGGTTTGCCCGGTCTGTGACGGCAGGGCCTGCGCCGGGGAGGTGCCGGGTATGGGCGGACTGGGAACCGGATCTTCTTTCACGGCCAATGTGCAGACCCTGGGGGCCAGACGGCTCAACATGCGGCTGATCCATGAGGCGGTGGATCCGGACACGAGTGTCCACTTCCTGGGAACCGATTTGGCCCTGCCGGTGTTGGCGGCGCCCATGGGCGGGGTTGCCGTCAACATGGGAGGCGCCATATCCGAATCGGCCTATATCGATGCCGTTCTGGGCGGGTGCCGGGAAATGGGGACCCTCGGCTGTGTCGGGGATGGTGCGTCCGACTCCATCCACGAGGCCGGATTTGCCGCCATCCGGAAACTCAACGGTGTCGGCATCCCCTTCATCAAGCCCTGGGAAGAACCGGAACTCTACCATAAACTGGAGAAGGCGGAGGCCACCGGCGCCGAGATGGTGGGCATCGATCTGGATGCCGCCGGCCTGATGCCGCTGCGACGCATGGGCCGCCCGGTGGCCCCCAAACCGCCGGAACGACTGCGGGAGATCCTGGAAAACACCCCGATGAAGGGCATCCTCAAAGGGATCATGACCCCGGACGAGGCCCGCCTGGCCATAGACGTGGGGGCTGCCGCCATCGTCGTTTCCAACCACGGCGGGCGGGTCCTGGACGGCACGCCGGGGGTGGCCGAAGTCTTGCCAGCGGTCGCCGACGCGGTCCAGGGCGGAATCGTCATCTTGGCCGACGGCGGTATCCGGACCGGGGGCGACGTCCTCAAGATGCTGGCGCTGGGGGCCGATGCCGTAATGATCGGCCGGCCGTTTGCCGTGGCCGCCATGGGCGGTCTGGGAAACGGGGTCAGGACCTATCTCGAAGGGATCGTTCAGGAACTGGTCCAGGCCATGATCCTGACCGGATGCCCGGACATCGCCTCGGTGAACCGAGAGGTCCTGTTCGATCCGGCGGCAGGGAGGGAGGGGGGGCAATGAAAAAAGTCATCATTTCCGTAGTGGGGCGGGACCGTCCCGGCATCATCGCCAGCGTGGCCCGGTTTCTCTTCGACCGGGGCTGCAACGTGGAAAATGTGAGCCAGACGATCCTCCAGGCCCAGTTTTCGGGCATTTTCATCGCGTCCATTCCCGCCGATGCCACCGCCGACGAACTGGAGGTTTCCCTGGCCGACGCCATCGCCCACATGGGGCTCTTCGGGCATGTCCGGGATCTGTCGTCGGTGACGGAAGATCCGGTATTCACGGATGCCGAACCGTTCATCATCTCCACCAAAGGCCCCGACCAGAAAGGGCTGGTAGCCCGTGTCACCGAGGTCATCGCGGCCCACGGGGTGAACGTGACGAATCTCCAGGCGGTCTTCAAGGGGGGCGACGACCCCGACCGGAACATCATGATCTACGAGGTGGACATCCCCCTGACGGTGGACCGGGGGGCGCTCCAGACCGACCTCCGGGCGAAGGCCGCCGAACTTTCGCTGGACATCAGCATTCAGCACCGGAATGTGTTTGAGGCGATCAATCGGATTTAGGGGCAGCCTTCAGTGGCCATTGTTCGGCCCATTCCGGGCCACCAGCCAATACGTCACCCCCAGCGCCAGGATGACGCCGCCGCTGGCCCAGATATATTCGGGGTCGAGGGCGTTGAAATCGAAAACGATGACCTTTCGGGCGATGGCCATGAGGGCCGTGGCCAGGACGATGTTGACGTGGATGATGTCGTCCCGGAGATAGAGGGTGATGTTCTGGAAGATCTCGATGGCGATGAGCACCGCCATAAAGGCGCCGAAGGTGGTGAGGATGTCGCTGATGTTGAGGAGGAAATAGGGTTCCACCTGGAGGCGCCGATAGAGCACCCATGCGATGTCCCCGATGCCCCAGAGGATGATCAGCACCATGAGCACCGCCATGATGCGAACGGCGAACCGGATCACCTTGTGGAGAAAACAGATCAGGGGGTCTTCGGTCCGCACCCGGCACTCGGATGCGACCCCGGCTTTTTCGGGGCGGAGGTCTTTTTCATCGACGTCGTCGGTCATGGAATTTGTCGCCTTTCGCTGAAAGGATTGCGTCTTTGTAAAAAACCTAGGATACTGGAGACGACCGCGGATTTCAAGGCGGATAGCCCGGCCTTTCCCCGTTTC
>CAYPCE010000017.1:0-27334 GCA_964409085.1 uncultured Desulfobacteraceae bacterium | reverse complement strand
CGCAAACCCGCAACCCCCAACACAAGGAGCCGCCATGGAAAAACAGATCCTGCTGGCCCTGGACGATTCCCTCCACTCCAAGCACGCGGTGGAATACGCGGCCCGGATGGCCGCCAAGGTCGTGGACCTCAAGTTCACCCTCCTCTCGGTCCAGCCGACGGTGTCGCTTTTTCTGGCCGACGAGGCCAAAAAGGACGCCCGGGCCCGGGCCGCCCTGGAAAAGATGAAGGCGAAAAACGCGGAAAAGGCCCTGGCCGTCCTGGAGGGATACAAAACCCTGCTGACGGAGAGGGGCATCGACGCGTCCCGCATCGAGGTGAAGACCCGGACCAAGAAACTGGGACTGGCCCGGGACATCCTGGAAGTGGCAGAGGACGGCCATTACGACGCCATCGTGGTGGGGCGGCGGGGAGTCTCCAAACTCCAGGAGATGTTTTCCGGCAGCGTCACCACCAACCTGCTGGAGCATTCCCGGGTCATCCCGGTATGGGTGGTGGACGGCGTGGTCCAAAACGACCGCATCATGGTGGCGGTGGACGGCTCCGAAAGCGCCCTCAGGGCCGTGGACCACCTCAGCTTTGTGTTCGCCAAATCCCCCGACCCCACCTTCACCCTCGTCCATGTGGCGCCCAAGCTCAAGGATTACTGCGAAATCGATTTCGGCGAGGAGGCCAAAGAGCTGGAAGAGGTGATCGTCCAGGGCGACAAACGGTGCGTGGAAAGCTTCATGGTCCACGCCTACGCCAAATTCACGGCCGCCGGCATCGGAAAAGACCGGGTCGAGATCCGGGAACTGCCCGGCAGCCTCAGCGTCGGCAAGGCCCTCCAGGCCGAGGCGGAGCGGGGCGACTACGGCACGGTGGTCTTCGGCCGCCGGGGGGTCAACAAGGCCTTTTTCATGGGCAGCGTCTCCAATTACCTCGTCAACAAACTGTCCAACCGCGCCTTATGGCTGATATCCTGAGAGAAAGTTCTACATGCTGACCCAACGCGAGATCCTGTCCACCCTCGAGATGCTCCAGAACGAGCACCTCGACGTCCGCACCGTCACCCTCGGCGTCAACCTTTTCGAGTGCGCCAGCCATGACCCGGAACGGCTCCGGGAGAACGTCCGGAACCGGATCACCCAGGTCGCCGGCGACCTGGTGGCGGTCTGCAACGAGGTGGGCGACAAATACGGCATTCCCGTGGTCAACAAGCGGATCGCCGTCTCCCCCGCGGCGGCCTTCGGCGCGGCCCATTCCCCGGAAGACCTGGTGGGGGTGGCCGAGACCATGGATGCGGCGGCCGCGTCGGTGGACGTCGATTTCATCGGCGGGTTTTCGGCCCTGGTGGAAAAAGGGGTGGCCCGGGGCGACCGGTCCCTCATCGAGGCGATCCCCGAGGCCATGGCCGCTACCGAACGGGTCTGCGCCTCGATCAATGTGGCGTCGTCCCGGGCCGGTATCAACATGGATGCCGTAAGCCTCATGGGCCGGACCATCAAACGGACCGCCGGCCTCACGGCCCGGCGGGACGGGATCGGCTGCGCCAAGCTCTGCGTGTTCGCCAATATTCCCCAGGATGTCCCCTTCATGGCCGGCGCCTATCTGGGCATCGGCGAGGCGGACGCCGTCATCAACGTGGGGGTGTCCGGCCCCGGCGTCGTCAAAAACGCCATTGACCGGGCGCTGGAGACCCGACCCGATATGGACCTGGGCCGGATCTCCGAACTGATCAAGCGGACCGCCTACAAGGTGACCCGGGTGGGCGAACTCATCGGCCGGGAGGTGGCCGAGCGCCTCAACATCGCCTTCGGCGTGGTGGATCTGTCCCTGGCGCCCACCCCCAACGTGGGGGATTCGGTGGGGGAGATCTTCCAGAGCCTGGGCCTCAAGGCCATCGGCGTGCCCGGCACCACGGCGGCCCTGGCGCTGCTCAACGATGCGGTGAAAAAGGGCGGGGCCTTCGCGTCGTCCCATGTGGGGGGCCTGAGCGGGGCCTTCATCCCGGTGAGCGAGGATCTCAACATCTCCGAAGCGGCGGGGGCCGGCCACCTTTCCCTGGAGAAACTGGAGGCCATCACCAGCGTCTGTTCGGTGGGGCTCGACATGGTGGCCCTCCCCGGCGATACGTCCGAAGAGACCCTGGCCGCCGTTATCGCAGACGAGATGGCCATCGGCGTCATCAACAAAAAAACCACCGCCACCCGGCTCATCCCCGTGCCGGGCAAAAAGGCGGGGGAGAGCGCCTATTTCGGCGGCCTCCTGGGCCAGTCGGTGATCATGCCGGTCAACAACGCCGCCGGCGACAACCGCTTCATCCGCCTCGGCGGGCGGATCCCGGCGCCGATCCACAGTTTGAACAACTGAGGCCCGGCCCATCGCCATGCGGATCCCCACCCGAGAAGAATGCGACCGGCTCATCCGGGAGATGGCCATGATGGAGCACATCGTCTCCCACTCCCGGCTGGTGTGCCGGGTGGCCCTGCTCCTGACGGACCACCTCCTGTCCCGGCGCCCGGACCTCAACCGGGATCTGGTGCGGGCTTCGGCCCTGCTCCACGACATCACCAAGACCCGCAGCTTCGACACCCGGGAGAACCATGCCCAGACCGGCGAGTCGTACCTGCGGGAAAAGGGGTATCCCGAAGTCGGCGGAATCGTGGGACAGCACGTCTGCCTGGATGGGTTCAGGGAGGCGGGACCGGTGACGGAAGCCGAGATCGTCAATTACGCCGACAAACGGGTGCTCCACGACAAGGTGGCGTCCCTCGACGACCGGATGACGTACATAGAAGACCGCTACTGTAAAACCCCGGATCACCGGAAGCGCTTCCGGGATCTCTGGGAGGAGACCCGTGCCCTGGAGCGGAAAATTTTCAGCCGGTTGCCCTTCGGCCCGGAGGATCTCATCCGACGGTTGTCAGGGGGCGGCGGGGATCCGAAAGGAACAGGCGCCCGAAAGCAGGTCGAACAGGCGTGAAACCGGCCGGTTCTTCACCCCGGCCCGCCGTCCACACAGTCGACACAGTCCACAATGTCCACTCTGTCCACCTTCCCAAAAAAGAGATTCCAGCATGAAAAAAGGCCGGGGGAAACCCCCGGCCTTCAATGTTTTCGTGCGGCGCTTCGCGCCCGGCGCTAATTGGCCACGGCCCGCTTCTGCTGCTGGTTGAGCAGTTCCTGGGCTTTTTTGTTGCCCAGATAGCACGCTTCCTTCAGGTCGTCTTCGGCCCGCTTGTTGTCCCCGAGCTTGTTGTAGACGATGGCCCGGTTGTAATAGGCCAAGGCGTAGTTGGGTTTCAACTCGACGGCGCTGTTGAAGACCTCCAGGGCCTCCTCTAACCGGCCGTCGTTGTAGAGCGATTTCCCTTTTTCGACCCGGTCCATGGCCACGGTGGAGTGGGTGGGGGTTTTGGGGACCGTCTTGAATTCGTAGTTGCAGTGTTTGCAGATCCTCGCCTTAAACAGGACCCGTTCGGCGCAGCGGGGGCAGGTCTTCATGCTCTCGATGGTGCGCTGTTCGATCTTCTCCCGGATCTTTTTGTCCACGGTGGTCTGGTATTTTTCCAGTATCCGTTCCATGAATATGGCGAAGGGTTTTTCATCGGTCTCGTAGATGGAGATCTGGTGGTCGATCTCCCGCTGGACGATGAGCTGGTTTTCCTGGAAATCGGGGAGAATCAGCGAAAAATCGGCCAGAAGTTCGATGATCTGGCCGTATTTGTCCAACTGGAGGTTCTGGATGGCCGCCGACGCGCCGATTTCGTTCTTGATGTTTTCCAGCTTGAAGTAGTCCAGGGCGTTTTTGATGAGGGTCTGGGTGCCGTCCCGGATGGTTTTTTCCAGCGTGGTGGTGTCGTGCTCCTTTTTCAGCCGCCGGATTTTCCGCTCGTATCGCTCCTTGAGCGTCTTCATGGCCGCCTCGTGCTCCTGCTCCATATACCGCCGGGTGATGATGTAGGTAATGAGCAGGGAGAAAATCGAGGAAAAGATGGTGGAAATAAAGGAGACGCTTTTGTTGGGGATCTGAAACGGCAGATACGCCGACAACCCGACGGCGACGGACCCCAAGATGATCAGACTGGTATAAATGTTCATGGACTCACCTCCCAATGGGGTCAATTTATAAAAATTGCCGATCAAGTGCAATACTTTTGTACACTATCCGGGCAATTCAGCGCCCCGCCGCGGGAGCGTGCCAGCTACTCGTTTTTGGCATACGGCAACACCAAATTCAAAAACACCCCCAAAATCCCCGCCAACCCGATCCCCTCCAGAGTAAATTTCCCGGCTGGCAAAGACATTCCCCCGATCCCGAAGACCAGGATCAACGCCACAATCGCCAGATTCCTCGGCTCGGTCAGATCCTCCCCGGCCCTCACCAGGCTGTTCAGCCCCACCACCGTGATGGCGCCGAACAACAGCAGCATGATCCCGCCCATGACCGGCACGGGGATGGTCTGCAACAGCGCTCCCACCTTTCCGATGAAGGCGAGGGCGATGGCGAACAGCGCCGCCCAGGTCATGACGGCCGGGTTGAAGACCTTGGTCAGGGCTACGGCGCCCGTGACCTCGGAGTAGGTCGTATTGGGCGGCCCCCCCAGAAACGAGGCAAAGGAGGTGGCGATGCCGTCGCCCATCATGGTCCGGTGGACCCCCGGATTGTCCAAGTAGTTTTTGCTGGTAATTGAGGAGATAGCTAGTATGTCGCCAAAATGCTCAATAGCCGGGGCGATTGCCACGGGGACGATGAAAAAAATGGCCTCCCAATTCCAGACGGGAAAGACGAAATCCGGCACGGCGATCCACTCGGCGTCGGCCACCGACGAAAAATCGACAATTCCGAAGATGAGCGACAGCATATAACCTGCCACAATGCCGCATAGAATGGGGATCAGTCGGAGTACTCCCTTTCCCCGCAGAGAGACCAAGATGGTCACAGATAGGGAAACCATGGAGATGATCAATGCTTGCCATACTGGGATTGTAATATCCCCGGTCTCTCCCATGGCCATTTTGACAGCTATAGGTGCCAGAATGAGGCCAATGACCATGATCACAGGGCCGGTTACGACAGGCGGCAGTATCCGAAGCACCACCTCTACGCCTTTCCATCGGATCAACAGACTCAATACTATATAAACTAAGCCTGCCGCTGCCAAGCCGCACATGGTCTCCGGTATGCCCCAGTTCTGGACCCCGTAGATAATGGGGGCGATGAAAGCGAAAGACGAGGCCAAAAAAATGGGGACCATCCGTTTGGTGATCCCCTGAAAAATCAGCGTTCCGGCGCCCGCCGTAAAGAGAGCGACGTTGGGGTCCAGCCCTGTCAGGAGGGGGACGAGCACCAAGGCCCCGAACGCCACGAAGAGCATCTGGGCCCCCAGGAGGCTGTCTTTGATCCGGAACTGGTATTCGCTGGAATGGACGGCTTCGTCGGACATGGGACCCTCCTTTATTTTGTGCCGAAGATTTTATCGCCGGCGTCCCCGAGTCCGGGCAGGATGTAGCCGACGTCGTTGAGCTTCTCGTCGATGGCCGCCACATACACGTCAACGTCGGGATGGGCCTTCTCGAGCCGTTGGATCCCCTCGGGCGCGGCCACCAGGAAGATCCCCTTGATGAGGCGGCAGCCCGCTTCCTTGATGAGGTCGATGGTGGCCATGAGGGTCCCGCCCGTGGCCAGCATGGGATCGAGGATCAGGGCGATCCGCTCGTCCATTTTGCTGGTCATCTTGACGTAATACTGGACCGGCTCCAGGGTCTCCTCGTTCCGGTACAGCCCCACGACGCTTACCCGGGCCGAGGGGATCATGTCGAGCACCCCTTCCATCATGCCCAGTCCGGCCCGCAGGATGGGGACCACCGTGATCTTTTTCCCTTTGATCCGTTCGACGGTCACGGGTCCGGCCCACCCCTCCACGGTGCGGGTCTCGGTCTCCAGGTCTTTCGTGGCCTCATAGGTCAAGAGCCGGCCGACTTCGGAGGCGAGTTCCCGGAAGTCCTTGGTGGTGATGTTGTTCTTGCGCATGAGCCCCAGTTTGTGTTGAATGAGCGGGTGCTGAACGACATGTACGGGCACGGCGGTCTCCTTGTTGCGGTTGCGGTGTGGTCGGTTTGAACGGTCGAAAGCAGCGGATCGGTGGGTGGAGGCCCTTTCAGAAATCGCCCAGGGTCCTCTGGAAGGTGTAGTGAACCGGGTTGATCACCAGTTTTTCGTAAGCGGGCCGGGTGGTCCCGGTGGCATAATTGAGGGGAAGCGATACCACAAAGAAAGCGGACCCGACGACGGTGGCCAGAAATCCGGCCGGTCGGAGCAGGAAAAAATCCACCATCATCTGTTCGCCGCTGATCTCCTCCAATCGGGTTTCTTCCTCGGTTTTCACCGGGGCCGTTTCGGTCTCGGTCTCGGCGCTCAGGGCCGGGACCGGGTGGCACACCAGTCCGGCAAAAGCCAATACCATCGTGAGGATCAGGGCCTTGGTCGCAATCGTTTTCATCGGTCCCTCCTTGGGGGATGGCCGGGAACCCCCATCGGCCCGGCAACCCGGTTGTGTTGATGGGAACATTCGGGCAGTCGCATTCCGCCGTTTGACAGGCGGCCCGCCATCTTCTAAGTAAAGAATGCCGGTATGCCTGTCAAGCGAAAAGGAAGTGTCGTGACGCCCGTGCCCCCCTACATCGCAGTGGCCGTCGCCCTGCCGGTCGACGGTGTTTTCACCTTCAGCGTACCCGAATCCCTGCGCCCCTTCACGGCCGCGGGCAAGCGGGTGCTGGTGCCCTTCGGCAGCCGGCGCGTCACCGGTTATGTTCTCGGAGACGGCCGCGCCGAAGGAAACTACGAGATCCGCCATATCCTGGACATCCTGGACGCGGCCCCTCTGTTTCCGGCCGACATGATCCCGTTTTTCCGATGGATGGCCCGCTACTACCTTCATCCGCTGGGGGAGGTGATCCACGGCGCGTTGCCGGCGGGCCTCACCCTCCAGGACGAGATCGTGGTCGCCCTGACCGATGCCGGCCGGGAAGCCCTTTCGGGACCCGGCCTTCCCCCCCTCCAGGCCGGCGTCCTCGGGGCCGTGGCGGACGGCCTCCAGGGCTTGAAAGAGATCCGGCGACGGCTGGCGGGGGATGTCCCGTTATCGGTGGTGTACACCCTGGAGAAAAAAGGCTGGCTGACGCGGACCCGGGAACTACGGCCCGCCGGGACAGGGGAACGGCGGGAACGCTGGATCGGTCCCGCCGAGGACCCGCCCCCCATCGATGGCCTGACCCCGGCCCGACGCCGGGTGTTCGACCGGTTGGTCCGGGACGGGGCGATTCCCCTCCGATCCCTCCGAAAACAGGAACCCCGGGTCTCCCGCCTGGCGGCCGCCCTGGCCACCTCCGGTCATGTCCGCCTGTTTGAAAAAACGGTCTATCGGGACCCGTTCGGCGAGGTCATCCAACCCGACCGGCCCCTGCCCCTCACCCGTGCCCAACAGCGGGTGGTCTCCCGGGTGACGGCGGCCATGGAGACCGGGTTTTCGGTCCACCTGTTGGCGGGGGTGACCGGATCGGGCAAAACCGAGGTCTATTTGCACCTGGCCGATGCCGCCATACGGCGGGGCCGTGGCGTGCTGGTGCTGGTGCCGGAGATCGCCCTTACGTCCCAGATGGAGTACCGGTTCCGGGCCCGGTTCGGGGAGTGCGTGGCCGTGCTGCACAGCGGGTTGAGCCGGGGCGAGCGGTATGACCAGTGGCAGCGCATTCTGGCAGGTGAGGCATCCATCGTCGTCGGGGCCCGGTCGGCGGTTTTCGCGCCCCTTTCGGATCCGGGACTCATCGTGGTGGATGAGGAGCACGATCCCTCCTACAAGCAGGAACGGGACCTGCTGTACAACGCTCGGGACATGGCCGTGGTTCGCGCCCAGCTCTCCGGTTGTGTCGCGCTCCTGGGGTCGGCCACCCCGTCGATCCAGACTTACCATAACGCCGTGTCCGGCCGGTTCACCGAACACACCCTCAACCGGCGGATATCGGACCGCCCGCTTCCGGAGATCGAGATCGTCGACCTGCGCCGGGTCCCGGACCGATACGGGGCCCGCCGGTTTTTTACCCCGACGCTCCAGCGGGCCATGAAAACGACCCTCGAACGGGGGGAACAGGTCCTCATCTTCCTCAACCGGCGGGGCTTCGCCACCTACCCGGTTTGCGGCGGCTGCGGCGAAGCGGTTCGATGCCGGCACTGCGACATCACCCTCACTCTCCACAAGGCGGCCAACGCGTATAAATGTCATTACTGCGGGTTTTCCCGGCCTTCGGCGGCCGGGTGCCCGGTATGCGGGTCCAACGCCATCCGCCTATTGGGGTTCGGCACGGAAAAGGTGGCGGAATCGGCCCAGGCCCTTTTCCCCGACGCCCGCATGGCCCGCATGGACCGGGACACCACGGCCCGGAAGGGATCGGTCCTCCACATCCTGAAGGATCTGAGGAACGGGGCCATCGACATCCTGGTGGGGACCCAGATGGTGACCAAGGGCCACGATTTCCCCAACATCACCCTGGTGGGGATCGTCTGTGCCGATCTGTCGCTGAGCTTCCCCGATTTCCGGGCCGGGGAGCGGACCTTCCAGCTCCTGGCCCAGGTGGCGGGCCGGGCCGGCCGGGGGGACGCACCGGGACGCGTGATTCTCCAGACCTATAACCCGGCGCATTTCAGTATCACCACGGCCCGGCAACAGGATTTCCGCGCCTTTTACCGCCGGGAGATCGATTTCCGGAAGGCGCTGGAGTACCCCCCCTTCTCCCGATTGATCCAGGTCCGGATCAGTGGTAAAAATCCGGGAAAGACCCGTGCCGCTGCCGAACGACTGGGCGATGGGTGCCGGGCCGTGTTGTCGGCCGATGCCGCCGGTCGGCCGGGGGTGTCGGTCATGGGGCCCATCAAGGGGTCTCCGTACCGGGTGGCGGCCACTTATCGCTGGCAATTGCTGCTGAAAGGGAAATCCGCGGCCTCCCTCCACCGGTTCGTGGCGGCCCTCCGGGCCCGGGAGCCGGCCCTGTTCGGACAGCGGGCGGTTCGCGTCGTGGTGGATGTGGACCCCGTCCACATGCTGTGATACATCTGCATCGGGAGGAATGATTGCCGTGTGGCACATGATATCGCTTTGTCGTCGCTTCGCCGTCGGCTGGGGACTCTGTCTGCTCTCCGCCTGGCTCTGTGGTGTCTGTTTGCCCGGGGGCGCTCGGGCCCGGGAGGCGCCGCAGCCGGTGGCAACGCCCGGGGATGCGCTCCCATTGATGGTCCCTCAGATCAAGACCCCCCCGGAGGCCGACCACCTTGAAAAGACGGTGGCCGACGCCATCAAGGCGGAAAAGCAAAGCGTGGCCCGGCTGGAGGCCCAGATCGAATCCGTGGAAGCCTTCCAGAAGACCATGGCCACCCAGATCAACGGCTATCACCTCCAGTTGACCGCCCATGCCAATCTCCTGGCCTCTCAGGAGGCCGGCATCGAGGCCATCGAAAAGGCCCGGACAACGCACCAGAATACCCTGATCCAAATCGATCATCAGCGGGCGGATGTCGCCCAGCGACAGGAAGCGGTTCGGCAACGCCTGGAGGGGGCCGAGGGGCAGTACGATCTGAACCAGGAACAACTCACCGACATCAATGCCGAAAGCGCTGATCCGGCCCGGACCCAGGCCATGGTGGAACAGCTCCAGGAGTTGATCCGGCTGCTGAGCGCCAAAATCAACCTGCTCGAGACCATCAGCGGGATCTACGGCAACACCCTGGCCTCACTGGAAGAGTTGCAACAATCCTTCTCCCAGTTGGCCCCCAAATTCGAGGAGGTGCTGCAACTCAAGCGCAAGGAAGTGTTGTTCGAGCGGAAGGGGCTCCCTCTTTTCGAATTGACCGGGGACCGGATTCAATCGGCCATGGCGGAAATCCGGTCGAGGGTGGGGGATTTGTTCACCCGGACCTACTGGGCGGACCAGTTCAGGGGGATCTATGATATCCATCTCCTGCTGGCTCTCTCCTTCGTTTTCGTGCTGGCGGTGGTCGAATACCTGTTGTTGCGGTTGCGCCGGTACTGCCGCTATCTGGATGCGACATACCATCTGTCCCAACGCTATCCCTGGCGCCATTTCACCTTGACGCTTTTTCAGCGGTCCCTTCTGCTGTCCGGCCTCATGGCATTTGTGTTCGCCCATGCCAAAATTCGGGGATTTTACGATAACGTGCCCTTCAGCCAGGCGGTGGTCCATACCCTGTTTATCCTGCTGTGCTGCCGCTGGGGGTACGATTTCATCCATCTGTGGAATGAGCGGCGGGACAACAAGATTCCCGAGCGGCTCATGCGGCAACTGCGCCTGCTGATTGGTATCCTGGCGGCTTTCGCCGTGGGATACACGGTCCTCGCCTGGCTGTTGGGCGAGTTCAATGTGCTCCTCTCCTTTGCCCGCATCTTGTTCCTGCTGACGGTGCTGGTCTGGGGGGGCTTTTTCTGGAGCGTTTTCCGGGACGTGGATCCGGACGCGGCCCGCATCGGCCGGTTGACATCGTTATTCCGTCGCAGACCGCCGGCTCCGGATGCGTCGGCAGAATCGGAAACCTCCCGCATCGGCCGGGCCATCAAAACCGCGCTCATCGGCGCGGGGGACGTAATCTGGATCGGCGCCCTGCTGCTGGAAGTGACCGGCTACGGGTCCCTGGCGATGTTCTGGCTGGTGTCATGGGGACTCACCGCGGTATTGGGCCTCTGGATCATCCTGGCCTATAAAATGTTGCGGGAATGGGGGAAGACCGCCAAGGCGGCGCCGAAACCCCTGGACGCCGAGCCGTCGGCGACGGTCAGGGCATCGGTTCCGTTGCGCTGGCTGCTCCAGAAGCTGTGTTGGATCGCGTGGGGGGTCGGCCTGGTGCTGGCCCTGATTGTGGCATGGGGAGCGGACCAGCAGGTGCTGGTGGGGCTGATCAAACTGGCGCAGCACCCCTTTACCCTCGGAGGACTCAACCTCAGTGTAATGGGGCTGTTCAACGTGGTGCTGATTTTGCTGGTGATCCATGCACTGACCCGGATCTGGCGCAGCTTTCTGCTCTATCAGGTCCTGGCCGACAGCGGACTGGAGTCGGGGGTGAAACATTCCATCACCGTCATCACCGTCTACTTAATATGGGCGTTGGGAATCATCATGGCCCTGAATGCCCTGGGGGTCAGCACCACCTCCCTGGCGGTGGCCTTCGGCGCCCTGTCCATCGGCCTGGGCTTCGGACTCCAGAACATCTTTTCCAATTTTATCTCGGGGATCATCCTCCTCTTCGAGCGCCCCATCCAGGTGGGCGATGCGGTGGAGGTCAACGGGGTCTGGGGGGAGGTCACCCGGATCAACGTCCGGTCCACCGTGGTCAAGACCTATGACAATGCGGCGCTGATCATTCCCAACTCCGATTTCATCAGCAGTCAGGTGACCAACTGGAGCTTCAAGGACTTGCGGGTCCGCCGGATCATATCGGTGGGGGTGGCCTATGGTTCGGATATCGAGCGGGTGCGGGAGATTCTGCTGGCGATCCCTGACGGGATTCCCCATGTGCTCAAATACCCCCGGCCGGTGGTATTGTTCACCAATTTCGGGGAGAGTTCCCTCGATTTTCAGTTGCGGATCTGGACCGACATCAACAACATGCTGGTGGTGGATTCGCACATCCGGTTCGAGATCGACCGGCGGTTCAGGGAGGAAGGGATTCAGATCCCCTTTCCGCAGCGGGATGTGCATCTGACCCCTCCCCCAACCCCCTCCCCTGAAAGGAGAGGGGGCGATGAATAGCATGCGTCTTGGACTACCGGTTACAGGATCATTCAAGGACCTCCACCCTTCCCTCGCAGGGAAGGGGGGGTTAGGTCTCAGTGCTTGAAACTGCGCTGGCCCGTGTAGACCATGGTGACGCCGGCCGCGTTGCAGGCTTCGATGGCCTGGTAGTCGTTGCCCGACCCGCCGGGCTGGATCACCGCCGTGATGCCCTCCCGGATGCCCACGTCCACGCCGTCCCGGAAGGGGAAAAAGGCGTCGCTGACCATGGCGGCACCGATGAGACCGCCTTTCTCCTCCGCGGCCCGCCCGTCGATGGCCGCCTTTTTGTCGGCGTCGGTCAGGTCGTTGTAGGGGATGCCGTGTTCCAGATAGCAGTACCGGTCGGCCAGCTTCCGGTAGGCCTTGTCCCGGGCGATTTCCGCCACCCCCACCCGGTCCTGCTCGCCGGTGCCGATGCCCACGGTGCAGTTGTCTTTTACATAGATGACGGAGTTGGAGGTGATCCCCGATTCCACCAGCCAGCCGAAGAGCAGGTCCTCGTATTCGGCCTCTGTGGGCTCCCGCTCGATGCGGTAGGTCTGGCCTTTGTATTCATGGCTGGCCAGGGTCAGATCCGACTTCGACCGGGCCTCGGGCACGAAGGACCACTGGGCCACGACGCCGCCGTCCATGAGGGATTTAAACTCCACCACCCGCTCGCCCACGAAGGTCTGGAGCCGTTCGATGGCGTTGATGCGGATCACCCGAAGGTTTTTCCGCCGGGCCAGGATCTCCAGGCACCCGTCTTCAAAGTCGGGGGCCACCACGACTTCGGCGTACTGGGCCGAGACGGCCTCGGCCGTGGCCCGGTCCACGGGCCGGTTGAGGGCGATGCACCCGCCGAAGGCCGCCACCCGGTCGGCCATGTAGGCCCGTTCGTAGGCATGGGCCAGGCTGTCGGCCCGGGCCGCGCCGCAGGGGTTGTTGTGCTTGACGATGACCGCGGCGGGCCGGTCCCCGAAGTACCGCAGAATATTGAGGGCGTTGTCGGCATCCGTCAGGTTGGTTTTACCGGGATGTTTGCCCGACTGGAGGAGTTCGATGTCCGACGCCAGGTGCAGGCCGGGCTTCAGCGTCTCGGTCTCGCCCAGGACGAGGTTGCCGTTGACCAGCTTGTAGAGGGCCGCTTCCTGTCCGGGGTTTTCGCCGTACCGCAGCCCCTTCTCCACGCCGTCGATCCGCCAGGTCACCTTGTCGTAGAACAGGGTCTGGCGCTTGTCTCCGTCCACAAAGGCGATCTCGATGCGGGGCGGAAAATGGTCGTGGACCACGGTCTTGTACATCTCCTGGAGTTTCTGGGCCATGGATCAGGTCCTTTCGTAGGTGTAAGGGGTTTGAACGTCGGCAAGGGAGCGGGCGTCGAGGTAATCGGCGATGGCCCGGTCGTATTCGGCGGTGTGATTAAAAGCCTTGCAGGCCAGTTCGAACCGGAGGCTGTGACGGGTGCTGCCCCCGTTTTCCGCCATGTGGGCGAGGATCTTGTCGTAATCGGCCGGATCCACCACCGGCGCCACCCGGATGAAGTTCTTGGCCGAGGCCCGGATCATGCAGGGGCCGCCGATGTCGATGTTGCCCCGGGCCGCCTCCACGGTGACGTCGGCTCTGGCCACGGTCTCCTGGAAGGGGTAGAGGTTGACCACCACCATATCGATGGGGACCGCCCCGGTACGCCGGAGGTCCCCCTGATGGGCGTTGTTGTAGGTTTCGGTGAGGAGCCCCAGGTAGATCTTGAAATCCAGGGTCTTCACCAGGCCGCCCTGGGTTTCCGGCTGGCCGGTGTAGTCCGAGACGGGCGTCAACCGCTCCCTGGCCCCTTCACCGAGGATTTCGGCGATCCGTTTGTACGTACCGCCGGTAGAGAAAAGACGGATGCGGGGGTTCAAGGCCACCAGGCGGGGGATAAACGATTCCAGCCCGGTTTTGTCCGAAACACTGACCAGCACATGGCCGACTGGCACCAGATCATCGATTTTTTCAACCACATTCATACTCATGGATAGCCTTTTTGTTCAGAATCATGTATGGTTAACGAAAGCCCTTCGGAAAGGGGGTAAACGGAGGTAACCCGCTGAAAAGAACGTATCTTATAAAGAATCAATGCGTTCGTCAAGCCCCATATGGCGGGCGGTGGGGATGGGGACCGCCGGTTTTTATTTGACAAAAAGGGAGCGTTCATTTAAGGGTACGTATAAATCTGATTGAAATCATAGATGATTTGAATCGCCCCTCCGGCACGGCGCCCCCCCTTTCGACAGCGGACGGCGGCAAGGATCGGTGCCACAGCCGGACCGGGGCATCGGAATGGGCGGATGACATCGAATACCAAAGAAGGCAGACAGGGGCGAACCGGAGAGGCAGGATGCGGGAGTCGGAGCTGAAAGCGTTTCTCAAGGGCGACGGACAGCTGTTTGAAGACCGGGACGCATTGGATTCCCTTTACGAACGCGTTCGGCGCTGGGTCGAAAACGCCGATCTCGACAACGTCGAAATCGCTGTCAAACGGCTGGGGGAGGGGCTTCTCAGCGTAGATCCGACCGTCCAGCCGAACATCGCCCAAACCGTGGGCCGGGTGGGATCGTTGTTGGTTTCAGAGGGGGAGATGATGCTGCTGTACCGTCTCTCCCAGCGGGTGGTGGTCTGGATCATCCTGGAGACCCGTCTCACCCTTCCGTACGATCAGATTTGCGATCAGCTGCGGGCGCTGGCCATCCATCTCATTCTGGACGGCCGGTTCGCCGAAAGCGATCATATTCTCGAATCCTTTTACATTATCCGGACGGGCAAGTTGAAAAAAGCCCCGGAAATTCAGTCACGGGCGGCCCGGTTGCTGGATGAAATCGCAACGGATGAGGTGCTGGATGTCCTGCTGGACGAGTTCCAGACCGATGCCCGCGGCAACCGACCCGCCGCCATCGACTGCCTGCTCCATCTGGGGACGGCATCGGCCGGGCCGTTGCTCGGGTTGTTGCGCTGGAGCCCATCCCGTTACGAGCGGGCCCGGATTCTCCAGATCCTGTCGTTTATCGGCCGACAGGCGGTCCCGGCCCTGGTCCGGGAGATCGGAAAGGACCAGCCATGGTTCTATCTTCGCAATGTTGTGCAATTGTTAGGGAAAATGGGTGATCCACACCACATGGAGATCCTTCAGCCCCTGCTGGATCACAAGGACATCCGGGTTCAGCGGGAAGCGCTCCACGCCATCCACCGGGTGGGGGGCGCCCAAAGCGAAGAGATGGCCCTCACGTTCCTGCCCACGGCCGATGACCGGCTCAAAGGGGATGTCGCCCAGGTGCTGGGGGCGCTCCGATCCGAAAAAGCGGTGCCCCTCCTGTTGCAGATTCTCGAATCGGATGCCACCCAAACCGTGGAGGAGCTGGGAGAACGGATATGCGAGGCCCTGGGACGGATCGGGTCTTCGGCGGCCGTTCCGACCCTGAATCGAATCATCGAATCTACGGAAACCGCCGCGCCGGCCGGTGAAAGACTGCGGGCGGCGGCGGCCGAGGCGTTGGCCCGGACCCAGGAGAAAACTGGCCAAACCAAGGCCGTCCGGCTCACTCCCAAACAGGAACACATGAAACTCTGGGCGGGGCTATACGATATGCTGACCCCCAAAGAAGGGGATATCTTCTTTGCGTCCCTGGTGGAGATGGATTATTCGGAAGAAGAACTGATCATCCGGCAGGGAGAGATGAACCGGCGGCTCTTTTTCATTGAAGAGGGGGAACTGGTGCTGGCCTACGATCAGGAGGGGGAAGAGATCTGGGTCAAGACCTTGAGGCCCGGTGACATCGCCGGCGGCGAGAGTTTTTTTTCGGCCTCGGTAACCACCACCTCGCTACGGGCCGTGACCGCCGTCCGTCTCCACAAACTGGGAAAAGACGACCTCAACCGTCGCTTCAAGCGGTTTCCCGATTTGGAAGAAAAGCTCAAAAGCTACTGTTACAAGACCGGGAATATCCGGACCATCCTCAAGCGGTACGGCATGGAACGGCGGATCGATCAGCGGGCGGAGATCACGGCCCGGGTATCGATTCAATTCCTGGGAAAGGATGACCGGCCGGAGCGAAAGACCATTCGCGGGGATCTGCTGGATATTTCGGCGGGGGGGCTTTCGACCCTGGTGACCGTTCCCGGAGAAGAGGCCGCCCTCTTTGTGGGAAAGCGAATTAACGTAAAGCTCCTGCTGCCCCTCGGGTCGTCCCCTCTGGAGATCGACCAGAACGGCGGTGTCGTCGCGGTGTTTCCGAAAAACAACGGGGAGGCGGCGTCGGTCCACATGAAATTCGACTGGCGGCTCACCCGGATGCTCGATCTCGATACGGTATTGCAGATCGAAGCGGTGGCCGAGGATTTCGAAGAGAAGGCGTCGTTCCAGCAAAAGGACGACTTTTTGATCACGCGGTTGCCGGAGTAGGGGTGGACCGCCAGGCGTTTCATGGAACGGTCGAAGGGCCGGCGAGCGATTCCGCGGGCCGGATATTGGTGGTGGATGACGATGCCGCGAACATCCGGACCCTGCAGGCCATCCTGGAAGCCGGTGGGTACGATGTGGCGACGGCCTGGGATGGGATTTCCGCCATCAAGATGGCCCGGGAAGCCATTCCGGACCTGATTCTGCTGGACATCATGATGCCGGGGATTGACGGCTTCGATGTCTGCAAAAAACTGAAAAAAATAGAAAAAATAAATCAGATCCCCGTCATTTTCCTCACGGCCATGGCCGGTAGCGAAGACATCGTCCGGGGGTTCCGGGCCGGTGCGGTGGATTATGTGACCAAGCCTTTCCGCCGGGAAGAACTCCTGGCGCGCGTGAAGACCCATGTTCGCCTCCGCCGCACCGAGCAGGCATTGCGACGGCGGATCGCGTCGTTTAACCGGACCCGCCGCATGGTACGGATCGCGGCCGGCATCGAGGAAGTGGTGGCCCAGTCCCCCGCCATGCAGGCGGTGGTGGACAAGGCCCTCCTGTTCCACCAATCTCCCGGCCTGCCGGTGTTGGTCGAAGGGGAGACCGGCACCGGCAAAGAGATCATCGCCCGGATCATCCACTATGGAGATGGCGGTGTTGACACGCCCTTTGTGGATGTCAACATTCCCGCGATACCCGCCGGCCTGTTCGAAAGCGAACTGTTCGGGTATGAGGCCGGGGCCTTTACCGGGGCTTCTTCCCGGGGCAAACCCGGCAAACTGGAGGAAGCCGGGGAGGGGACTCTGTTTCTCGACGAGATCGGCGATCTCTCCCTGGAACTCCAGCCCAAACTGCTGAGGGTATTGCAGGAAAACGCCTATTATCGGCTGGGCGGAAAAACAAAACGGTCCCTGAAGGCCCGGGTGGTCTCTGCTTCCAATCAAAAACTCGATGAGATGCTGGCAGCGGGCCGATTTCGAGCCGATCTGTTCCACCGGATCCACATCGGTTATATCCACATCCTTCCCTTGCGCTACCGGCGGGAAGAGATCCCGGCGTTGGCCGATCTCTTCCTGGCCAAGGCGGCAAAAGGCCAGGGAGTGGCGCCCAAAACGCTTTCAGATGATGCCATGAGCTTTATAATGCAGTATCACTGGCCCGGAAATGTCCGGGAGCTGAGCAACACCCTCCACCGGGCGAGCATCCTTTCCCGGGGGGATGCCATCCGGATGGGCGATGTGGAACCGCTGGCATCCAACGGAGAGAAGCCGGGGAATGCCGGGAGCCGGAGCGACCCGGCTCACGGGCGCACCTTGACCCTGACACCCCGGCGGATCGAAGCCATGGAATTGCCTGAGCACGGTTTCGACTTGAACGGAATGACCGAGACCGTGTTGTTGAAGGCCCTGGAAAAATTCGACGGCAACAAGAGCCAGACGGCCCGCTACCTGGGCATCTCCCGTCATTCGCTCCACCGCCGCCTGTTGAAGCTTCCCGGTGAAATCCCCCGTTGACGAGGGACGGTTCACCTGCGCCCGACACCATCCAGAGGAATACCGACGGTGATCCAACCACAATTGATCGACCCTTATAACCGCCATCTGAACTATTTGCGAGTTTCGGTAACGGACCGGTGCAATCTGCGGTGCGTCTACTGCATGCCGGGGGACGGTTGCGTCCCCAAACTCCCCCACGACGAAATCCTCCGGTACGAAGAGATCTTGCGGGTGGTCCGGATGGGGGTGGGGCTGGGCATCAACAAGGTCCGGGTGACCGGCGGCGAACCCCTTGTGCGAAAAGGCATTTATCCGTTTCTCCGGTCCCTGGCGGGCATCGAAGGGATTTCGGACATCGCCCTGACCACCAACGCGGTGATGCTTAAGGACCACCTCCATGAGATTCGATCGGCGGGCATCCACCGGCTCAATATCAGCCTGGACACCCTGGACAGCGGGGCATATGCCCGAATAACGGGGCGGGATGCATTCCACACCGTGTGGGCGGGGATCGAAGGGGCGATCTCGGCGGGGTTTTCCCCCATCAAGATCAATGTGGTGGCGATTCGGGGGATCAACGATGCCGAGTTGGCGGATCTGGCCCGATTGACCTTTACCCGCCCCCTGCACGTCCGGTTCATCGAATACATGCCCATGGGCGATGGCCCCCTGCGGGTGACCACGCCGCTGTTAGGGGAGGAGATCCTGGAACGGGTGTCCGCGGTGGCCCCCCTCTTGCCGGTGCCCCATGGGGATTTGGACGGGCCGGCGATCCGGTATCGGTACGAGGGCGCTGTGGGGGAAATCGGGCTGATCCGGCCCATGAGCCACCATTTCTGCAGCAGCTGCAACCGGTTACGGTTGACGGCGAGCGGCCACCTGCGGCCCTGCCTCCTGTCGGATCGTCAGGCGGATATCAAAGGGCCGTTGCGGCGGGGGTGTACCGATGCAGAACTGGCCGACATCTTTCTGAACGCCATTCGCTTCAAACCCATGGCCCACGGCCTCCATGAAAAAGGCATCAAAGGCCGCATGTCGGCCATCGGCGGATAGTCTTCAGCAGGGCAGGCGGCAGGGCGGCGGCGGATCAGGCCAGGACGTGTTTGTCGAGAACAAAACAAGTGAAGGTCCCTTTGAAGACTTCGGTCTCGTCCCGGAACACCGTCACCCGGACGGATCGCTTTTTTCCCGACGGGGACCCTGACCTCGCTTCCGCCGTGACCGTCTCGCCGGCGGCAACCGGCCTGGTGAAGGTGACATCGGCGGCCCCCAGCACCACGTTGGGGTGGTTGACGGCGATCATGGCGGCGTAATCGGCCAGCCCGAAGATAAACCCGCCATGGACCAGCCCGGTGGCATCGACGGCCATGTCCTGTCGCGTGCGCAGCGAGACCCGGCTGAATCCATCGGCGAGGTGGATGGGCTCACCACAAAGGCCCGGGTCAATCTGTTGGTGCGTGGCGATTTCCATGATCTCAATTCGAAGATGGGTGGACGGGCAGGGGCGTGCCGGTAAGGTTGCCTTGCGGTGGGGTGCTGCCCCACGGGTCGGGGGGTTGGGGTGCTGTCGGGGATACCGCTGCGGAAACATCGGTCGGGTGGATCCATTCCTTGGGCAGCAGCGGTTGGACGGCAATGAGAAGAAAAAACAGCAATGTTAAAAAAGCGGCCCCGGCGGCGGCTTTCAATGTGTGATCCGGCATCTCTATGGTTCCTCCCTAAAGTTGGATAACATTCGATTTCTGAAACCGACTCGAAACGATATCACCATACCTCAACCGGTCCCCTGCGTCAAGATAAAGAACCGGTGTGAAATGCGCTTCCGGAAGGCATTGGAAAGCTTCTTGACTTGGCCCATCGAAACGTAATAATCTTCCCGTTTACATCGGATTTGGGTGCTATGTTATTTTTTTTCCATACGGTCTGAACGGATGAAGCAGAAAATCAGCGAGATCATCGAAGCGGCCCTGATTCGGGCCCACGGGGCCGGGGCCCTGCCGTCGCCGGCGTTTCCTCCCGTGATGGTGGAAGAGCCCCGGGTCGAAGCCCATGGCGATTTTTCCACCAACATCGCCATGGTCATGGCCAAAGTCCAGAAGATGGCACCGCGCAAGATCGCGGAAGGGATTATCGACCATTTGGCGGACCCGGATGGGGTGTTGCTCCGGACGGAGATCGCCGGTCCCGGATTCATCAACTTTTTCATTGCTCCCACGGCCTGGTTGCCGGTCCTTGATTGGATCCACGAGGCCGGAGACCGCTACGGCGCTTCCATAGTGGGCGGGGGCCGAAAAGTCCAGGTGGAATTCGTCAGTGCCAATCCGACGGGACCCCTCCACGTGGGACACGGCCGAGGTGCGGCTGTGGGGGACACGGTGGCCAACATCCTCGCTTTCTGCGGCTTCGATGTTCAAAGGGAATACTACATCAACGATTCGGGCCGCCAGATTCGGACCTTGGGCCGGTCGGTCTATTTACGGTATAAGGAACTCCTGGGACAGCCGGTTCTCTTCCCCGAAGACTGCTACCAGGGGGATTACATCCGGGAATTGGCCGGGGCGATCCACAAAGACCGGGGCGACGAGCTGGAGAAGGAAGACGAGGAGACGGCCGTGGGCTACATTGCCCAGCGGGCCGCACGGGAGATCCTCTCCGGTATCGAATCGGATTTGGACGCCTTCGGGATCCGGTTCGACCGGTGGTTCAGCGAGCAGGGCCTTTTCGACGAGGGGAAGGTGGCGGCGGCCATCGATGACTTGAAAAAGAGGGAGATCCTCTACGAAAAGGACGGTGCCGTCTGGTTCCGGACCACCGGGCACGGCGACGAAAAGGACCGGGTCGTGGTCCGCGGCAACAGCCAGACCACCTATTTTGCATCGGATATCGCTTATCATTGGGACAAATTCGGGCGGGGGTTCGACCGGGTCATCGACGTCTGGGGGGCCGACCACCATGGTTATGTGGCGCGCATGAGCGCCGCCGTGGAGGCCATGGGGATCGACCGGGAGCGGTTCGGGGTTATCCTGGTCCATTTGGTCAACCTGCTCCGGGCCGGCCGGCCCGTGGCCATGTCCACCCGGGCCGGCGAGTTCGTCACCCTCCGGGAGGTGGTGGACGAAGTGGGGCGGGACGCGGCCCGGTTCATCTTCCTGACCCGCCATTATGAAAGCCCGCTGGAGTTCGATCTGGAGCTGGCCAAGCAGAAGACCAACGACAATCCCGTCTACTACGTCCAATATGTCCACGCCAGGATTTCGAGCATTTTCGCCAAAGGCAGGGAAGAGGGAACCATCGCCGGCAAGGACCTGGAATCCCCGGTCCCGGGCCTGCTCACGGAACCCGAGGAGATCGCCCTCATCAAAGCCCTTTCCCGGTACCCCGAGGTGGTGGAAAACAGCGCCGCGCTCCTGGAACCCCACCGGGTCACCTATTTCCTGATGTCCCTGGCAACGCTTTTCCATGCCTACTACAACAAGCACCGGGTGCTCACGGAAGCGGCCGATTTGACCCGGGCCCGGCTCTACCTGGTGTTGGCGGTCCAGAAGGTGATCCGGAACGGCCTCTCCCTCCTGGGGGTGTCGGCGCCGGACAAGATGTGATCGGCCGGAATGGCGAAAAAGGGGGCAAAGAAGCGGCCGTCCACGGCGAACCGGAATGGGATCGGGGGGTCTTTTCGGGACATTTTTGTCCGGTGGGGAGTGATCTTCCTGGTCTCCGCCTGGATGTTCCTCCTGGGGATTCTGGTGGGAAGGGGTACGGCGCCCCTCCACTTTGAGTTCAACACGTTGCAGAAAGAACTGGTGGACCTGCGGGACGACGACACGGAAAAAGCGGCGCGTCAGCTCCGCATCGATACCGAGTCGCTGGGCAAACAGCCCGATTTCGAGTTTCACACCGCCCTGAAAGAGACCGACGAGAGCGAAGAGGCCGTTTCGATGGAAGCCGCCGCTTCCGAAGCCCCGTCGGAGCCCATTGAAAACAAGACCCCTTTGGTAACGAAAGGACCACTCCCCGCCAAATCGGAGCGGCAGCCGGCAGGGTCGCCCCCGGCAAAAGGGGCTTCGGAAACGCGCCATCCGGAACGTAAAACGCCCGAACCGGCGACGGTTTCCCCTCGCGGAGAGGGGAAATTCACCGTCCAGGTCGCCTCTTTCCGGAAAGCAGAGGATGCCGACCGGCTGGTGGCGAAACTGAAAAAAAAACAATACCCGGCCTACCGCATCGCCGGGATCATTCCGGACAAAGGGATCTGGCACCGGGTCCGGGTGGGGGGGTTCGACACGTCGGCGGCGGCCCGGGCCATGGCCCAGAAATTGAAAAAAGACCGGATCACCGCCTTTGTGGTGTCCGGGAAATAAGGAATTTCCGATGAACATCAGCAAAGCCGAAGTGGTCCATGTGGCGGACCTGGCCCGCCTCGAACTTGACGATGCGGCCATCGACCGGTTCGCCGGCCAGATCGACACGGTGCTGGCCTATGTGGACATGCTCAAGGAGGCCGACACCCAGGGGGTCTCCCCCACGTCCCACGCCATCTCCCTCACCAACGCCTTCCGGGAGGACGGGGTGGGATCGTCCCTCGACCGGGAGGCGGCTTTGGGCAACGCCCCGGAGCGGGACGACGAAACTTTCGTGGTGCCCCGGGTCATTGGGTAGCCGACAGAGAAAGAGCGGATATCGAATCATGAACCTGCACAGACTGACCCTCCACGAGGCCCACGGGGGATTGAAAAAGGGGGCGTTTTCCTCCCGGGAGTTGACCGAGTCGATCCTGACCCGGATCGGGAACCTGGATGGCGGGATCGGCGCCTACATCACCGTGGACGAGGCGGGCGCCCTGGCGGCGGCCGATGCGGCCGATGCACGCATCGCGTCAGGGGATATGAGCCCCCTGACCGGAGTCCCCATCGCCGTGAAGGACCTGATGTGTACTCAGGGCCTCAAGACCACCTGCGCGTCCAAAATCCTGGAAGATTTCGTTCCGCCCTATGATGCGGCCGTGGTCGAGAAATTGAAGGAACAGGGCGCCGTGATCTTGGGCAAAACCAACATGGACGAATTCGCTATGGGCTCGTCCAACGAACATTCCGCCTTCGGCCCGGCCCGGAACCCCTGGGACCGGTCCCGGATTCCCGGCGGCTCCAGCGGGGGCTCCGCCGCGGCAGTGGCGGCCGACCTGTGCATCGTGGCCCTGGGGTCCGACACGGGCGGGTCCATCCGCCAGCCCGCCTCCCACTGCGGTGTGGCGGGGCTGAAGCCCACCTACGGCCGGGTTTCCCGGTACGGGCTGGTGGCATTTGCCTCGTCCCTGGATCAGATCGGCCCCATCGCCAAGGATGTCCGGGACTGCGCCCTCATGATGAACGCCACCGCCGGTCACGATCCCCGGGATTCCACCTCCGTGCCCCGGGATGTGCCCGATTACACCGCCACACTGAAAGAGGGCCTGGCGGGGCTTCGGGTCGGCATTCCCAAAGAATATGTTGAGCAGGAGGGACTCCACCCCGACGTGTCCCAAGCCGTTGAGTCGGCCGTTGCGACCATCAAAAGCCTGGGGGCCGAGGCGGTGAGCGTCTCCCTGCCCCATGTGCGGTATGTGGTGGCCGCCTATTACGTCATCGCCCCTTCCGAGGCCAGTTCCAACCTGGCCCGGTACGACGGGGTCAAGTACGGCTTTCGGGACGCGGGGGAAAACGACCTCCTGGCGATGTATCGAAACACACGGTCCCGGGGCTTCGGCCCGGAGGTGCAGCGCCGGATCATCATCGGCACCTATTGCCTGTCGGCCGGCTATTACGAGGCATACTACGGCAAGGCCTCCCAGGTCCGGACCCGGATCCGGGAGGACTTCGAAAACGCCCTGGAGACCTGCGACGCCATCCTGTCGCCGGTGGCGCCCACGCCGGCCTTTCCAATTGGCGAAAAGGTGGACGACCCCCTCACCATGTACCTGTCGGACATCTTCACCCTGTCGGCCAATCTGGCGGGGATCCCCGGCATGTCCGTGCCCTGCGGGTTTTCCGGCGAGGGGCTGCCCATCGGTCTTCAGATCATGGGCCGCCATTTCGACGAGGAGACCCTGTTGCGGGTGGCCTATGCGTTTCAATGCGCCACCGATTTCCATACGTCCAGGCCAAGCCTGTAAAGGAGGACCCATGGCCACCATCCAACCCAAAGGCGAAGACCTTCGGAAGGCCGTCGAGTGGATATCTGAAGCGCAGCACGATGGAACCGACAAGCCCCTGGGCCGGCTCATTGATGAGGCTTGCGCCAAGTTCAGCCTGTCCCCCAGGGACGCCGAGTTCCTGAGCCGGAACATCGGCCGGAAGAACGAATAGGAACGCGTTCGGACGCGCCCATGATCCGCATTCTTCCCGAGGTCCTGTCCAACCAGATCGCCGCCGGCGAGGTGGTGGAGCGCCCCGCCTCCGTGGTCAAGGAGCTGGTGGAAAACGCGCTGGATGCGGGCGGCAGCCGGATCATTATCGAAATTGAAAAAGGCGGCCGGTCCCTCATTCAGGTCTCGGACAACGGCGAGGGGATGGGCCACGACGACGCCCTCCTGGCCATCGAGCGGTACGCCACCAGCAAGATCGCCGACAAGGACGATCTTTTCTCTATCCGGACCCTGGGGTTCCGGGGCGAGGCCCTCCCCAGCATCGCGGCAGTTTCCAATTTTGTTCTGGAGACCCGCAACGGCGAGGACCCGGAGGGGACCCGGATCGAAATCGCAGGCGGCCGTCTCAAAAACGTCTCCCGGATCGGCGCGCCCCAGGGAACCCTGGTGGCCGTCAAAGGCCTCTTTTTCAACACCCCGGCCCGGCGAAAATTCCTCAAAACCGTCAACACCGAAATGGGCCATATCGCCGACACCGTGGCCAGCATCGCCTTGGGATGGCCCGATGCCGGGTTCCGCCTGAACCACAACGGCAAGACGGTGAAACACTGGACCCCGGCGGCGGATCCCGCCCTCCGTGCGGCCGACGTCCTGGGCCGGGAGGCCGGAACCGACCTCTACCCCGTTTCCATGGAAAACGGCCCTGTCTCCCTAACCGGCTGGATCGCATCGCCCCGGACCACCCGGTCCACCTCCCGATCCATCTACGTCTACGTCAACGGCCGGTACGTGCGGGACCGTCTCGTCCAGCACGCCCTGTTCTCCGGATACGCCGGCCGGCTCATGAAGGGGCAGTTTCCCATGGGCGCGCTCTTTCTCCGGGTCGCGCCGGACAAAGTGGACGTCAATGTTCACCCGGCCAAGGCCGAGGTCCGGTTCGTGGACGGCAACCGGGTCCACGACCTCGTGGCCGCCGCCGTCCGCCGGACGCTGGAGGAGCGGGACCGCCCCCGACCCGCGGCGGCGCCCAACCTCGCCCCATCAGAAGAACAACCGCCACCGGAACCGCCCCCGCAAACCGACCCGCCCCCGACCGAGAGCCGGGTAGCGGAAACCTCCCGCCGGTTCCCCGACTCGCCGCCCCAACCGCCAAACCGGGATTCAGAACCCGCAACCCAGAACCCGCAACCCGCAACTCGCAACCCGCAACTCACCCCCCGCCCCAAAGAACAACCCCCGCTCTGGGAGGAAAAGGGCTTCAACGCCCTCCGCCCCGTCGGGCAGGTGCTTTCCACTTATATCGTGTGCGAGTCGGAGGAGGGGATCGTCCTGGTGGATCAGCACGCGGCCCACGAGCGGGTGCTCTTTGAAACCCTGCGGAAAGGCGGGTCAGGTTCCCAGGCCCTGCTGGTCCCCGAGACGGTGGAGCTGAGTTATACCGAAGCCGATCTGCTCCAGGGGCTGATCCCATCGCTTGAACAGATGGGGCTGGAGATCGAACCCTTCGGCGGGCAGACCTTCGTGGTCCGGTCGGTCCCGGCCATGCTCCACAACCGGGACCTGCGGCCCCTGATCCGGGGCATCGTGGAGGAGATGGCGGAGACGGGCCAATCCCTGGCCTCCGATGAAGGCCTCCGGAAGGCCCTGGACAAGACGGTATCGGTCATGGCCTGCCACGGCGCCATCCGGGCCCACCAGACCCTGTCGGACCGCCAGATGCAGGGGCTGATGGAACAACTGGAACGGTGCGAAAATCCGTCCCACTGCCCCCACGGCCGGCCCACCTGGATCCGGTGGTCCAAACAATTCCTTGAAAAATCCTTCCATCGGATCGTCTGACGGCCATGCTGCGGGAACTGACCATTCGCAATTTCGCCATTATCGACGATCTCACCATCGGGTTCCAGCCCGGACTCACCATCCTGAGCGGCGAGACCGGGGCCGGCAAGTCGATCATCATCAACGCCGTCAACCTGCTCCTGGGCAGCCGGGCGTCGGACCGGCTGGTCCGGACCGGGGCCGACAGCGCCGAACTGGAGGCCCTCTTCGAGGTTCCGCCCGGAAGCCCCGTGGCCCGGCTCATGGCGGAGAACGAATTCGACCCGGAGGAAGGGCTCATGGTCCGCCGGATCATCTCCGCCGGGGGCCGGAACCGGGTCTACATCAACAGCCGGCTGGCCACCATGAAGCTCCTCAACGACCTGACCGGCAACCTGGCCAGCATTTCCGGCCAGCATGCCCATCAGGGGCTCCTCAACGAAGAGGACCACCTGGACATCCTCGACCAGTTCGGCGGTCTCATGCCGCTCCGGGAGACGGTTCGGCAACGCCACGGCGAGATCCTTCCCCTTCTGGACAAACTGAAGACCCTCCGGTCGAAAAAGGACCGCCAGTCCGAGCAGATCGACCTGCTGCGGTTCCAGCGGGAGGAGATCCAGGCGGCGGCCATCGAACCGGGGGAGGACGAGGCCCTGGAGGGGGAGCGCCGGATCCTCAAAAACGCCGAAACCCTCTACCGGATCGTCTACGAGGGGGTCGAAGCCCTTTACAATGCCGAAGACGCCGTGGCGGCGCGCCTCGGGGAGGTGGCCCGGGGGCTGGAAAAGGCCTGCGAGATCGATCCGAAGCTGACGGACCGGGCCCTGGCGGTTTCCGACGCCGCCTTCCAGATCGAGGACATCGCGGAAGGGCTCCGGAGCTACCTCCAGACCGTCCGCATCGACGAAGGCCGCCTGGAGGAGATCGACGTCCGCCTCGACGCCCTCCAGAAGCTGAAGCGGAAATACGGCGGCGGGCTGGCGGATGTCCTGGCCAGGCTGGCGTCCATTGAAGCCGACTTGTCGTCCATTGAGAACATCGACGAGGAAATCGCCGAGACCGAGGCGACCCTGGCCGAGCGCCACCGGGATCTGGCGGACCTGGCCGCCGACCTGTCGGAAAAGCGGAAAGAGACGGCCCAGACCCTGGCGGAAAAGGTGGAGGCGGAGCTGGACACCCTCAAGATGGCCGACACCCGGTTCGAGGTGGTGGTGGAACCGCTGCCGGCGGGGGAAGGAACCGACCCCTGGCTAACGACCGGGAAGGCGGCCATCGGCCCCGCGGGCGCCGACCGGGCCCGGTTCATGATCGCCCCCAACGTGGGCGAGGCCCTGAAACCCCTGGCGGCCATCGCCTCGGGCGGCGAACTCTCCCGGGTGGTGCTGGCCCTGAAGGCGATCCTGGCCCAGACCGAATCGGTGGAGACCGTCATCTTCGACGAGGTGGACGCCGG
>CAYPCE010000016.1:0-32753 GCA_964409085.1 uncultured Desulfobacteraceae bacterium | reverse complement strand
TTTAATCGGGAGGTTGAGGCCAATCCTGGGGTGCCGCTGGGGGCGACAGAATTTGCACCCCTACTGCGTGATGACCTTGTCCCGCTTCCTGATCTCCGCGGTCACATCGCCCGTCAACTCGGCTTTGGACATTTTCGAATTAACCAGCGTTACCACGGCATTTCCAATGATATCGGCGTCCGGGCCAAGAGAAATTCCCGTATCGGGGTCAACGATCTCTTCTTCCCTGTAAACGAGCAGACGGTGTCTCAGCGCGATTTTGTCGGCCCCCAAATTCGTGAAAATTTCGTTGCCCTTTTTCAGTACTACGGTGCCGCTGACCAGGGGGAAATCCTGATGGAACTTGATGGCCATGCCCTCGGCCAGCACCCGTGTGGCGTTAAAATCCGTGACCTCGTCATAGACATCTTTCGTGGAGAGAATTTCCGCCGTTTCCGCATCGATCATCCGGCCCACGATCTCGATACCGGTGTGGGTCTCGATAATGTTGCCCACCAGCACGCACTGGGCGGCGAGGAGCTTGCCCAACCTTACAGCGGTGGAACGGTCCACCAGCCCGGTGGTCGAGAGCTTTTGTTCTTTCAGCACCACGTCCAGCCGCTCCCGTTCGATCAGCTTAAACCGGTTCCGATCCATCAGGGCCCGGATCAATTGGTCCTGATAGGCCTGACTCCCCGAAGACACCTCCCCTTTCCGCTGAAATGGAAACACCGACACCCGCAGCCGCTCATCGAGCTGCAGGGCTTCCGGGACCCGGCGAATCACGGTCGCCGTTTCCCGGGTTTTGTTTCCCGCGGCGTCCTGGGCCTCTACGGCGATGGTGTTTTCCCCTTCTTTCAGGGCCGCGAGGTGGTTGAAGAAAATGCTCTGACCTTCTTTCCGAAGGATCGGCCGGTTGTTGACCAGAAGCTTGAGGACCGCGTTCCCGTCCATGGCCCGGCCCGACAGGTAGATCTTGTCCAGGTAGACGGTCTCCCCCTGGGGCCAGTCCTTCAGCTCGATCACCGGGGCCTCTTCGTCTTTGGGGCCGAAAAGCGACAGGAGATGGTCCGACGCAAGACCGGCCGACAACCGGGCGGTGTTCAGCCGGGGACGGATCGATTCCAGAAAGGCGATGGTTTCATTCCCCAGGCGGTCCCTGGCCCTCAGTTCCGGCGTGCCGTTTCCCATCGGCACCGACGCCGAAAACGGAACCTCGACGCCCGGCGAAACGGACACGGCGCGCCCGCCCAGTTCGATGGAAACCACGCCGGCCGGGTCGTACACCGAGCCCGCCACGGTCCAGTTATCTCCGGACGGCGTCATCGATGCGATGCTCACCAGGGGGCCGTTCCGGTCCACATGCAACACCACTTTTTGCTCGGCGGTCTTGTCCAGGAGGTTTTTGGCCGTTACCCGGACGATATGCTCTCCCCCGTCCAGGCGCAACGCCCTCTCGAAGGCCACCCGCTGTCTGGCACCCTCCATGAATACGGCCTTGCCGTCGAGGGCCACCGACGCCACAAAATGGTCGTCCTCGGCCGAACCGCTCAATCGGACAGGATCATCCCGGGTCCAAATGGGCCCGGCTCCCATATCCAGCGTTAGAACCGGCGGTTTGGGGTCCCGAACCGTCTGCTGCAACGCCGCCCGGCGGACCCGGTCCAGGTAAAACCGCGCCTTGGCCGACGGATACTGCGCCAGGGATTGTTTCAACTCCCGGCGTGCCCGTTCCAGATCGCCCGTCAAATAGTGAATGACCCCCATCTCCCGATGGGGAAAGTAATCGACAAAATGCATGCCGTAGGTGCGCGCCATCCGCCCGTCACGGTCCCGCTGCCGGGCCGCCTCGGCCAGATCCGACAGGGCCGCCTCGTAGAACCGTCCTTCAGCAAAGGAGAGCCCCCGCTCATAATAATTCCACCACCGGTGCCGGAACGATCCCCGGGTGACGCCGTACAGTTTGCCGTCCCGCTGGCGAGGAGGATTCTGGACGGCGGGCTGGCAGCCGACCATGGCCACCGCCAAAACGACAAACAACAGTCCTGTTCTGGTTTGGTGAATCGTCTTCATGATGCCCCTTCTCTCTCCGGTCCGGATGGCCGTTTCCCGTCTGTATCCTGAATATCCGCACTCAGAAATGATAGATCATGGACAGATAAACCGTATGCTGGCGCACATCCTGCCCCGCGGTTTCGTTGAGCAGCGTGATCTCCCGGACGTCGTTTCCAAACCGGAATTCATAGGCCATATCGACCACGACCGGACCGGTGGCGACGCCCGTCCCCATGCTGAAGCCGAAAAAATCGTCGGGGCTGTGGGCCGTGGGTTCGGGATCATAGAAAAGGCCCGCCCGGCCCGCAATCACGTATTTGTTTTTGTAGATGTAAAGATATTCGCCGCCCAGCCGGACCTGGTGGGTCGGGCCGGTGTCGGTGTCCGACCGGTCCCCGCCCGTGAACAGGCTGACCCGGCGACCGCCGTCCTGGACCAGGACGAACTGGTCCCAATCGGTCCGGTAGATGTCAAGGTCCATCGAGAAAAGATCGGAAAAGCGGTAGGCGATGCCGATGCCGTAGGAGGGCGGCATCTTCAGCGTCTGGTCCTCATCGATGATGGTGGTTTTTGGGACCGGGTTCGTGCCGTCCACGGCGTATGCTTCCTTGTGGTGGACGTCGGCATGAAACGGCGCTTTGTAGACCGCGCCGAGGGTCAGGTTCGGCGTGATGTTCCAGAGCATCCCCAGATTGAAATTGACGCCGTCGAAACTGTTTTCCTCCTTGTACCAGATATCGTGGCGATAGGGGGAATCACCGAAGGAACCCACCAGCCGATCCTTGTAGACCGTCTCCCATTCGGCGCCCAGATCTTCCGAAAACCAGTTGATCGTGGCCCCGAAGGAGAGCGTCGGCGTCGCCTGGATCGCAAAGGCCGGAGACAGCGCCTTCAGGTACCCGTCGGTTTCCCGGCTGGTGGACCGGTCACCGACGGGCCCGGGATAGGTCGTCAGATAGAGAAAATCGGCATCCGCCTCCCGGTTGAAGTCGTAAAGCGTCTGGTAGTTGAGGGACACGATCATGTTCCGGTTGAACAAGGTGAACGGATACGCGGCGCTCAGGTAGTTGAGGTCGAACCGGTCGAGGGTCTCGGAACCGCCCGCGCCCGGGGTTTCGGAGAGATCGCGGTCCTCCTTCCGATGGTCCCATGAGACGACGGCGGAGACCTCCGGCGTCTCCAACTGAATCAACCCGCCGGGGTTCCAGGACGCCGCCGTGGCGTCGTCCGCCACCCCGATGAACGCCCCGCCCATGCCCAGGGCCCGGGCCCCGGAGCCCACGGGATTGGGGGAGCCGGAGAAACGGAGTTCCTGGGCGACCTGGGCGTGGGCGGAAATTGTGGAAAGGGCCAGAAATTGAATGAAAGTCAACAACACGAATAAATAGAGTCGTTTTCCAGTATGCATTTTCTGGCCCCTTTATAGTTTATTCTTTTCATTGTCCTGATTCATTCTTCATCGCCCATTTGTCCAAGCTGAGATCCAGTATGGCCGAACCACAGCCGGGATTTCAACGAATGAAAGGTATCAGAACCCGGCGGTTTTCCGCAAGGCGTAAATCACTTCTTCGACCCCCGTTTGGTCGTCGTTCACATCGACGCCCGAGAGGACATAATCGAGTCGAATTTGATCGGTGACGATGCCGACAATCACTTTGAGGGCGAGCATCATGTCGTCCAAGTCCACTTTTGATCGCCCGTGACGCCGCCGGTGACGACCGGGGTCGATTCGCAGCCGCGGACGAGACTTCTTGTCACGGGAACGGATTGCATGCCCGATTTCAGAGAACTTGATCTCCTAATCCTCTCCTGTACGAGTAATAACCATAGTATTTAACAAAAATTCAGCGCCTTATCGGCCCAAAAATAACAAAGGCTTTCTTTCCCCTCCGGAAAACACTATAGATGCTGAATCTGGCTTTTCGGCCTGTATCATTTATTGCTCCGAAGCAAAAAAGGGACGTTATGCCCCAGTTGATATTGCCCCTCATCCCCGAAGGTGCGACCCGAATCTGCGATCTGGTCAGCGTGTATCGAAGCGAAAAATGCTGGACCTATTTTCTCGGCCTGCACCCGATAAATTCTCACGATGTCGGCGACGCGCCATTGTTCAGATTGATCACCGCCATGTTGATCGAATAAGGTGGTGAACCCGTCCTGGCGGGAACTGAGCCGGTCCCGGAGCCGGCTTCAAAACAAGATCAAATACCGGCATGCATGCTTTTCTGAAATGACGATGCACCCGGAAAGCGAGACCGACTCTAAGAAATATCAAGCATGGCTCAAAAAAAACGGCTTCCAGGAAGTCATCTGCCAGCGCGCCCCGGCCCACGAATTCGAACTGCGCCGCATTCCCTTCAAACGCGAATACGAAATGCCGGTCTTCTACAAAGACAAACAGGTCGGCAAACGAAGGGCCGATTTCCTGGTCGACGATGTGGTGTCCGTCGAACTCAAAGCCATCACCCAACTGGAACCCGTCCATCTCGCCCAGGCCGTCAACTACCTGGAAGCCTATAACCTGGAAATCGGCCTTCTCATCAACTTCGGGGCCAAAAGCCTTGAATTCAAGCGGGTGGAGAACCGGAAGCTGTCTTGAGCTGTGATTTAGCGTGATTTTCATGATGGCCCGGATCATCATGGTCATCACATGAATCAATTGGAATCACAGTTCAGACGGGTGGTTAAGCGTGATGTTTGTGATGGTTGTTGTCTGACGAATACTCAACAGAATTAAATTTGTTTCCGAGGATTTTGTCTCTTCAAGCGCCAAGCGTCGGGCTTTCAAGTTGTGCGAAGCCGTTGATGAAAAGGACACGCCCTTTATCGCGTTATCTTTGCAATTGCAGGCATTGTTTTGGACTGGGGATAAGCGACTAAAAAATTAATTGAAGCAACAATGCGTCGATTTCTTTTTCAAGCCAGACGCCGCCGGGCAATGAATCTCCATTGTATAGAACTTTGACGTTAAAGAACTGAAAACCATGCTCGCGAATTTGGAAGCGGACATGGGGCGGCTTGAATCGTGATTGAACGTGATTTCCATGATAGGCATGATGGCTCGAAAAATCATGCCCATCACATGAATCATTTGAAATCACAGTTCAGACAGCCCCGCCATAATCAACCCAAAATACAAACACGCCGCCCTCGCCGCCAAAGTTCATTACCTGCGCCATGGAAGTCCACCGCGAATTTGAATGACGCGCACGCTTGCCCAATTCACACCATAAAACACCGCACCCAATGCCCCGGCGATTTCTCCTCCATCTCCGGGCGCTCCCGGCGGCATTCGTCCTGGACTTTCGGGCAACGGGGGGCGAAAAAACACCCCGGGGGCAGGTCGGTAGGGCTGGGAATTTCTCCGCTGAGTTTGGCCGCGTCTTCGGAAAAGGGCTTGTGGAGGTCCGGCACCGCCGAAAACAGGAGGTTGGTGTAGGGGTGCAGGGGAGTTGAGAAAATCCGCATCTTGTCGGTGTATTCCACCATCTGCCCGAGATACATGACGCCGACCTGGTCGCTGATGTGCTTGACCACGCTGATGTCGTGGGTGATGAACAGGTAGGTGAGGCCGTATTCGTCCTGGATGTCCATGAGCAGGTTGAGGATCTGGGCCTGGATGGAGACGTCTAGGGCAGAGATGGGCTCGTCGGCGATGACCAGCGACGGATTGAGAATGATGGCCCGGGCGATGGCGATCCGCTGGCGCTGCCCGCCGGAGAATTGGTGAGGATAGCGCTGGAGGTAGGACTCCTCCAGCCCCACATTGTCGCAGGTGGCCAGAATCCGGTCGTACCGGGACGGGGCATCGAGGTCGGTGAAGATTTTCAGGGGCCGCTCCAGGATGGCCCGGACCTTGTGGCGCGGATTGAGGGACGAAAACGGGTCCTGGAAGATCATCTGCACATGCTGCTGCACGGTTTTCCGGCGGCGCATCGGCAGCCCGCCGATATCTTGTCCGTTCAAAAACACCTGGCCGCCGTCCGGCCGGTGGAGCCCCAGAACCACCTTGCCGAAGGTGGTCTTGCCGCAGCCGCTTTCCCCCACCAGGGCCAGGGTCTTGCCCTTCTGGATGGTCAGGGACACATCGTTCAACGCATGGACCCGGCCTTTTTGAAAGGCGGAAATCTTCGTCTCGAAATGCTTGACGATGTGGACGGTTTTCAGGAGGTCTCGTTCACTCGATGGCATGACACCTTTCTTCCCTCGATTTCCAGCTCCGGCGGATAATCGTCGCAAACAGACGCAGCCCGTGGGCAGCGGGTTTTGAAATAACACCCCTGGGGCAGGTTCAGCAGCGAGGGCATCACGCCCCGGATCTGAAACAGCCGCTCCCGGCTTGCGTTGAGGCCGGGCAGGCACTGGATGAGCCCCTGGGTGTAAGGATGGAGGGGATCGAACAGGACCTGGTCCCGGGTCCCCTGTTCGACGATGCGGCCGCCGTACATCACCGCCACCCGGTCGCACATCTGGCTCACCACGCCGATGTCGTGGGTGATGAGCAGCAGGGACGACTGATATTCCCGGCACAGCCGTTTCATCAGCATGAGGATCTGGGACTGGATGGTCACGTCCAGGGCCGTGGTCGGTTCATCGGCGATGAGCAGGCCGGGATTGTTGAGCAGGGCCATGGCGATGACCACCCGCTGCTTCATCCCTCCGGAAAGCTGATGGGGATAGGAGAGGAACCGGTCTTTGGGGGCCGGGATGCCGACTTCATCCAGGGCGCGGAGACACCGTTCCCGGATGTCGGCCGTGTCCTGGCCGTGATAAAACAGCACCTCGGCCATCTGCCGCTTGATGCCCAGGACCGGGTTCAGGGACGTCTGGGGATCCTGGAAAATCATGGCGATGCGGTCCCCCCGCAGCCGCTGCATGGCCGGCGGGTCCAGATCCAGCAGGTCCTGGCCGTCGAACAGGATGCGCCCCGATTCGATCCGCCCCGGCGGGTCGATGAGCTGGATCAGGGAAAACCCGGTGATGGATTTCCCGGCCCCGGATTCGCCCACCAGCCCGAAGATTTCCCCCCGGTCGATGGAAAAGGAGACCCCGTCCACCGCCTTGACGATGCCGTTGCGGGTGTGGAACCAGGTACGCAGGTCCGCGACGTCGAGCAATGGAGTCATCGTTTCAGCCTCGGGTTGAGGATGTCCCGCAACCGGTCGCCCATGAGGTTGATGGACAGCACCAGGACCATCAGCCCGACGCCGGGATAGACGGACATCCACCAGTAGCCGGAAAACAGGACCTTATAGCCGTTGGCGATGAGCGACCCGATGGAGGGCTTGGTGATGGGCACGCCCAGCCCCAGGAAGCTGAGGGTGGCCTCGAGCAGGATGGCGTTGGCGATGCGTACCGTGGCGATGACCACCACCGGCGCCATGATGTTGGGGGCGATCTCCCGGAGCATGACCGACAGCGCCCCCTGTCCGCCCGACTGGGCGGCCTGGACGTAATCTTTCTCTTTTTCGGCCAGCACCATGCCCCGGGCCGTGCGGGCGTAATAGACCCAGTTGGCCACGGAGATGGCGATGATGATGTTGACCAGCCCCTGGCCGAAAATGGCCATGATCACCAGTGCCACCAGAAAGACCGGCAGGGAGAGCTGGATGTCGGCGATGCGCATGATGACCGTGTCCACGACCCGGCCCAGGTAGCCGGACAGGAGCCCGGCAAAGACGCCGAACACCAGGGAAATGAGGGTGGAGGCCACGCCCACGAAAAGGGAGATGCGCAGGCCGTAGAGGATGGCCGAGAAGATGTCGCGGCCCTGGCTGTCCGTTCCCAACAGAAAGGTGGACCCCGGCGGCTGGTAGCTGTCCTCCAGCCGGAGGGACATGAGGTCATAGGGGTCCTGGGGGGCGACGAGATTCGGAAACAGGGCGCAGATCACGATCAGCGCGAGGACCACGGCCGAGGCGACGGCCATTTTGTCTTCCAGAAATTCCTGAAGCAGTTCGTTTTTCAGCATCAGCGCACCCGGACCCTGGGATCGATGAAGGTGTAAATCAGGTCCACCGCCAGATTGATGACCACGAAGATGACGGCCACGGTCAGCAGATAGGCCAGGACCACCGGCCGGTCCAGGTTCTGGATGGAATCAATGATGAGCTTGCCGGTGCCGGGCCATGCGAAAATGGTTTCCGTAACGATGGTGTAAGCGATCAATTCCCCGAACTGGATGCCGATAATGGTGATCACCGGAATGAGCGTGTTTTTCAGGGCGTGGAGCATCACCACCACCCGTTCCGGCACCCCTTTGGCCCTGGCCAGCTTGATGTAATCCTGGAGCAGCACCTCCATCATGCCGCTTTTGGTCAGCCGGAGGATCAGGGCCAGCTGGAACAAACAGAGCGTGATGGATGGCAGGATGAGATATTTGATCCCTTCCAGGCTCAGAAAGGACCCGAAAAACCCGGCATCCACCCGCCCCGACGAGGGCAGGACTCCGAAGGTCACCGCAAAGACCAGGATGAGGACCATGCCGATCCAGAAAGTGGGCACGGAAATACCGGCCAGGGAAAAGAACATGATCCCCCGGCCCAGCCAGTTGTCTTTGTGCAGGGCCGCCGCCACCCCCAGGGGAATGCCCAGGAGGACCGCCAGGAACATGGCCGCGGTGGCCAGTTCAATGGTGGCCGGCAGCCGTTCCAGGACCACCGCCAGGGCCGACTGGTTGTAGATGTAGGAGTTTCCGACATCGCCCCGGACGGCGTTTTTCAGAAAGGTGACGTACTGGACCAGAAAGGGCCTGTCCAGCCCCAGATGATGGCGGAAGGCCTCCACCTGCTGCTGGGTGGCGTCGGGCGGCATGAGATATTCCACCGGGTCGCCGGCCTTGTACATCATGAAAAAGACGATGAAGCTGACGGCCAGCAGCACCAGCAGGGCGTGAAAGATCCGGTTGATCAGGTATCCGAACATGGGCGCGTTCCCTGCGGGGCGGCGGTGGCCGCCCCGCGCGGTTCACGGATGGTCTTTATTTGAAACTCATGTCGTAGACGTACATGTAGCTGTCCACCCGGGGTTGAAACTGCACCGTCTGGCTGGAGGCGTACAGATCGACCTGGTAGTGGAGCGGGATGATGTTCTGGTCCTGGACCAGGGCGATTCTCTGGGCTTTCTTCAGGACCTTCAGGCGTTCGGCGTCGTCCAGGATCCCGGAGGACGTCTCGATGAGTTCATCGACTTTCGGGTTTTTGTACCGGCCGCCGTTGTACCGGCCATAGCCCTTTTCCTTGTCGTAGCTGTGGACGCACCCGTCCAGGAAGGACGAGCCGTCGCCGTCAGCGCAGGCCCAGCCGATGAGGTTGAAGGAGGAATCGGTGTCGTTGGCCTTGGGAAAAAAAGTGGCCTTGGGGATGGCGTTGACCTTGATGGTCACCCCGATTTTGGCCAGGCTCGAAGCGATGGCCTGGGCGATCTCTTCGTCGTTGATGTACCGGTCGTTGGGGGAGTCGATGGTGACGGTGAACCCGCTGCCGTATCCCGCTTCTTTCAGGAGTTGTTTGGCTTTTTCCGGGTCGTAGGCGGGACGGGTGATCTCCGGATCATGACCGAAAACCGCTTTGGGATAGTACTGCCCGGCGGCCTTGGCGAATCCGCCCATGACGAATTTGACGATGGCGTCCTCGTTGATGCCGTAGTAGAAGGCTTTCCGCACCCGGACATCCTGAAAGGGGTTGGTCTTGACGCCGGAGATATACGGGCTGTCCGCCCGCTCGTGGTCGAACTGGAGGTAGATGAGGCGCAGGCCGGGCTGGATGAAAAAATCAAGGTCATTTTTCCCTTTGATCCGCTCGGCGTCCCGTACCGGCACCCGGTCGATGACGTGGACTTCGTTGCTCAAAATGGCGGCCACCCGGGTGGAATCGTTGGTGAGGGGCCGGATGACGGCCTTGTCGATGGCCGGCTTCCCCCGGAAATAGTTTTCGTTGGCCTCCAGGGTCAGGCTCTGTCCTTTGACCCATTTCACCAGCTTGTATGGCCCGGTGCCGACGGCCATTTTCCCGATCTCTTCATCGCTTTTGCCCTCATAGGTTTCCTTGTCCACGATCCGGACATAGGTCAGTTTCCGCAGGAGAATGGGGAACGGCTTGGCCGTGATGACGCGCACCGTGTGGTCATCCACCTTTTCCATCCGTTCGATGGCGGAGACCGTCCCCTTGAAACCGGATTTTTCGCCGTGTTTCACCCGCCCGAAGGAAAAGACCACGTCGTCGGCGGTAAAGGGATTGCCGTTGTGAAACGTCACCCCCTCCTGGAGCTTGAACTCCCATGTGGTGTCGTCGATCACGGACCAGGATTCGGCCAGGACCGGCACGGGGTCCAGGTCCGCGTTCATGTTCACCAGCCCGTCGTAGATATTGTACAGACCGGAATTGGTGGGGGTTTCATTGTGAAACGCCGGGTCCAGGGAATTGATGCCCGACGAGACCCCCAGCTTGATGGTGCCGGCCTGAAGCGGCCCGGCGAAGACCAGGGCCAGGGCGGTGATCGTCAACAAGGATTTCAAAATGGGTTTCATGCCGTCCTCCTGTTTTGGGTTGCCAGTTGATAAAAAAACAATGAAAAATGCTGGATGCTCTCCAGAAGCGACGCTTGGCGGATATACTCCTGATCCGTATGGGGGCCGTCGCCGGCGCATCCCAGCCCGTCCAAGGTGGGCACGCCCAGGGCCGCCGTCAGGTTGCCGTCCGAGCCGCCGCCCACCGACGCTTCTCCCAGGGTCCGCCCGAACC
The DNA here is from genome assembly GCA_964409085.1 of uncultured Desulfobacteraceae bacterium. Taxonomy (GTDB): domain Bacteria; phylum Desulfobacterota; class Desulfobacteria; order Desulfobacterales; family JAABSP01; genus JAABTD01. Next base: position 21,978 of record CAYPCE010000016.1, on the reverse strand, counting down.
GTGCGGCGGCCGCCAGGTACCGGTCCCGCAGCCGCTCCGACACCGGGGTCCGCACAAAGGGCGGCCGGACGGTTTGCAGCTCGAATTCCGTCGCGACGCCGGAGACAAACTGTTTTTCCAGGATGCGCGTCGCCTCCCGTCGCAGGCTTTCTTCATCTTCCGGCGTGTTGAACCGGAAATCCAGTTCCGCCTCGCAAAGGGCCGGAATCTGATTGGCGGCAATCCCTCCCTGAATTTTTCCGGTGGTCGCCACCTTGCCGGCCGGCAGGTCATTGAGCCGGTCCAGGAGGGCCACCTTGTGGGCCATCTCGACGATGGCGTTGGCCCCTTCTTGCGGCGCTTCCCCGGCGTGGGCGCTGCGGCCCCGGGTGGCGATCTTTCCCATGACGATGCCTTTGCGGGACGTGACCACCGCCGGATGGGCGGCGTAATGGCCTTCGAACACGAACGCCCCGGCGGCCCCCGATAGCTCGGATTCGATCAGCGGCCGGGAATCCCTCGACCCGGTTTCTTCATCACAGTTAAAAACGATGCGCACCGGCACGCCCTCCCGTCCCAGGAGCCGGCCCAGGACCACGCAACTGAAGAGGGCCGCCGCGATGCCGCCTTTCATGTCCTGGATGCCCGGTCCATAGAGCCGGTCGTCCACCTCGCGGACGGCGGAAAAGGGGCTGTCCGGCGGATGCACGGTGTCGAAGTGGCCGACGATGCCGTAAAAATCCGGTTTCCGGCCCGGGGGGGCGTGGACCAGGTGAAACGGCTTTCCGGGGTCGTCGTCGATGTGTTTTTTCTCGAAGACGAGGCCGTGTTCCCGTCCTTTGGCCATGATGCGTTCGCCGGTCTCCCGGAGGCCGCCGGGATTGCCGGTGAAACTGTTGCCGTTGACCAGTGCCTTGAGAAAGTCCAGGGCTTCGGTTTCGTATTCTGCCGTGAGGCGTTGAATGCTCCTGGTAAGGTCGGGGCCGTTCATGGGTCTCGTCGGTTCCTCGGTCTGTTCAAAATGGGCCGGCCCGTTCACCATCCGAATTCCTGTCGGAGTCGTTGTTTCGTTTCGGGATCGATGTCCCGGATCGCATCGCGGAGAAGCGCCGTGAGCATCGTCTCCTGCTGCTTTCTGTCCATCAGATGTTCCTCCGCGGACGCTTTGAGGCGTTGCAATTCGGCCCGGAAGGTCTGGGCCAGGGTCGGGTTTTCCGTGACAAACCCGAAAATCCGCCCCTGTTTTTCCCGGTAGATGTCATGGGGGGCCCGGGCGGAATAGGCCAGTCTGTCCGGGCCGGCCCCTGCATCGGTCCAAGATTTCAAGGTGAAATTGAAATTGACGCAGGCGTCGGTCAGGTACAGAAAAAAGTTGGGTTCGGTTTGCACCACCCGCAGGAGGGCCGCCACATGGCGGAGCCGGTGCGCCTTTTCTTCGGCGTCGGGGCACCGGGACAGGTAATCGCCCAGACATTGCCGGCAAATGCAATGCTCGACCCGGTGGTGTTTCACCAAACGGAAAAAATTTTGCTTCCGCGCATCGCCGATGGCCTCGATGAGGTCGCTGTACACCGGGTGGCCGGGCAGAAGGTTCCGGTCGGTGTAGGACCGGTGCCCCCGGGCCAGGAGGCTGATGGTCGGGCGGTCGCTGATAATGAACTGGGGGCCAGGGTCCTTTTCCACCGAGAGCATGATCAGTTCATAGGAGAACAGATCCCGGACCGCCAGCACGGCTTCGGAAATGGCGCAGCGGCCCGCCGTCGCAATGAAATGGGGGATGTCGTCAACGCTCAGCCGTGCCCGGTCGAAGCTCGCCAGCAGGCGTTCGACCTCGTTGAGGTCCAGGTTGAGGGCCACAGCGACGGCGATCAGCCGCTCGCGGGGGACGTTGACGATTTCCCCGCGCTCCAGGTTGCGGATGTAGGTGTTCGTCAGTCCGGACAGCGTAGCGATCTGGTTCCGCGGACGGTGTCCTTCGTTGATCAGATGGGTCAGGTAATTGGACTGCGATGACGGTTGATGCATGGGTCGGTGCAATTGTTCGGCAAGGGCCGGTTCCGTTGTCAGAACAATGATCAGTATTTCGACTGAGAGTTATGTTTACCCAGGTTGCTGAAAAATGTCAATAGGAATAAATATTTTTTGACATCAACTGGAAATTGTCCGCGCCTGATAGGCTTCTTCAATCGCTTCTGATGCGCTTGCTCTTGTTCCGAAAAAACCGTCTCATCAAACGCCTTTTGCCTTCCGCTTGGCTTTTGTCGAAGGGGCAGTCGGGGGCTCATCGACGTCGATGCGGGAATCGGACTCGTTCAGATGGCTTTCGATCTCCGCCTCGCAATTCCTGATTTTTGGCCAAATTTTCCTTGAATAAAGGAAAATATCGATCTATATTGTCCTTGAAAGAAGGAAAATATGGAAACCATTCTCAAACGCATCATCGCCGATTTTCACCAGCGGCCCTATCCGGATCTCAAACGCCGCCATAAACAGGTCCCGCTGGATATCGGGAAGATCATCACCATCATCGGCCCCCGGCGGGCGGGCAAAACCAGTTTTCTGTTCCAGCTCATGGGCGACCTGGAGCAACAGGGGGTTTTGCGGAAACAGATCCTGTATCTCAATTTCGAGGACGAACGGCTGGAGCTATCGGGTGGTTATGACCGCATCATCGACGCTTATCTGGGCTTGTACCCGGACGCGGATCTCTCGCAATGCCATTTGTTTTTCGACGAAATCCAGGAACTGCCCGGCTGGGAAAAATTCATCCGCCGGGTGTACGACACCCATACCCGCCATATCTTCCTGACCGGATCAAACGCCAGATTCCTATCTACGGAGATCGCCACCGCCCTGCGGGGCAGGAGCCTGTCCTTCGAGATCATGCCCCTGTCGTTCCGGGAATATCTGGATTTTTCCGGGATCGACCCCGAACAACGCCATTCCACCCGGGACGCCGCCCGGGTCGCCGACGTTTTCGAGACCTACCTGGTATGGGGCGGGTTCCCCGAACTTGTGGACATGGACCGCTACACCAAGCCCCAGGTCCTCCACGAATATTTCAACGTCATGATCTACCGGGACATGGTGGAACGATATGACATCCGCGATGTTTCAGTGCTCAAATACCTTTTAAAGCGGATGATCGGCTCGTTTACTCGGGAATTTTCCATCAACCGGTTGTTCAACGACTTGAAATCGCGTGGATTCTCCATCGGAAAAGACCACATTTACGCCCTCGCAGACCAGATCTTTTCCATCTACATGCTCGCCAGCATGGAAAGATACGATCCCTCGGTGGTGAGACGGGAGATGAGCAACCGGAAAATCTACCTGTACGACAACGGGTTTGCCTCCATCGCCCACTACGCATTCTTTCAGGACCGGGGAAAGCTCCTGGAAAACCTGGTCTATACGCACCTTCGCCGCCGAACCGACGAGATCTACTTCGTCAAGAACGGCGGCGAGTGCGATTTTCTGGCCTTTTTCCGGGGGATGCCGCCCCTGGCGGTCCAGGTGACCGACAATTTGGACGAAACCAATGCCGGCCGCGAACTCAAAGGATTGGACATGGCGCGGAAGATAGTCCCCTCTTGCAGCGCGCTATTGTTGACGAACGAACCGATTCCGGAGGAGGCAGAGGTTCCCGACAGCGTCGAAACGGCGTTGGCAAGGGAATGGCTTCTGCGTTGATGGTTATATCCGGTGCCCCGTCGCTCGCTTTCAAAAACCCCATCTTCACCATGTGGCACATGTAGCAGTTGTTCGTCCGTTCGGTGAGTTTGTTGATGACGTGCGGGGTGGCGTCCCAGTAGTTGGGCAGGGCGTCGTAATGGGACATGGTCAGGCTGACCGCGGCGAAGGTGTCCCGGGCCGCGGGGACCCGTCGCAGGGTGGTCACCTCCGACATGTTGTGGGGGTTCTTTCCCAGGAAAAAGCCGGTTGAGGCTTCGGCGCCCTTGCCCAGGTGGCATCCCTTGCAGTTTTTGTAGGTGGAGAGGGAGTGGCAGGCCGCGCAGCTCAGAATGCCGTCGTGGGTTTGGTGGGCTTCTTTGGCCTTGTCGGTCTGCTCCCGGTCCGGCGGGTGGCAGGACCGGCAGCTTTGCTCGAAGACTTTTGGGTCGAACACCTGGGCCTCCACCGCTGAAAACCGTCCGATGACGCCTTCCCGGAGCCCCTGGGCCGAATAATGGAGAGCTTTTCCGTAGGTGTCGGCGATGCCGGGGTGGCGTTCGCCGCAGCGGGCCGGCTCGTCCGAGGGGCGCGGGACCATTCCGGCATGGGCTGAGCCATTACAGCAGACGGCGCCCGATGCGCCGGTCCGCGGACAATCAAATAAGGAGAAACAAAATTCGACTTATTGGATAAATTCCATATTCAGCGCCAATTGTCAACCATGGATGCAATTTTGTCGATATTTACCAAATCCATGGCGCAAACAGATGCCGTGATCCCGCGTTTGCTCCCTGAAGAATTGGGACAGAAGTGGCCAAAGCTAGGGTGGTCATATAGTTGAAAATCCGGAATAAAAGCCTGGAACGGACGATGGGCGAAAGATGGGGAAAGACCGCCGATTCCGTGGATCGGCTGCGGATCAGAAGAAGAAGGTCACCTGATGATCTTTGACAGGAGGCCCACGCGAAAGGGACCGGCAAAATTTTCAGTAAGACGATGGTTTTCAGGAAGAAAACCATCGTCTCAGGGGGAATGTGGTTTAAGGCCCCGCCACTGCCACCTCCAACACCACCGTGGCCATGGCCACTTTCCCGTCTGTGGGCGTTGAAAAGCGCCATTTTTCGGTCAAATCCGTCAGGCATCTGCCCACCGGCGTCGCGCCGAGTTCTCCCCGGACAACGGCGGCGGTGACCTTGCCGGTGGGATTGATGGTCAGGATGAGGGTCGCCTTGCCGCCCCGGAACGTCGGGTCGCGGGAGAGGAGTTCCGCGGCGCACTTTTCGATGTCCGGCAGGTGGCGGTGGATGACGGCCTCAACCTCCTCCGGGGTCAGCCCGCCCGACACGGTGATCCCTTTTTCAGGGATCGTCGCCCGGACCGGCCGACCGCCCGGCTTTACCGCGTCGGCCGCTTCTGCGGGGGCCCTTTCCGTCATCACCATCCCCGACCCGTTGGCACCTCGTTTGAATGCCATTTTTCTCGGCATGGGGGCTGCGGAAAGTGTACGCGCCACGCCGCCCACCGCGCTGCCCGGCACGCCCTGGGGCAGCGGCAGGGGTTGCTTGACCGTGGTCGCCTTCTCACCCGTCCGGACGCGGCTGTCCACGGCGACAAAGGAGGTGAAGGCGGTCAGCAGGTTGTACTTCAGTCCCAATTGGGTGATTTCGCCGGCCGTCTCTTCCCCGTGGGAGACCTGATGGTAGTCGGAGAGCAGACTGATCCGCTTCCGGGCCCACAGGTAGCGAAGCCCGGCGTGGGTCGGATCGGGCCGGAACCGGCCGACGTCCAGGTCGGCGGAATAGGGGGCATCGCCGCCCGTGACGCCCCCCAGGCGGACCGTCCCCTTCGCCTCGCCCCGCCATTTACCGAAAGCGATAAGGGGCCGCTGGGCCAGGAGGTCGGGGATGCTGGGCGGTTCCAGGTCGTAGACGGTGAAGCCATCGAAGTCGAGGCGGATGTCCGTGAGGACCGGGGAGCGGATGTATTCCCGGAACCTGGCCGCTTTTTCCGCCGCCTCGGCCGGTTTCGTCACGACAAACGGTTCGCCCATGCCGACCCGGGCCATCCCTTCGATGAGGAACCGGTTCACGCTGGAGCCGATGCCGAAGGCGAAGAGGTTGGCTTCCCCCAGATGGTTCCGGATGAGGTCGAAGGCTTCGGCCTCTACCCGGACGTAGCCGTCAGTGACCACCACCATGGACCGGGAGACGGCCCCCTCTGCCGGCAGGTTCAATGCGCGCTCCATGGCCGGCAGGATCTGGGTGCCGCCCCCGCCCCGCTGGTTGTCGATAAAGGACGTGGCCCGGCCGATGTTCCCCTCTGTCGCCAAAACCGACCGCTCGTTCAATATCCGCGACCCGCCGGCGAAAAGGAGGACGTTGAACCGGTCCGTGGGCCGGAGATTGCCGATGAGGTCCCGGAGCAGGGTTTTGGCGGTGTTCAGGGGATATCCCCGCATGGAGCCCGACACATCCACGATGAAGATGTACTCCCGGGGCGGGATCGCGGCGGTTTCCACCCGCCGGGGCGGTTGCATCATCAGCAGAAAGAAATTCTCCGCCTCGCCCCCGTAGAGCAACAGGCCGGTCTGGATCTGTCCGCCGTTCAACCGGTATTTGAGGATCACGTCCCGGTCCCCGCCCGTTTTCCCGGTCTCTTTCAGCCGGACCTCCGCAACGGCCGGACCGGAGAACCGGATGTCGGTCTCATGGGTGGGGCAGGTCACTTCGGCGATGGGCATGCCGGCGGAGATGGCCGCCTCAAAGCCGAAATCGTAGGGGGGCGCCTCCCCTTCTTGCAGATAGGGGTTCTGGACCCAGCTTTCCGATGAACCGGCCATCTCGGCCGTGTCGGGCAGTTCCGAATACCGCGGGCCCACCACTGTGGGGTAGACGAACTCGTAAACCCCGTCCGTGGGGACCAGCAGCTCGGTGTAGCGCAGCTCCACCCGGATGGTGTCCCCCGGCAGGATGTTGGCCACGTTCATCTGGAAAACGTTGGGCCGCTGCTGCTCCAGGAGGGAGGCGCTCTTGCCGGCTTCTTTTGCCGCCTCGTATTCCTGGCGGGCCCTTTCCCGCTCACGGATCTCGGCCACGATGGTCCGTTCGCCGATGGTCATTTTCATGCCGTGGACCGCGGCCCGGGTCGAGGCCGGAAAGACGTAGATCGCCTCCAGGGGACGGCTCCCTTCGTTTTCGTAGATCTGGGTCACGGTCACGTCCGCGATGACCCCGGCAATGGCCACGTCCGCAGCCGTCGATTTGAGGGGGAGTCTATCGGTTTCCGGGTCGTCGCTCTTGACCAGGAAATACGGGGAAAGGGTCTTTTCCGCGTTCTCCGGTTGAGCGGATGCGGCGGTGCCGCCCCATAGAGCGAGGGCGGTGCAGAGGATCGCGGCGATGGCCAGCCTGCCGGGAGGGATCATGACGGACTCCTTTCGCTACAGCCAGATGGGGTGGATTTCGGTGATGGTGTCCCGGAGGGTCCGGACCGTGGTCGCCAGTCGGAAGTACATGAGCGCCATCCCCAGCTGCTGGCAGAGTACCTGCAGGTGATGGGTGTCGGCATCGGTGGGTTCCCATACCTCCGAATGGTAGAGCCGAAGCGCGCCGATGACCTTTCCGCGGACATTGACCGGAAAGGAAACGATGGACCGGATGCCCTCGCTCTCGGCTTTTTCCGGGTACTGGAGCCGATCGCTGCTCGTCGTGTCGCTGATGATCACCGGCTCCCGATTGGAGGGCAGGGTGATGGAATGGTCCACCAGGATCGGGCCTTTGTTGATGTAGTCGGTGCTCAGCCCCGAACTGGCCAGGATCTCCAGCGCCTCCCGTTCCGGGTTGAGGACGAACAGGGTCGCCCCTTTGATGCCCAGTGCCCCCACCAGAAGCTGGGTGGACTGGGTGGCCATGATGTCCAGATTGTCCGAATCGATGAGGGTATCGGAAATTAGCCTCACCACATCCAAGTCGATGGTATTCGCTGCCATGAAGACCTCCTCACTCCGAATCGTTGCGCCCGATGGGCGGTTGCATGGGTCGCGCGCCTCGGGTCGTCACGTGACCACCACCACCTCGATCTCTTTCAGATCCCGGGTGACCTTGTCCGCCACGCTGACGGTGAAAAACCGCTTGATATGGGCGGGATTGCGGTTGACGACGACCACGTCGAAATTCCCCTTGCGGGCGAAATTGACCACCTCGCGGGCCACATCCCTTTTCAGGGGATTGAATGCGTAATCGACCCGGTCGGCGGCAAAACCGTTCTGGACCAACCGCTTCCGGGCCCCTTTGAGTTCCTCCTCCTGTTCCCGCGCCTTCTGTTTCAGATAGGCCAGATTGGCCGACATCCGTTCCATGATCGGGTTGTTGCGGACCTGGACTTCCGGAACGGGCGTGTAAGCGTTGAACAGGGTCACGGACACATCCTCGTCCGACGCGAACTTCCGGATAACGAAGTCCAGCGCCTTCTCATCGTTTTCGGTGAAATTATAGGGTACTAAGACTTTTCGCCCGGCCATGTCGCCCTCCTTTCTGATGGGGGTTTGATGAGTATTTATTTTATTACATCTACCTGAAAAATGTCAAAAAATGATTCATATAACCATGAAATCGTTATGATTTAACACGCGATTCCCCCAGCGGGCGGCGGGACCGGGCCGCCGGCGGGCGGATCCGCTCGGATCAGGGCGGCTCATGCAAGCCCCGGAGACGGTCCGGAAACGGGAAAAGGGCATCCGATGGGATGCCCTTTTCCGGTCTGAATGAAACGGGACCTGCACCCCGCGGATGGGTTATTCCTGCCACCCCGCCGGCGCCGCCACACCGCTGCTTTCCACCTTGTCGACCCGGACGCCCGGCTTGTCCACGATCTGAACCGTGCTGGCCTGGGGGCCTTTTTCGCCGGCCTCCTCTACATACCGGACCCCGGTGCCCGGCGCCAGCCGGTCGAAATCGTCGTTCAGAACGCTGTTGCGGTGGAAGAACAGTTCCCGGCCGTCGATGGTCTTGAGAAATCCGAAGCCTTTGTCGCCGAACAGCCGGACCACCATGCCGCTCGTCTCCTGCTGGGGGTGCTCCTTGACGACGTTCTGCTGCTTGTCGACGATTTTTTTCAGCCGCCGGGTGGCGGTCTCGAACACGTCCCGCACCACGGTGGCCAGATCGTCGTGGATGTCCCCTTCGGCCTCGCCGCTGTCCACCACCAGTTCTTTGTTGGGGGGCAGCCGCAGGTTGATCCGGACCCGGTAGGGATTGCCCGTCTGGGGATGCTTCTGCTTCAGTTCCACCGCCACCCGGCAACTGATCAGGTGGTCGGCGATCCTGTCGAGCTTGTCGGTCTTCCGGTTGATCAGGTCCTTGATGTCCTCGTCCGACGACATGCCTCGAAATGTAACCTCCAGCGGTACTCTCATCTACCCACCTCTCTTTCTATTATTGCATTGCCTCGATTCAGGATCGATTGCCGTTCATTATGCCCTATCCGGGTCAAAAGATAAATACGGTATATGGCGTATTTCAAGTGCTTCGCCCCCAAAGATCGATCCCGGCGGGCCCGGACGGCCCGACTTGAAAAAACCGCGCACCCTTATTAATTTTCAAAAGGACGTTCTCTGGCGGCGCCGGAGCGCCCGCTCTTTGATCAATCCGTACAACGAACAGGTTTAAACGGCGGCAACCGGAAAAGGGCGAATTTTTATCCAGCGGCCGACGCGGCAGAAAGGGGGAAATCACAGGTGAAGGTTCAGGTGGACTGCTATGCCGGATACCGCGGAGAGGAGACGCCCCGGCGCATCCGACTGGGCGGAGGGGCCATCGATATCATGGAGGTCATCGACCGCTGGCTGGCGCCGGATCACCGGTATTTCAAGGTCCGCGGCAGCGATGACGGCATCTACATCCTGCGCCACGACATCGAATCCTGGGGATGGGAACTGGTCCTCTACAGCGGCGACAGAACCGGGGCCCTCCGGTTTCCCGAATCTCCCCTCGACGCATCCCAAAAGCCAATGTAGGGCAATCCGGACAGACCGCTGAGAATGACGCCACATGCCGGATCGATCGCAAACGAATCCGTAAAACCCGCCCGCCGCGTCGCCGTCCGGGCCCTGGTGGAGACCATCCGCCGCACCGGCGACCTGAACCTCGCCTTCAGCGGCGCGGCCCGACCGGCCGACGCCGTCCGGGCCCACCGCCGGATCCAGGCGTCGCGGCCTGATGGTTACGCCCCGGAAGTCCCCGTATCGCTGACCCTCGAAACCGACCGCTTCTTTTTGACGGTGGGCGGCCGCATCGACGGGGTTTTTCACGGAGCGGACGGCCCGGTCGTCGTGGAGGAGATCAAGACCACCGTTCGAGACCCCGCCGGGTTTGCGTCCTTGGCGCTGGGGCCGGCGGATCGGCCCCTCCACTGGGCCCAGGCCAGGGTATATGCCTACCTTTATGCCCGTCGGCACGGCCTGACGACCATCGATGTGCGCCTTACGTATTGTCACCTGACGCTGGACCGTACACGGACGGTCACGGACACGGCACGGACGGCCGACCTGGCGGTGTTCTTCGACGATCTGGTCAGGGACTATCTCGTCCGGGTGGAAAAGGCGGCCGACTGGATCGCGCGTCGGGATACGTCTATCCACAATTTGCAATTTCCCTTCTCCGACTACCGGCCCGGCCAGCGGGCCATGGCGGTGGATGTTTACCGAACGGTTCGGGACGGCGACCAGTTGCTGGTTCAGGCGCCCACGGGCATCGGCAAGACGGCGGCGGCTCTTTTTCCCGCCCTCAAGGCCATGGCCGGAGGGGCGACGGAGAAGGTTTTCTTTCTGACGGCCCGCACCACCGGCCGGGAGGCGGCCGAAAGCGCACTGGACGCCATGCGCGGGGTCGGGCTTCGCCTGAAATCCCTCAGCCTGACCGCCAAAGACCGCGTCTGTCCCCATCCCGAGATCCCCTGCACACCCGAGGCCTGCGGCTACGCAGAAGGATTCTACGACCGCCTCGGCGTGGCAATGGACGATCTCCTGGAAAGGGACCGCATGACCCCCGAGCGGGTGGCGTCCGTCGCCGGAGCCCATCGGGTCTGTCCCTTCGAACTCAGCCTGGAGGCGTCGTTGCAGGCCGACTGCATCGTCTGTGACCTCAACTACGCCTTCGATCCCCGGGCCTACCTCCGTCGGTTTTTCCTGGAAGGGGGCGGCGCGTACACCTTTCTCATCGACGAAGCCCATAATCTCGTGGACCGGTCCCGGGAAATGTTTTCCGCGGATCTCCGTAAAAAGCCGCTGCCGGGGCTCCGGCGGTCGGTCAAGGCGGCACTTCCTGCCCTCCACCGGTCGCTGGGCGCCGTCAACGCATGGATGCTGGATGCCCGGAAAGGCTGCGAATCAGAGGGCGGAAGACGGACGACGGCAACAATGCCGGAAGGTCTGGTCCCGCTTCTGCAGACGGCGGCGGGCGACATTGAATCGTGGCTGGCCCGGGCCGCGGACGCGCCCTTCCGGGATGCGCTGCTGGAATGGTATTTCGAGGCGTTGGGATTCTTGCGGACCGCCGAGGGATACGACGAGGGGTACGCCACGGTGTATGAACAGCGGGGGCGGGACCTGCGGGTGGGACTGTTCTGCATGGATCCGTCGGGCCGGATGGCCGCGGCCCTGAAACGATGCCGGTCCGCTGTCTTTTTTTCGGCCACCCTGACGCCAATGGCCTATTTCCGGACCCTGCTGGGCTGCGGTGCGGCGACCCGGGAGCGGGTCCTGCCCGCCCCGTTTCCCGCCGACCGGCTGGGGGTCTGGCGGGCCGATATCTCGACGCTCTACCGGGACCGGGAGCGGACCGCGGAAGCGGCGGCGGAATGCCTCCGGGCCTTGGCGATGGCCAAACCGGGGAACTATCTCTTCTTTTTTCCATCCTACGAATACATGGCCGTGGTTCACACGGTGTTCGCCCGAACGGCGCCCGAGGTCCGGACCCTGGTCCAGTCCAGCGGCATGTCCGACGGCGACCGGTCTGCGTTTCTGGCGGCCTTTGGGGAAAGCGGTGCGGTGTCCCTTGCGGCCTTCGCCGTCATGGGCGGCATCTTCGGCGAATCCATCGATCTGGCGGGGGACCGGCTCTCCGGAGCGGCCGTTGTGGGGGTGGGGCTGCCGGCCGTCGGCCCGGAGCGGGAGCTGATCCGGGACCATTTCGAGGCGGAACGGGGCGAGGGCTTCGCCTATGCCTATCAGTATCCGGGCATCAACCGGGTGCTCCAGGCCGCCGGACGGGTGATCCGGTCGGAGACGGACCGGGGCGTGGTGGTGCTCATCGACCGGCGGTTCCGGACACCTTCTTACGAGCGGCTGTTGCCGCCGGAGTGGCGGGTCCGGAAAATCGGGGGTCCGGAGGTGTTCAAGCGGGAATTGGAGGCGTTCTGGAGCGGCGCTCCCGGTTGATATCTCATCCTTTCTTTTTCAGCGATTTTCCCACATTCCAGCAGTTGCCCAGTTCTCCGCCCAGGGCCCGGTATTTTTTGCTGGCCATGTCGAACATCAGCGGCCGGAGCTTGGCGACATCGATATGGCCCTCTGTCAGCACCGCATCGTCGGCGTGGGTACCGACGAGTTCGCCCACAAAGATGTCGTGGGTGGGAAAGTCGATGACCTGGTGGAGCTTGAGTGCCATGTTGACCGGGCACTGGCGAATGAGGGGCGCGGCTTTCAGCTCGCCGTAAAAAACGTCGAAGAGCGCGGCCTTGTCCGTGTTCTTGCCGGTCATGATGCCGCAGTAATCCGTCTCCACCATGAGGTCCTCCGAGGGGAGGCAGATGCTGAATTCCCGGTTTTCATGGATGCCGCCATTGGTGTAGTGCATCTTGGCCAGCCCGATGGACAGGAACTGCGGCGTGCCGTGGTTGAGGATGCCCACATGGGCCACGGCCAGGAAATTGGGCTTGCCGTTGACAACGGCGCCCACCAGCGTGGTGGGCATGGGGTAGAGGGCGTTAACGGGTCCGAGGGATTTCATGGGGCGGCTCCTTCTTCAAGCATTGTTGAATCCATACCTCCGAGGTTTTTAAAACCTCGGAGGTCTTCGTCCGTGTGATCCTTACGATGGAGATCGCTTCCTTCACCATTTCCGAATCCGCTTCTCCCCCTCATGGAGTTCAGCGGAAATCTTCTCCATATGGCGCAGGGACGCGAGTTCGCGGTCCAGGTCCTGCTGCGTCAATTCGCGGCCGTTTTCGCTGACCAGGGTCCGCAACCGGTCCGGCGGTTGGGGGCCGTTTCTGTCCAGAATATCCAGGATCGCCGCCTGATTGTCGTTCAGGGTGGACTGACCGCCCTGGCTCTGTTCAAGGTTTTTCGCGGTGTAAACCGCCCAGGGATCGCAGGCTTTGACGGTGGACAGGGCGTCCATGTAGCAGTCTTCGCACAAGGTCTGGTCCTGATGGTCCCGGACGTCGCCTTCCGGGATCGTTGTATTGCATTGGTCGCAGTTCATATTGAGATACTCCCTATTCCGGTTTCTCCCCATCGCAGCTGGGGCAATCTTCCTTTCCGTCGATGTGGGGTTTGATGTCCAGAACCGGCGTGCCGTCGAACATGTCAATGCCCCGGATGTCGATCCGGTTTCCGTTTACGGCCGTCACCGTCACCACCGAGAGACCGATGGGGTTGGGCCGGCGTGGCGAACAAACGCTGAACACCCCGAACGGGCTGTCCTGATGCGGCGGGGTCTGGACCAGCAGTCGCTCCGAAAACAGCGGGCTTTTGTGGAAATGAAACAGCACCACGATGCGCTGACCGGGCTGGATGTCCCTGAGCCCCTTCGTGTATCGGGGGTCGATCTCCAGGGTCCCCGCGACATCCGACAGGCTCCAATGGCGGGGAAGGTCCGTGGCATCGGTTTTGACAAAGCCGATGGGGTTCAGGATGATGTCCATCAAAACTCCTGTTGGCAAAGGTATTTCGCCGGCGTTTTCCCCTCCATGCGCCGGCGATCAAACTTTGTTGAATATAACACGAAACAGGCCCAAATGCCGCATCCAATTTGGATTCTTTTGGGTTTCACCGTCGTTTCGGCCATTCAACCGCCCGCACCCCCGGCGGGAGGATCATCACCGCGTTCAAGATGCCATTATGTTGTTTTTAACTTCGCGCATGCCGTTCCCTGTTCTCCTCGAATCCCTTATCAAATCAGTTGTATATCAATCCGTCCCTTGCCAAGATGGATTCCCCGTATTAGAATACCTCTTAAAATCAACCCATATAGGAGAACGGTTCTCATGACGGATCTCGATAAATTTCAAATCATGCAGATCATATCCAATATCGTCCAGAAGCACGGCTGCGAACTGTTGGAACTGGATATCGACAACCAGATCATCAACATCGACGGCCCCGAAGAGGCGCGGATCGCCTGCGCCATGGAGATCGAAGCGGCACTGGAATAGCCCCGGAGGAGGTAGGACGCGATGATGGACGCCAAGGACGTGGCGGTGGAACTGTTCGGTCGGGCCGGGGTCCGCATCGACGGACCGGACAACGGGGATATTCAAGTGCTGGATGATCGGTTCTACGCCCGAGTGCTAAGGGACAAAAGCCTCGGCCTGGGAGAAAGTTACATGGACGGCTGGTGGACCTGCGACCGCATCGATGAGTTGATCCACCGCATCATCGAGGCCCGGCTCGACCGGGCCTTGAAGGACAATTTCCGGCTCATGGCGTCGGTGGCGGCCGCCCGGCTGTTCAACCGGCAGTCGAAAGCCCGGTCCCACGAGGTGGCGGACCGCCATTACAACCTGGGCAACGACCTGTTTTTCAGCTTTCTCGATCCCTACAAACAATACAGTTGCGCGTTTTTCAACGGTGCGGATACCCTGGCGGCGGCCCAGCGCTGCAAAATGGACCTCATTTTCAAAAAACTGGAATTGGGTCCCGACGATCACCTCCTCGACATCGGCTCCGGCTGGGGCGGGCTGGCCAAATATGCGGCGGAGCAGTATGGGTGCACCGTCACGGGCATCAACATCTCGGATGAGCAGATCCGGTTCGCCGAATCGTTCTGCGAGGGGCTGCCCGTCACGTTCGCCCATCGGGACTACCGAGATGTATCGGAACCCTGCGACAAAATCGTATCGGTGGGCATGTTCGAGCATGTGGGGCAAAAAAACTACCGGACGTTCATGGAAGCGGCCCACCGTTGCCTCAAGCCGGACGGCATCTTTTTGCTCCATACCATCGGCGGCAACGAATGCCGGGTCGATTGCGACCCCTGGATCACCCGCTACATCTTCCCCAACGGGATGCTGCCGAGCATCCGCCAGATCGCCCGGGCCATCGAAGGGCTGTTCGTCATGGAGGACTGGCACAATTTCGGCCCCGATTACGACCGGACCCTGATGGCCTGGCATCAAAACTTCATCGCCGCCTGGCCGGACCTCAAAGACCGGTACGGGGAGCGGTTCAAGCGGATGTGGGAATACTATCTGCTCTCCTGTGCCGGGTCCTTTCGGGCCCGCAGCAACCAGTTGTGGCAGATCGTCCTCACCCATGAGGGTGCCCGGCAGCCCGCATGCCGGTATGGCAAACCGGTCTGACGACGGTGCCGGATGATGATGGAGACCGGCTGGATCGACCGCACCGCCTATCCCTTCGCCTCGCGGTTTTTCAGGACCGATGCCGGACGCCTCCATTACGTGGATGAGGGGACCGGCCCTCCCATCGTGATGCTCCACGGCAACCCCACCTGGTCCTTTCTCTACCGGACCGCCATCCGATCCCTGTCGGACCGCTATCGGTGCATCGCCCCCGATTATCTGGGCTTCGGCCTGTCCGACAAACCGGCCGGCTGGAGCTATCGTCCCCAGGATCACGCCGCCTGCCTCCGGCGCTTTCTGGACGCCCTGGGACTGGACCGCATGACCCTGTTCCTTCAGGACTGGGGCGGCCCCATCGGCATCTCCTATGCCATCGACCATCCGGAACGGGTCCGGTCCATCGCCGTCATGAACAGCTGGATGTGGCCGGTCCACCGGGACCCCCATTACCGCCTGTTCAGCGCCTTTTTCGGCGGACCGCCGGGCCGGTATTTCATCCGGCATCACAACGCGTTCGCCCGGTGGGTCCTGCCGCTGGCCTTCGGCGACCGGTCCCGGCTGTCGGATCGGATCCACTTCCATTATGTGCGCCCCTTCCGCCGTCCCGACGCCCGGAAGGGCTGCTGGGTGTTCCCCCGGCAGATCGTGGGCGCCACCCCCTGGCTGGAGCGGCTCTGGGAAAACCGGGAAAAACTGGCCGGCATTCCGGCCCTCATTGTCTGGGGAATGGCCGACAGGGCCTTCCGGAAACAGGAACTCAACCGGTGGCGGACGGTATTCCCCCGGGCGGAAGTGGTGCGCCTGGCGGATGTGGGCCACTTCGTTCCCGAGGAGGCCGGCGATCGGCTGGCCGCGGCGTTTCAGCGGTTTTTGGGGGGACCCCCTTGCGGGGCCCCGCCTTTTCCCGTAAAAAGAATAGAGTGACGTTCAGCTCTGACGGGCAAACAAAGGCGCTTTTTACGTGAAATTCATTCTGACCAACGACGACGGCATCGATGCGCCGGGGCTGGCGGTCCTGGAAGCGGCACTGCGGGGACTGGGAACCCCCATCGTGGCGGCCCCGGAGGTGGAGCAGTCGGGTGTGGGCCATCAGGTGACGGCCCACACCCCGTTTCGAATGACGGCCGTATCGGAAACCCGGTTCAAAATCGCCGGCACGCCGGCCGACTGCGCCCGGGTGGGGTTGAGCCGGATCGCACCCGACGCCGACTGGCTGATATCGGGCATCAACAAAGGGGCCAACCTGGGCATCGACACCTACACTTCCGGCACCGTGGCCGCGGCCCGGGAGGCGGCCGCCCTGGGGGTTTCGGCCATGGCCATCTCGCAATACGTGGGCAAAAACCGGGAACTCGACTGGGAAATGACCCGGGGGCTGGCGGGCCGGATCATCCGGAAACTGCTGACCTTGGAGTTGGCGAAAGGCTGCTACTGGAACGTCAACCTTCCCCACCCCATGCCGTCGGACCCCGACCCGGAGATCCGATTCTGCGAGCTGGACATCTCGCCCCACCGGTTCCGCTACGACCGGCAGGGCGAGGACCTTGTTTACGTGGGGGATTTCCACAGCCGGCCCCGCATACCGGCGCACGATGTGGACTGCTGCATGGGCGGCCGCATCACCGTGACCTGCATGCCCCTGGGATGCCCTACAGACTGAGCACGGCGCTCTGGCAGGAAAGTTCGATGAGTTCGTTGGCGGTGGCCATGCGGGCGCCGTCCACCAGGTCGGCCTCCTCGATCATGCGGGATTTGGCGCAGGGGGTGCACACCAGGATCGGCACTTCATACTCCTGGAGAAACGCGAGATGATCGTCGGCCGAATCGCCGGTGGCGGCCCGGAGATTGACCGTGGCGCCTTTTTTGGCCAGGTAAACGCCCTCGTCCAGCAGGAAGACCGTGGTCTTCTTGCCCAGCTTGGCGGAGAAATGGGCCATTTGAAGGCCCCGGGTGGCCCGGTTGGGGTTGTCGGTGCCGCAGGACAGCGCAACGAGAAAATTGTCGGTCATGGGGGTACCTCCCTGTTCAGGGGTGAAAAGATGATGTCGGGGCGATCACACATGGGTAAAATCTATCGTATTTTGGTGTCCATCGCAAGCGGAGAGCGGAAATGAAGCGGACGATCCCCATCGCCCTGGTCCAACCCAACGGGAGTCCCGATCCTGTCCTGAACCTGGAAACCGCCCGAAACCGGACCCGGGAGGCAACCCGCCGCGGCGCGCGGATCATCATCTTTCCCGAGATGTTCATGGCCCTGCCCAAAAAGGAAACCCCGCTGTCGGCGGTCGCCGAGCCCCTGGACGGACCGTTTGTGACGGCCCTGGCCGACATGGCAACGGAAAACGATCTGTGGCTTGCGGCCGGCGTCTGGGAGCGGATCCCCGGTTCGGGTCGGGTCCACAACGTGGCCGTGCTCCTGTCGCCCGGCGGCAAGCGGGTGGCCGCCTACCGGAAGCTCCACCTGTTCGACGCCCTCAGCATCCGGGAGTCGGACCGGATGGCGCCGGGAAACGATTTGCCCGAAATCGTTGAAGCGGATGGCCTCCGGACCGGCCTTGCCATCTGCTACGATCTCCGGTTCCCGGAACTGTTCCGGTACCTGGCGGACCGGAACGTCGGTCTCATCCTGGTGCCGTCGGCCTGGTACGCCGGTCCCCTCAAGGAGGACCACTGGCTGACCCTGCTCCGGGCCCGGGCCATCGAAAACACCTGCTATGTCGCCGGCGCCAACATGACCGGCGGCCCGTTCTCGGCCCGCTCCGCCGTCATCGACCCCTTCGGGGTCGTGATCGCCGACGGCGGCGAAGCCCCCGGCCTCGTCTTTGCCGAGATCGATCCGGAACGGATCCGGGCGGTGTGGGAGAAACTGCCGGCGCTGGGGCACCGGCGGTTTGCGGTCCCCAATCTCATGGGGAATAACGGCCCTTGATTCCCCTTCCCCAAACACATACCGCAAATCGGTTTCCACTTCCTCGAACAGCGCTATCTTCCCTTTGTTAAAATCTTCCGGCGCTCCGCACTCAACGGAGAAGGCGGCGCGGTAGGTTTCACCGGCGGGTTTATAAGCGATCCGTGTGTTATCTTCCGGTGAAATGAGCCGGTAACAGGGGACTTTATTGCGTTGCAGCACCATGATAATGATGGAAGGCATCTTTCCCTTGAAGGTATCTCAAAGACCTCACGACGCGCTACCGATTCCCAATCCGGCGTCCAGCGCTCAATGCCGTTGACTTAAGATTTTTTACAGGCAGAAGCTATTGATTATATATGCGATGACGCCATGTAAAGCTGGTTCCCTCATGCAGGAGTTGGCGGAACCGTTGAAGACTTCCGGATTTCGCCATCGGCCGATGATGGTGCCGGTTTTCAGGGGAACGGGGGGTCGGCAAGGGACGGATTGAACCTACACGCCGTCCTTCAGGATCTCGATCAAGCCCTCCATCGCCGCCACCTCATCGAGACCGGCCAGTTTCCTGCGAATGTTGACGACCTCCTTGAGTTCGTCTTTGTCGAGCAGGAGGTGCTCTTTCCGGGTGCCGGACTGATTGATGTCGATGGCGGGCCAGATGCGTTGATCGGCGCATTTCCGGCTCAGCCGGAGGTCCATATTGCCGGTGCCTTTGAATTCCTGGAAGATGACCTCGTCCATGCGGCTGCCGGTGTCCACGAGGATGGTGGCCAGAACGGTGAGGGAGCCGCCGTGTTCGATTTTCCGGGCGGCGCCGAAGATTTTCCGGGGCATTTCCATGGCGGCGGCGCCGAGGCCGCCGCTGAGGGTCCGGCCGTGGCTGGGGATGTCGGTGTTGAAGGCCCGGGCCATCCGCGTCAGGGAATCCATGAGCACCACGATGTCCCGGCCGGCTTCGGCATAGCGGACGGCGGCATTCATGGTCATGGACGTCATGCGGATATGGTCATCGATGCTTTGATCCGAGGAGGAAAACAGCACCTGCGCTTCGGTCACCCCTCGTTTGAAGTCGGTCACCTCTTCCGGCCGTTCGTCCACCAGCAGCACAAAGGGCATGACCTCCGGATGGTTTTGGACCATCGATTCGGCCATGTGCTTCAGGATCGTGGTTTTGCCCGATTTGGGCGGCGAGATGATCAGGCCCCGCTGGCCTTTCCCGATGGGCACGATCCAGTCCAGGGCAAGACCCATAAAGTCATCCGGCCCCCGGGCCATGAACAGCCGTTCGTTCGGGTCGATGCTGGTCCGCTTGTCCAGGCGGCCCAGCCGGGCGTAGGCTTCTGGGGCCATCCCATTGACGGAATCGACTTCCGCGAGCTTGAGATTGCGGCTGCGGCGGTCGCCCTTGTCCCCCCGGCCTTCGATGAAATGGCCCTCCAGGAGCTTGAATCGGCTCACCACCTGCTTGGGGACAAACACATCGTCCGGGGTGTGCTGAAAGTTGTTTTCAATCTTTCTTAGAAAACCAAATCCCTTGTCGAGTATTTCCAAATATCCGCTTACCGGTTCCAACCGAATCGTCTCCTCAACCTGTTCTGATGATGGCTCATGCGGGCACCGGCGCGCCAAGGCGCCGGTCCTTTGCTCTTGCTCCCGATTTCTTTACAGCTTATAGTGACGTTTGACAACCTTTACCGCCGCCCTGCCGAGGGCCGCGCAAACAATGGGGCGTCGGACTGCTCGATTTTACAGCAAAACGATGGACGAACCCAAAAGCCGCACCCGGAAAAAAAAGGAGGACCGGGCGCTTCAGCAGCTCGGCGAAGCGCTGGCGGACCTGCCGCCGGACCAACTGGACCGGATCGAGATGGACGACGCGCTCCGGGACGCGGTCCGGTCCGTCCGCCGGATCAAAAGCCGCGAGGCCAGGCGGCGTCAGTTCCAGTATATCGGCGCGCTGATGCGGCAGATCGACATCGGCCCCATCCAACACGCCCTGGCGCTGCTGGCCCGGGGCGACCGGGAAAAAGCATTGGCATTCCAGCGGATCGAGCGCTGGCGCGACCGGCTGGCGGCCGGGGAACTGGACCTCGTGGAAGAGATCCTGGCCCAGTGTCCGGACCTGGAGCGGCAGCGGCTGACCCAGTTGGCGCGGAACGCCATGAAAGAGACGGCGGCGGGAAGGAGCGTGAAGTCTCGGCGGATGCTCTTTCGGTATCTGGCGGACCACTCCTAGTTCGGCAAAACGGATTCGCACGCCACAATAGTGTTCATTTTTCCTCTCCCACCTGCTTCATCATTCGGTCAAAATCGCTTTGGAACAGCCGGTCTTGGACAACGCGATATTTTTCAAACTCGCTTTCCGCGATCGCCTTTGCAAGTTCCTCCGAAATCCCGCCTTTGTCTCGGAGGATTTCCCGCTCATCGAATTGGAGGAACAGATCGAGCCGTTTGGCCCAGTCTTCCATGGTCATGGGAATTTTCCGCCGGGCCCGATCCTCGGCCAGGTCCAGGTAGGCGTTGACGACGCGTCCCAGGGATTCGAGTTCTTCTTTGGTCAGGTAGTTTTTGGCGACGGACACGTCGGATTCTAAAATTTTCCCGTCCGGTCCTTTTTCCCATGAGGTCAGGCCCATGTGGCTTTTTTCGCTGTCGGCCCGTTTCATGATCAACTCGGCGGCGGTGTGGCCGTGGATGCCGAAGTGGAGCTTGTTTTGGACTTTGGCGAAAAACTCCCGGGTGGTGGGGGCGTCCTTGTTGTAATCGATGCTGGTGGCGTAGATATCGGTAATTTTCTGGTAAAACCGACGCTCGCTGAGCCGGATTTCGCGGATTTCCTCCAGCAGACGTTCAAAATAATCTTCGCCAAGAAACGCGCCGTTTTCCATCCGCTTCCGGTCGAGGACATACCCCTTGATGGCGTATTCCCGAAGCACCTGGGTGGCCCACTGGCGGAATTGCGTGGCCCGGACGGAGTTGACCCGGTAGCCGACGGAGATGATGGCGTCGAGGTTGTAAAAATCAATGTTGCGAGCAACCTGCCGTTTTCCTTCGGTTTGAACTGTTCGGATTTTCCGAATAGTTGCTTCTCTGGTGATTTCGCCCTGGTGATAAATGTTCGTCAAGTGTTCATTGATGGTTGGCACAGTAACGTCAAAAAGCGCGGCCATGAGCTTTTGGGTCAACCAGATGGTCTCATCCTCATAGCGGACTTCGATGCTTTGCCCGCCGCTTTGAGTCGTGAAAATCAGAAATTCAGCCGTGCTGCTGCGGATTTGGAGGGTTTTATTTTTCATGTCGCTATGGCTTTTTCTTCGATGGATGACGTAACGCCCTATAAAATAGCAGATTTTACGGCTTTTCTCAATCCCCTTTCAGATGGATAAACGATATTCCGGTTCATCCCCACACGCGTGGGGAACGCAACGGCGTTGGTGATCCGTGCAACCGGAATGCCGGATCATCCCCACACGCGTGGGGAACGCATTTGGCCGAGCTGTTTCCCGTCGTGATAATCTGGATCATCCCCACACGCGTGGGGAACGCTCCTCGGACAGGTGGTCCCCCTTCTTGTTTTTCGGATCATCCCCACACGCGTGGGGAACGCGCCGCCGCGCCGGTGTCGTTTTCGACGGTGTAAGGATCATCCCCACACGCGTGGGGAACGCCTCGGCGTCCACCACTGCGACGACGGCCGGCGCGGATCATCCCCACACGCGTGGGGAACGCGATTGCATCCCTGGTCGCCCACTCTCCCTCATCGGATCATCCCCACACGCGTGGGGAACGCCTTGCATAGCGGGCAATTCAATGGGGCTTCTCCGGATCATCCCCAC
>CAYPCE010000015.1:0-36339 GCA_964409085.1 uncultured Desulfobacteraceae bacterium | reverse complement strand
CTGGGGGGCGAACACTACAAGGCCACCGGCGAGATCCTGCCCGACGACACCGTCAAGGCCCTGGAAAAGGCCGACGCCATTTTTCTGGGCGCCATCGGTCACCCCGAGGTGAAGCCGGGCATCCTGGAAAAAGGGATTCTCCTCAAGCTGCGGTTCCACCTGGATCAGTACATCAACCTCCGGCCGGTCAAGCTCTACGAGGGCGTTGAAACCCCGGTCAAGAACAAGGGGCCGGCGGACATCGACTTCGTGGTGGTCCGGGAAAACACCGAAGGGCTCTACGCCGGGGCCGGCGGGAGCCTCAAATACGGCACCCCCGACGAGGTGGCGGTCCAGGAGTCCATCAATACCCGCAAGGGTGTGGAGCGATGCATCCGGTTCGCCTTTGACTATTGTCAAAAAAGGGCGAAACGGAAGAAACTGACCCTCTGCGGCAAGACCAACGTCCTCACCTATGCCTTCGACCTGTGGGAGCGGACGTTTTACGAGGTCGCAACCGAGTATCCGGATATCGAGACCGACTATGCCCACGTGGACGCCATTTGCATGTGGATGGTCAAAAACCCCGAATGGTTCGACGTGATCGTCACCGACAATATGTTCGGCGACATCATCACCGACCTGGGGGCCATGGTCCAGGGGGGCATGGGGATCGCGGCCGGCGGCAACATCAACCCGGAAAAAGTCTCCATGTTCGAACCCATCGGCGGGTCGGCGCCCAAGTACACGGGCAAGGGGATCATCAACCCCATCGCGGCGGTCTCCTCGGCCCAGCTCATGATGGAGACCCTGGGCGAAACCCGGGCCGCATCCCTTATCGAAAGCGGCGTGATCAAGGTGCTCCGGGACGACATCATGGACGTGGGCGCCGGGAGGATGGGGCATTCCACGTCCGGGGTGGGGGACCTGATCGCCGCTCATATCGATTCGTTCTGACCGATCAAGACCTCAACCGTTATCCGTCCGCGGACATTTCCGGCCGGCGGGTCCGCCTGCCCGGCGCCGGCAGTTGTTACGGGTACCGGAACGGGGGAAACACCAAACTCTGCGGAAAGGAGGCGAACATGACGCAACAAAAACTGACTGTGGCGGTCGCCGGCGCCACCGGCGCGGTGGGAAACCAGATGATCGCCTGCCTGGAGGAGAGCGATTTCCCCTTGAAAAACCTCCGCCTGCTGGCCTCCGCCCGTTCGGCGGGGCGCCGGTTGCGGTTCAAAGGGGACGATATCGAAGTGGAAGAACTGACCGAATCGTCTTTCAAGGGCGTGGACATCGCCATTTTCTCCGCCGGCGGCGGGACCAGCCAGCGGTTTGCTCCCGTAGCGGCGGAAAGCGGCTGCATCGTGATCGACAACTCCAGCGCCTGGCGGATGGACCCCGACGTGCCCCTGGTGGTGCCGGAGGTCAACCCCCACGCCATCGCCGGCTACAAGAAAAAGGGGATCATTGCCAACCCCAACTGCTCCACCATCCAGATGGTGGTGGCCCTGAACCCCATCTATCGAAAGGTCGGCATCAAACGGATCGTGGTGGCCACATATCAGGCGGTGTCGGGCACCGGGAAGAAGGCCATCGACGAACTTTTCGACGCGACCCGGGCCATGATCCATTTCATCGACTATGAACCCAAGGTCTACCCCCATCGGATCGCCTTCAACTGCTTGCCCCATATCGACAAGTTTTTGGACAACGGATACACCGGCGAGGAGATGAAGATGGTCAACGAAACCCGGAAGATCTTCGAGGACGACGCCATTGCGGTGAGCGCCACCACGGTCCGGGTGCCGGTCTTTTACGGCCACTCCGAGGCGGTCAACGTGGAAACCAAGGCACCCATCACGGCCGAAGAGGCCAGGGCACTGCTGGCAGCGGCCTCGGGCGTCAAAGTGGTGGACGACCCGGCCAACAACGTCTATCCCATGGCCATCGACGCCGCCGGCCAGGACGCCACCCTCGTGGGCCGCATCCGGAAAGACATCTCCATCGACAACGGCCTCGACATGTGGGTGGTGGCGGATAACATCCGCAAAGGGGCGGCCACCAACGCCGTTCAGATCGCCCAACGGCTGGCCTCGGATTATCTGTAAACCCAAGAAGAACCCAGGAGTCGCACCATTGGAACGTGTACCCATCACGAAACAGGGATATGAACAACTCAAACAGGAACTGGCCCATCTGAAAACCGTGGCCCGGCCCGAGAATATCAAAGCCATCGAAGAAGCCCGGTCCCACGGCGACCTGTCGGAAAACGCCGAGTTCGATGCGGCCAAAGACCGCCAGGGGTTTCTGGAAGGCCGCATCGGCGAACTGGAGTTCAAGCTGGCCAACGCCGATATCATCGACCCCGATTCCCTGCCCAAGGACAAGGCGGTTTTCGGGTGCCGGGTTCTGCTGGAAAACATCGATACCGGCGAAGAGGTCCGGTACCAGCTGGTGGGGCCCGACGAATCGAGCATCGAACAGGGACGGATCTCCGTCTCCTCGCCTCTGGGCCGGGCGATCCTCGGCAAAGGCGAAGGGGAAGAGGTGGTCCTCCAGGCCCCCGGTGGGCGCCGGTCCTACGAACTGGTGGAGATTCAATGAAGGATTTCCCGATAAACGTACTGGCCGTTTGCAGGGGCGAAAGATTGTCCGCCCCTCCGGATTTTTCCGGTACAACACGGCTGAAATCGATTTTCCCTTTTCTCAACCGCACTGAATAGGAGACAGCGCCATGGCGCGGATCACTGTAGAAGATTGCCTTCGGAGCGCGCCCAACCGGTTCCTGCTGGTGCACATGGTGGCCAAGCGGGTTCGTCAGATCCGGGAGGGGTCGGAATATCTGGTCAGTTCCCCGAAAAACGAAGATATCGTGGTCGCCCTGCGGGAGATCGCGGCCGGCAAGGTCAAGATTCGAGACGAAAAGGAGTCCGCCTGACCGCGGAGACATGCCGGATGCGGCGTTCAAGGCCCTGAACCGGCCCTTGGGCAAGGCCATCCATGCCTACGGCATGATCGCAGACGGGGATCGCATCGTGGTGGGGCTGTCCGGCGGTAAGGACAGCCTCACACTTTTATGGATGCTCGCCGAACGCCGGCCCCGGGCCCCCATTGATTACGAGATTTTTCCGGTTTATGTCGATCCGGGGTTCGAGGGCGGATACGGCGGGTCGCTGGCCCGGTTCGTCCGGGAACGGATGGGCATCGAACTGATCGTCGAACCCACGGATTTCGGCGTCGTGGCCCACAGCGACCACAACCGGGAGAACCCCTGTTTTCTCTGTGCGCGGCGGCGACGTCAACGGCTCTTCGAAATCGCCGACAGACTCGGCTGCCGTAAGGTGGCCCTCGGACATCATAAGGACGACCTGATCGAGACGTTTTTCATCAACATCCTCTACGCCGGCGAGGTGTCCACCATGCTGCCGGCCCAGTCGTTTTTCAAGGGCTTGTTCACCGTCATCCGGCCATTGGCTTTTTGCGACGAAGATGCTATAAAGCGCTTTGCCCGGAGGGAAGGCTTCCCGGCATTCCAGAACCCATGCCCCAGTGCCGAGGTTTCAAAAAGAAGCGAAATCAAATCATTGCTGAACGGACTCTACCGGGGCAACCGGAAAATCAGGGGGAACATCTTCAGGGCCATGCGCCATGTCAAGCCGGACTACCTGTTAAAGCCATGATCGATATCCAGAGCCTGCCGGATCACCGGAATCTGCCCATCGACAAGGTCGGTATCAAGAACCTCCGGTATCCCATCACCGTACTCGACCGCGCCAAGGGGCGGCAGCATACGGTGGCGACCATCAACATGTATGTGGACCTCCCCGACAAGTACAAGGGGACCCACATGAGTCGGTTCGTGGAGATGCTCCACCTCTTCCGCCAGGAGGTCTCCCTCAAGAAATTCGCCATGATCCTCGACCAGATGAAGACCCATCTGAACGCCCGATCCGCCCACATCGAGGTCACCTTTCCCTATTTCATGGAAAAGGTCGCCCCCATCAGCGAGGCCCCGGGGCTGATGGACTATACCTGCGCCATCATCGGGTCCAGCGATGCCGACGGCAACGTGGATCTCATCTCCGAGGTGGTGGTACCCATTTCGTCGGTATGCCCCTGTTCCAAGGAGATCAGCGACGGCGGGGCCCACAACCAGCGGGGCGAGGTGCGATTGAGTATCCGGTTCAACCGGTTCATCTGGATGGAGGACATGATCGAGTTGGTGGAGCGGTGCGCCTCCTGCGAGGTCTATTCCATTCTAAAACGAGTGGACGAAAAGTGCGTCACGGAACGGGGATTCCAGAACCCCAAGTTCGTAGAGGACATCGTCCGGGACATCGCCACCCGCCTCAAGGCCGACGATAACATTACCTGGTTTACGGTGAGCGCCGAAAACTTCGAATCGATCCACAACCACAGCGCCTACGCCTCCATCACCAGCGGCGAAAAGCTGAAGGGGAAGGTGTTAATCCAGGACATTTACGATTTCTGCGAGGCCGGCGGATAGGCGCCTCGCGGACCGGCCCGGCGTGTTGACCAGGGCCGCGAACCGGTAGCGCGTGCCGTCTGCCGATGCGATGTACCCCGCCACCGTGTTGATCCCGCTCAACGTTCCCGTTTTGTAATAGATGTTCCCGTCCCGGCGCATGAGCCGGTAATGGGGGGCAAAGGCCGCCAGCACCCGGCCCATGGCGCGGGCCGTGATCCGGTTGGAACGGGAAATCCCCGACCCCTCCGCGAGTTGAAGCCCTTTTAATTTCAGCACACGATCCCGGTAGCGCCGGGCCGCCCGGAGCCCGTTCTCCAGGGTCCCCGGCGGCCCATAGGCCGCGATGCCGGCGGTCACCAGCACCTGATTGGCGATGAAATTGTTGGAATGTTCCAGGAGTTTGGCGAGGACATCCCTCAGGGGGAAGGGGGAGGCGTACCGCAGCACCCGCCGGTCGACCTCCGGATCCACCCGCCCCATGCGGATCCTTTCCCCGCCCCGGACCCCGGCTTTCCGGAGGAAATGGCGGATCAGGTGGCCGGCATAGAGGGCGGTCTCATCCGCTTCCTGGGAGAGGATGATCCGTCCGCCCCTGGCCTGCCGGTCCTTGATTCGCCGGACCGCGAAGTCCAGAAGGGGGGTCTGGGGTTCGGCGCTCACCAGACGGCCGCTGGACCAGCGGAAATAGACCGTATTAAAATTGGCGCAGAGGGCCCCGTTGGGGGCGTCGTAGGGGTTGAGGGTGGTGGTGACGCCCGGAATCTCGATGGATGAAAAATGGGTGTTATCCAGCACCAGGTCCCGGTAGCCGTCCACTTTTGCTGCCGTGAGTCGGGTCATGTCGGCGATGACTTCCGATATGAACAGCGGATCGCCGTATCCCTTGATTTTCAGATTCCCCTCCGCGTCCGTGTAGATGTCGGTGACGAAGCGGTAATCCGGTCCCAGGTAATGGAGGGCCACCAGGGCGGTGAAGATCTTGAGGGTGGAGGCCGGGATCAGGGGCGTATCGCCGTTTTGGGAAAAGATGACCTTCCCCGTCTCATCCGCTAGCAAGACCCCGTCCTTGGGGCCGATCCGTCCGCGCAGGGAAGCGAACGGATCGCCGGCCCAGGCGCCGGCGGGCCAGATCAGCGGGAGGACCAGGGCCAGAAGGAGCGCGGCGGCCTTACGGCGAACGGATGCAGCGCTCACGGGCTCTCCAAAATGAGGGTGACCGGCCCGTCATTGACCAGGGATACGGCCATCATGGCGCCGAACCGGCCCGTCTCCACCTCGATGCCGTTTCGGGCGACCCGTCGGGAGAAGTATTCGTAGAGCGCATTGGCCGATTCCGGGTCCGCGGCATTGATAAAGGAGGGGCGCCGGCCTTTGCTGCAGTCCCCCAGCAGGGTGAACTGGGAAACCACCAGCATCCGGCCTCCCACATCCGTCAGGGAACGGTTCATCTTTCCGTTGCCGTCCTCGAAGATCCGGAGGCCGATGATCTTGTCCGCCAGATAGTCGGCATCCTTTTCCGCATCGCCCTTGCCGACGCCCAAGAGGACCAGAAGCCCTTTGTCGATGCGACCGACGGTCTTTTCCGCAACGGTCACGGCGGCCTCGGAGACCCGTTGAACCACGGCGATCATGACCGGTTCCTTTTCTTGGGGGCGTCGGTTTTTCCGAAGGCTTCGGCAAAGGGGTTGTGGAAGGGCTGGTCTTTTTCCGGAGGCCGCCCCTGTTTTTTCGCGGGGTTCCCGGATTTCCTGGCTTGGGCGGGTTTCCCGCCTTTTCCGCCGGGCGCGAGCGACGATCTGTCGGGGCTAGACTTCATGGAGAGGGAAATCCGTTTCCGGTCGAGATCCACCGCCAGGACGGTGACCGAGACCTTCTGGTGGACGGTGACCACCTGGGCCGGGTCTTTGACGAACCGGTCCGCCAGCTGGCTGATGTGGACCAGGCCGTCCTGGTGGACCCCGATGTCCACAAAGGCCCCGAAGGCCGTCACGTTGGTGACGATCCCCGGCAGCCGCATGCCGGGTTCCAGGTCCGCCATCTCATGGACCCCGCTGTGGAAGGCGAAGGCCTCGAATCGTTCCCGGGGGTCCCGGCCCGGTCTGGCCAGCTCCGCCATGATGTCCCGGAGGGTGGGGAGACCCGCGGAATCGGTCACGTAATCCGACAGGGCGATCCGCTTCCGGAGGGTTTCCTCTTTCATCAGATCGGCGACGGTGCAGTCGAGGGACCTGGCCATCCGCTCCACCACGGCATAGCTTTCGGGGTGGACGGCACTGGCGTCGAGAGGGTTGTTCCCGTCCTGAATCCGCAGAAAGCCGGCGCACTGTTCAAATGCCTTGGGACCCAGCCGTTTCACTGTTTTCAATGCCGTTCGGGATTCGAAGGGGCCGTTCTCATTCCGGTGGGTCACGATGTTTCGGGCCAGGGCCGGGCCCAGGCCGGAAACATAAGACAGGAGCTGGGCGCTGGCCCGGTTGACATCCACCCCCACGCTGTTGACGCAGCTGACCACCACGTCGTCCAGGGAGGCTTTCAGGGCCGTCTGGTCCACGTCGTGCTGGTACTGGCCCACGCCGATGGACTTGGGGTCGATCTTGACGAGTTCCGACAGGGGGTCCATGAGCCGCCGGCCGATGGAAACCGCGCCCCGGACGGTCAGGTCGAGATCCGGGAATTCCTCCCGGGCCGTATCCGAGGCCGAATAGATGGAGGCCCCGCTCTCGTTGACCATCACCACCTGGACGGGATGGGGAAAGGCGAGGGAGTTGATGAAGGTTTCGGTCTCCCGGCCGGCGGTGCCGTTTCCGATGGCGGCGGCCTCCACCCTGTAGGTCTCCACCAGACGGGAAAGGAGACGGGATGCCTTGTCCGGCGCATGGAGGTAGAATACGTCGTGGTGGAGGAGCTTGCCCTGCCGGTCGAGGAGGACGACCTTGCACCCGGTTCGGAAGCCCGGATCGACCCCCATCACCCGTTTGGCCCCCAGGGGCGGGGCCAGCAGCAGCTGCCGGAGGTTCTCGGCAAAGACCCGGATCGCCTCGGCGTCGGCCCGCTCCTTGGTCATGAGGCGGATTTCGGTCTCCATGGACCGGCAGAGGAGCCGCCGGTACCCGTCCGCAACGGCCATGGCCACCTGGTGGGCGTCCGGGCCTTTTCCGTTGACGAACAGCCCGTTGAGCGTTTCGATGGCGGTCTCTTCAGCCGGCGCGATGGTCAGGTTGAGAACGTCTTCTTTTTCGCCCCGCCGCATGGCCAGGATCCGGTGGGAGGGGACGGTCCTGACCGGCTCTTCCCAGTCGAAATAGTCCTTGTATTTGGCGCCGTCCCCGTCGGCGCCGCCAGCCCGCACCGACCGGATGGTCCCTTTTTCGGTAAAGAGGCGGCGGATGGTCGCTCTTGCCGTCTCATCCTCGTTGATCCATTCGGCGATGATGTCCCGGGCGCCGGCCAGGGCCGATTCGACGGTCTCCACCCCCTTTCCGGGGTCCACGAAACGCTCGGCAGCGGCCTCGGGATCAACGCCCGTTTGCTCAAACAGGGTCCGGGCCAGGGGCTCCAGCCCCTTTTCCCTGGCCATGGTGGCCCGGGTGCGCCGTTTGGGGCGGTAGGGGAGGTAGAGATCCTCCAGGACGGCCATGGCATCGGCGGCCATTACCTTCTCTTTGAGGGCGTCGGTGAGATGGCCGTTGGTTTCCAGGGACTTGAGGATGGCCTCCCGGCGCGCGTCCAGCTCGGCCAGACCGGTCAGCCGGTCCCGGATGGCCGTGATCTCGACTTCATCCATGCTGCCGGTGGCTTCCTTGCGGTACCGGGCGATGAAGGGGACGGTGGCCCCGCCCGACAGCAGGTCGGCCACGGCGCGCACCCGGGGTTCATCCAGCCCCCGTTCCGCAGCGATTGTCTTGGTGTGTGTGGTGTTCATGCCCTCCTTCCCCGAAAATAGTGGTGATGAAGAGGATGACCTATCTCAGGCGGCCCCCGAAAGTCAAGCAGAGATAACAGCGCGTTTGGACTTGACCTGTGACCGGATCTTTGATATTGAACTAGAATCATTAATTGAAAAGTTCCTCAGAGGAGCATCCATGGAACGAGCCAAAACAATCAAACCGTCCCCCTTCCTGCCGATCATGGCGGTTCTCCTGCTGTGGATGATGGGAGGGTGCGGGCCGGACGGGTCGCCCCTGGAGGCGATCCGTCAGAAACTGGCGGGCCAATCGACCTATTCCGTGGTACTGGAAAACATGAAACGGGAAGGGACCTTTTTCAAGAATTACTATCACCAGTACCAGATCGCCACCCCCGGGAAAACCTGGCCCACCGGATGGATAGAGGTCCCCAAGGACTTTTACCAGCGGTATGCCACTTACCTGGGAATGACCATCGCCGGAATGAAGGATGGGGAGCCGCTCATGGCGGCAGCGCCTCCCGGGTACCAGTACGTGGGGGACACCCGATACGGCCGCTGGCGATCCGGCCCCGGCGGGGAGTATTGGGCGTTCAACCGCAACACCCCACTGTTCGACGAAATGGAACTCGATATCGATTTTCCCCATGTCTATCGGCACGACTACCGGAAATACCGATCCGCACGGTCCAAACGGGTGCCGTATTTCGGCAGCAAACGGCAATTCGGGACCCAGGGGTCTTACACCAAAAAGACGAAACCCAATTTTTATCAGCGCAGAGCGGCCAAAACGAGCATGAAGAAGGCGTCCTTTTCCGAAAAGGTAAGCAAAAGCATCGGTCGAACCCGGTCGGGATACAGGGGACGGTCCGGGGGTAGGGGGAAATAGCCATGATCATTCTGGACAGACTGCTGACGGCAATCATTTACCTTGTTCTGTTTTACGTGCTGTTTTTCATCGGAAAGCTGGTTCATCGGTTGCTGCACCGGGAGTACGATCTGACCCGGGAACTGGTGGAAAAAGACAATCCGGCCGTGGCCATCGCATTGACCGGCTACTACATCGGGATGGTCTTCGCCATTGGCGGCTCCATCGTCGGCCCAAGCTACGGTCTTGTCATGGACCTGATCTATCTGGGCATCTACGGCCTGATAGGGATCATTCTGCTCAATGTCTCCTGGTTTCTGTGCGATATGGTCGTCCTGACCCGTTTTAAGATCAGCGACGAACTCATCCGGGACCGAAACTGCGGAACGGCTGTCATCTCTTTGGGCATGAGCCTCGCCTCGGGCCTGATCATCTTCGGCTCCATGTCCGGGGAAGGCGGCGGCGTGCTCAGCGGCCTCGCCTTTTGGGCCGTTGGGCAGTTCATCCTGATCATCGCCGCCCGGGTCTACGCCGCGATCATCCCGTATGATGTCCATGCCGAGATCGAAAAGGACAACGTCGCCGCCGGCGTGGGCTTCGCCGGCGCCCTGGTGGGCATCGGCATCGTGGTCGGGCTGGCCGCCCAGCACGAATTCCAATCCTGGGCCGAGAGCCTGGGGTCCTATGTGGTGATCGCGCTGGCGGGCCTGATCCTGCTGCCGGCCGTCCGGTTCCTTACCGACCTGGTGCTGATCCCCAACGTCAAGCTGACCGATGAGATCGCCAGCCAGGAAACGCCCAACGTGGGGGCGGCATACATCGAGGCCTTTTCCTATATCGCGGCATCTCTTGTCCTTCTCTGGTGCATCTGATCCCCGGAGCTTCGCCTTCATCCTGAAGGCAGCACTGTTTGCCACGGGATGCGCGGGGATTGTTGCGGAATTCGTCCTGTCCACCCTGGCCACCTATCTGATCGGGAACGCCATCGTCCAATGGACCGTGGTCATGTCGCTCATGCTCTTTGCCATGGGCGTCGGAAGCCGGGTCAGCCGGTTCCTCCATACCCGTCTGCTGGACGCATTCGTGGCCATTGAGTTCGGCCTCTCTATCCTGTGTGCCGTTTCAGCGATTCTCGCCTACACACTGGCGCCGTTTATCGAATATTACGACCTGTTGATCTATGGCGAGGCGTTCTCCATCGGTGTCCTCATCGGGCTGGAAATCCCGCTGGTGACGCGGATGAACGAGGCCTATGAAGTGCTGCGGATCAACATTTCCGGCGTCATGGAAAAGGACTATTATGGCGCCCTGGCGGGCGGGTTGCTGTTTGCCTTCTTTGCGTTGCCGTATCTGGGCCTGACCTACACCCCCATCGTGCTGGGGGCCATTAATTTTCTGGTGGCTTCGGTGATCCTGTGGCGGTTTTTCAACCTTCTGGAGAGACGGAAGCTCCTGGTCACGGCGTTTGGCGGCACCCTGGCGATCCTGGTCCTGCTCAGCGTGTTTGCGGACCCTGTCATGACCTACGGCGAGCAGCGCAAATACGTCGACAAGATCGTCTACGCCCGGCAGACCGCCTATCAGAAAATCGTCATCACCCAGTGGAAAACCCACTACTGGCTCTACATCAACGGCCAGGAGCAATTTTCCACATTCGACGAGGAACGGTATCACGAACCCCTGGTTCACCCCGCCATGGGGCTGTCGGGCGCGCCATCCCGGGTGCTGATTCTGGGCGGCGGAGACGGCCTGGCCCTCCGGGAAGTGTTGAAATATCCCGAGGTGACGTCGGTCACCCTGGTGGATCTGGACCCGGCAATGACGGAGCTGGCCCGGACCCATCCGATTCTGGTGACCATCAATGACGGGGCATTCAACGATCCCCGCGTCACGGTCGTCAACGGGGATGCGTATCGATATCTTCAGGAGAGCGAGGATCTGTTCGGCGTGATCATCATCGACCTGCCCGACCCCGACACGGTCGATCTGATGCATGTCTATTCCGTCAGCTTTTATGAGATGGCGCGCCGCCATCTCGTCCGGAGCGGGGTGGCGGTGACCCAGGCGACCAGCCCCTATTTTTCGGCCCAGGCATTCCGCTGTATCCTGAAAACCATGGCGGCTGCGGGGTTTTCTGTCGTTCCCTACCACAATCAGGTCCCGACCATGGGAGAGTGGGGATGGGGCCTGGGCGTACAAGCCGATGAAGTGGATGGAGCCTTTTTGAAACAGCGGCTCATGGCCCTCGACTTCCCCGGGATCGACACCCGGTTTCTGAATCGGGACGCGATGATCGCCATGCTCCATTTCGGAAAAGGGGTCCTCGATCCGGAGATCATGGAGACCGTGGACGTCAACACCAAAATCGAACCGGTCCTCTACCGGTACTATGAGGAAGGGTCCTGGGGGGTTTACTGATCCTAATGGCGGATCGGCGAAAGAAAGTAGAGAAATCCTACCGTTGAATACGACCATTCACCCATTGTCGACGGAGGGGGTTTTTGAGACACGGGTAGAAGATGATGAACAATGGCGTGATACGGTCCCCGTTTTATCGGCTGTTTTTACGGTCAGACTACTGTCCGCCAGTGTTTATCCGGGAAATCGCTTGACAATCAAGAGGCTTTTCAATAAAGATCAGGAGAATATAAGGATCAATCGAGGGGCGGTTTGGAATGCCAGGACATGACAACAAAAACGCCAGCGTAGAAAACGGAGAGGGTTCCATGGTTATGAAAGAAAAACATTCCGGTAGGATGGTGTTGCGGTCGGCATGGAAGAAGCTGCTGGTTTTCTTTTGCGTGCCGCTGCTGATCGGCGGATGCACCAAAATTCTCAATGACGCGGAACTCGCGGATCATCGGGAGCGACAGGCCAGAGACGACCTGGAAGTCCTCAAACCGCCCATGGACATCAATTTCGAGCAGCCGCTGACCCTTGACGATCTCATTCAGATCGGGCTGCACAACAACCTGGAGGTCCGGATATCGAAGTTGAACCAGGAGATCTCCGACAAGGAGACCCTGGCGCAGCGGCTTCGGATGTTGCCGGGGCTGACGGCGGATGCCCGGTTCGAATACCGGGATCTCCTCCGGAAGAGCGATGTCTACAATTGGGATCAAGATGAGGACCAGGAAGACCTGACCGTTTCGGAACTCAAGGACAGTTTGCGGGGAAATCTCTCCTTGACCTGGAACGTGCTGGACACGGCCCTGGCCTATGTCCGGTCCAACGCCATGGAAATGCAGGAGCAGGTGCTGGAGCGGAAACGGGTCCGGCAGGCCCAGCAACTGGCCCTGGACATTACCGAGGCCTACTGGCAGGCGGCGGCCCTTGAGGACGCCCTCGACTACGTCCATGCGGTGGAGAAGCGGCTCAAGGCGGTGAAGCGGAAGATCGACAGCGCCGTGGACGCCAGGGACCTGGACCGAATGGACGCCGCCGAAGCGGAACTCCGGCTTAAAGAGCTGGAACTGACCATCCGTCAGCTGCAGGCCAACCTCTCCTCCTCGCGACTGGAACTCTCCCGGCTCCTGGGCTTCAACCAGAACGTCCAGTACACGCTGGCCCGTCCGCCCATCAAGCCCATTGTGGCGGCCCTGCCCCACACCAAAGATCTGGATATCGATTCTCTGGAGGAATACGCGCTGCTCCACCGGCCGGAACTCTACCAGAGCGACATCCAGGTGATGATTCAGAAAGAGGAGGCCAAAAGGGCGTTTCTGAGGCTTTTTCCGGGAGTCAATTTTTTCGCCGCTACGCACTACGACAATAACCGGCTCCTCCTGTCCAACACCTGGAATACGGTGGGCGCCGGCGTTGGTTGGAACCTGCTGGACCTTCCCGCCAATTTTGCCATGCTCAAAGGCCAGGAGAAATCCATCGATATGGCCGAGGCCGAGCGCCTCATGATGACCGTGGGCGTGATCACCCAGGTTCACATCGCACTGCTGGACTACGCCATCAAGGTGGACCGTTTCAGACTGCTTGAAGAGACCTATTTGCTGGCTGCCGATTTGCTGGACATGGCCCAGGCGAAAAACAGCGCGGGACGTCTGCCGGAACTGGCGGTCACCCAGCGTTACCTGGAGGAGATGGCCGCGAAGCTGCGACGGGATGAAGCGGTGGTGGATATGCTGGTGGCCCACAAACGCCTTTGCGTGAGCATCGGCATGGCCCCCCAGGAATGCGATAGCGCCATTCTCGTCGGCGGAGGAGAGGGCACTGAATTTGACGCCACACTCGCCGGCGATTTGACGGGAGATCCGATGGCCGACTTTGCCGGCACCGGAACCGGCGGGTTCAACAGCACCGATTTGGGCGGCGATGCCATCGGAACCGGCGTCAGCAATCCCTCGGGTGCGGGCGCCGGCGGGTGGTCGGACACCTCCGAGTTTGGCAGCGACCTGCCGCCTGCGGAATGGGAGCGTTCCACGGGTGCGGGAGAGGCCGCAGCAGCGGACACGAGATCCATCGGCGCGGGCACCGATGAGGGGTGGGCCAGCACCGCCACGGACCGGTTTCTCTGGAAGGTCCAGATGGGCGCGTTTACTCAGCCGGGCGGCCCCGGAAAACGGATCGACCAGGTTCAGAATCTCGACCTTCGACTCCTGGATAACCGGGACGCGCGGATTACGACCAAACGGCTCGGCTCCAGTCTGTTCAACCGGGTCCGGGTGATGGGGCTGACGGAACCCCAGGCCAAAACACTGGCCCAGGATCTGCAAAGCAAAGGCATGGAATACTGGGTCATTCCGCCGGACAGCAAGCACTGGTAACCGTATGGGACGCCTGTTCCATAAACGGCCGGCTGCTCTACAGCAGCCGGCCCGGACCATCTGAACGCCAGAAAACGCGCCAATGAGAGATAGCCAAATGGGAAGGGAGGAGCCGCCATGTTGCATCTGATGAAACTGGAAGACAGGATCGTCCTGGACGGGGCCGCGGTCGGCGAGGCCATCGATCACGCCCTTGACCACGATGCGGTGCAGGCCGACGCGCAGGCCGATGCGTCGTTCGCTCCGGAAGACAGCCACGATGCCACCCCATTCGCTGATGCGGCTGCCGGAGCCGCGGCGCTTCTGGCCGATCCCGAGGTCCAGGCCGACCCTGTGGACGTCGTCCTGATTTCAGATAACCTTTCCGACGTGGAGACCTTGAAGGACGCCGTGGATCCGGACGCCGAAGTGATCGTGTATGACGCGGACGGCGCAACGGCCGAGGATGTGATGGGCCGCGTGGCGGCGTTGTCGGAGGGGTTGGGACGGCCCATCGAGTCCGTGACGATCCTGTCCCACGGCGGCGAGGGGACATTTCACCTGGGCAAAGACGCCATATCGGCCGAGACCTTGGCCGATCATTCGGCGGCGTGGGAGACGCTGGACAGCGTGCTCGCGGAAGGCGGGCGCATCAACCTTTTCGGTTGCAATGTCTCAGGCGGCGAGGACGGCGGTCAGAATTTTCTGGATGCGCTGGCGGATGCGACCGGCGCGGAGGTTTTTGCGTCCGATGATGTGACGGGGCATGGGGGCGACTGGGATTTGGAAGCGGCGTCGGGCGACGGGGACTCGCCGGCGATGACGGCTTTGGATGTGGATGCGCTGGATGTGTATTCACATACGCTTCAGAATGTTAGTTATACAGAAGACGGAGATCCGGTGGCAATCGATCCCACTGTTACCATAACGACTACCACCTCAAGCTATCTTGAGTCTGCGACGGTGACATTGACCGGCATAGAAGACGGGGGGGCAGAACAACTTGATATAGATTTGTTGGATACCAGCATCAATCTGGAAGTCGTTAACCAGGGGGACGACACTATCGTCATTGAGCTTTCGGGAACGGAAGTCGTCGGAAATTATGAAAGAGTGCTCAGAACTTTGACCTATGAGAACACTTCGGATGATCCAACCGAAGGCGCCAGGAACATTCAAATTGAAACAACGGAATTGGGCGGGGCCAATGGAGATGCATTCAGCCACCTGATCAGTGTAAGCGCGGTTAACGATGCGCCGACTATCATCGTCAGGCCGAACGAGCAAGCTTACGAACTCGGCGGAGAACCTACATACATAAGCCCGAATGTGTTCATCGACGATCCAGAAGAAAATTACAGCCGGTTAGACATATCCGTCACAGATGCCGATGCCTATGATACTTTGCAGATCATCCCGAAGGCAGGAAGCGGTCTCGAACTGAACGGAAATGATATAGTATACAATGACGTCGTTATAGGAAATTTTATTGGCGATAGCAGCGGGGCAACGATTGCAATCAGCTTTAATGCCACGGCCGTTCAGACAGATGCTGTCAGAGCGATTGTAGATAGCGTTGCATATTCAAATGATTCAAACGTTTTGCCGGACTCGCTATTAACAAATGTGGAATTTACACTGGAGGACAGCAGCGGTATAACCGACCAGGATCAGGTTGCGATAAGCTTAACCAAACCGAATGTCGCTCCCGAGAATCTCTATAACGGTGATGGAAATGGTTTTCCCACCGACCCGCTGGTTGTCAATGAAGATGAAATGTTTGTGTTCAGCACGGCAAACGGTAACGCAATTTCGATCAGCGACCCTGATGCCCCTGCAGATGCGGATCTGCAGGTTACGCTTACGGTTACAAATGGGGTTCTGGACGCCGTCGATGGCACTGGCGCCGACATTGACCATGATGCTACGAATTCAGTTATCATCACCGGGACCATGGGTCAGATAAATGCGGCATTAAATGGTCTGACTTATCGCACGAAAGAAACCGACTGGAGCGGCGCAGACAATTTGACCATTGAAACGAGTGATTTGGGAAATCTGGGGACTGACGGAATAGAACTGACGGATACGGACATTATCGATATTGATGTGCAGCCAATCAATGACCCGCCGTCTTTATCCGTTAGGGACCCATATGTCACAAACGTCAACACTCCGATTGTTTTTGACGACGTCTACGGAACGCAAATCACCATCGAAGACGTAGATGCCGGTAACGCAAGCATTGAAGTAAATTTGGGAGTTGTCGCCGGCTCTTTGAGCCTTTCAGAGGAAAATGTTCAGTTGCTGGATGACGTTGTAGGAAACGGCACCAATGAGTTGACGTTGACGGGATCTTTGGAAGACATCAATAGCGCTCTCAATGGCATGGTGTACCGGCCCCCTGCCGATGAAGCGGTGACAGATTCACTGACAGTCGAAGTCGATGATCAAGGGAATACAGGGCTGGAGCCGACTGTTCAACCGCCAACCAAACAGGTTATTGACATTCGTGTCCTTGAGATTGCATCAGAGCCTCTTCAATATTTCGAAGGTGAAGGCCCACTATTCATCAATCCGGATCTGGAAATCGACAGCTTTAATATTGATGGACTTGAAAGCTACATGGTAAGCGCCCAAATCCAAATCACCAACGTACAGGATATCGGCAGTGAGACACTCAGGGTAGAATATGGCGATGGCCTTGATGAGCAAAGCTTCGATGAAATGGGCATTGATGTGACATATGATTCCCAAACGGGTATTTTGACGCTATCGGGCTTGGCGACTGTTGACCAGTATGAGACCGTTCTGCAGCATATTGCTTATAAAAACAGTGAACCCGAGCCAAATGTGACGGCAAATCGAAATGTTGAGTATCAGTTGACGGGCCTGAACAACGTGCAATCAGGCGTTTTCTATAGTACTCAAATTGATGTAAGGCCAACAAATGATGTACCGGTAGTTCCGATAAACAATCGATTTTTAACCGATCCCATTGAGCAAATCGATTTTTCCGAAGGAACGGGCAGCCAACTGGGAGATCCAGAAATTGTAGATGAAATTCAGAGCATAGGAGATATCGATTCGGATCTGTCCGATGGTTTTCTTGAAATAAGTTTTGTGACTTACAGAGAAGGCCAATGGCAGAATATGAATGGTGAAATTCTCGCTGAAAGAGCGTTGCAACGGTTAAACCCGGATGCGGCCATAGGCCTCGATATATCTGATGATCAGATTGAAGAAATTAGCGAAACTCCGATTACCTGGTATGATAGAATAATGATTGTCGAGGGCAATGGAATCACCATCAACGGAAACGAAATCTTGTATAATGACGTGAGTATAGGAACGGTTCAGATTACTACCGAGATTGATGCCGTTGAAAGCGGTAACAATAGCATAGAAGAGGGCGGACAAATCATTAGAATTGAGTTCAACGAAAACATTGTTCAGTTCCGAGATTCAGCTACTGGTGCCAATGAAGCCGTGAAACAATTGATCAGTCAGATCATCTATCGGAACATTAACGATGACAATCCGGTTGAGGGACTTCATGTCCTTCAGTTTGAGTTGAACGATGGCGATACAGGGAACGCGCTATATCAAGAAACTCCTGAGTCAGGGTACGATCTTAAAATCGTTCAATCCCAAGCCATAAACGACCGCCCAATAAATTCATATAATGGACAAGAGTTTGATAATGGCGATGCGTTCCTCTCTGCTCCTATCGATGTGGACCCGAGTGACACCTTTATCTTTTCCCAAACCCAAGGCAATGCGCTTAGCATTAACGATGTGGATGCATACAGTTATGATCCTGCTACCGGCGCCATAGTCGAGAGGGATGTGGAGGTAACACTGACAGCTAATCATGGCACGTTAACCTTAATTGGCCAAAATACGGATAATGTAGAGGTAACCTCGGAAGGGGTGGGGATGGTTTTGACATTAAAGGGCACGGTCGATGAAATAAACCAAGCGCTTGCCAACAGCCTCGCCTACACGCCCGAGTCAGGATACGTCGGAGGGGATACAATTACGATGACGACGAATGATTTGGGGAATACGGGGGGCGACCCTTTGACGACAACCAACACCCTCCCCATCAACGTCCTGGCCGGCCCCGGCGGCCCCTACCGCCCCCCCTACGAACCCCCGCCGTTCGAACGCCCGCCGCTGGAACCCATCTGGCGGCCAGGGATTGGAGAGCAGGAGGGAATCGGAATCGGCCCCATCATTTACCCCGGCGAGGTTCAGGACACAGGGGACCTCCAGGACGTGGCCCGCGCCCTGACGGCCCCTTGCGGCGACGATGTCCTCTACCAGTGCTGCACCCTGGAAGAGGCCCTCAAGATCGGGTGCCGCTTCGCGCCGGCCATCGACCCCGACGCCCGGCTCTGCAATATCACCTGGGACTACATGTCCAACACCCTGGGATTCGAAGACCCCTTTGTCCCCAGAATCGACGGCCAGTACTTCAATGAGGAACTCGACCTGTTCAACCGGCTTTTTATGAAAGAAGTGGAGAGCGACCCCGGATTCCAGGTCGAACCCGGCATCTTCGCCGATGCCTTCGGCATGGAAGAAGAAGCTGAATTCGCCAAGTACAACCGGGATGAAGAACACGACGTTTATTCCCAGTTTTCCATGCAGGAAGCCCAGGGATTCAATGACATGGCACCCGGCGAGTTGAAAGAAGCCTTCCTCAAGGGCATGGAAGGCATGGACAGACCGGGGCGGTGGGATGACGACGGCGATGCCAGCGAATGTTAGCGATAACCTCCGGCTCGAATGAGGGGGCGGCTTGACGTTTCCGGCCGCCACGGCGCCACGATGGCCGACTTGTGTGGCGGCATAAGAAAAATGAGCTGTCTGGAGCGACCCGCGCTTCAGACAGCTTTGTTTTTGCCGTATTGCGGTGGATCCATAGGCTGAATCGACAGGATGCAGGGATTTGAAAATTCAGGAGGGGTGGAAAATGACATTTCGGAAAAATGGTGGACGGCTGTCTATGATCGTTTTCGTTTTGATGTCGCTCGTCATGGCAGGCGGGTGCAGCGGCGACGGAGACGGTGAAGGCGACCGGCCGGATTTCAGAATCAGCGACACGGAACTGACCCTTGCCATCGGGGAAAAAGCCACCATTACGGTCGGCGGCGGCCGGTCTCCGTATCACATATCTGAACCGGACGGATCCATCGCGAACGCCAGCCTGAACGGCTATACGGTGACAGTGGTCGGCATGGGCGGTGGGACCACGACCTTTACCATCAGCGACAGCGACGAATATTCCGAAACCATATCCGTCACGGTAACAGGGGCCCCGGCGGGGGGGAACGAGACCGTCATTTCCGTTGACGAAGACGGCGACAGCTATATTGATTTTGCATTGATTCAGCCGGCCACCGCACCGGATCAAATCATTGCCGAACTGCCGGAGGGCGGCGAAATAACGCTCAGAAAAGAGGAGATTCTCGAAAGGGATGCCGACAGCTACACCTGGTTCGGCAGCAATCAGGACGGCGAACTCGATTCGGTGGTGCTGTCCGTAACCGACGGCGTTCTGTTCGGGCGGATCGAAAACGGCGACGACGCGTATTACCTCCGACCTGATGGCGACGGGTATAAAATGTTTCGACATGAACCGGAGGCCATCCTGCCGTTGACGGATGATGAGGCCTCGACCGTTTTTGGTCGAGCGAATCCCACAACGGTAAGCACCGAGGAATCGATGGTGTTCCAAGTTGAGGACGGCAGCGTGATTGACGTCCTGATTTTGTATACCGAGCGGATGAAAGAGAGATATGGCGACACCACCGACGCCAAAATCCAGCATTTCATCGATTTGACGAATAAAGCCTTCACCGACAGCGGCGTCCGGACGGAATTGAATCTTGTTCGCTCCGAGCGATACGCCGCCAGCGGCGCCCGGGAGAGCCGACTCATTTCAGACGCGCTGGCGCACATCCAATCATCGGAGATCGTCGCCGATTTAAGAGAGAATTACAAGGCCGACCTGGTCTGTTTGCTAAGGGAGTTCGCCGGGGCGGAGGAAGCATGCGGCAGGGCGTTCGTTATGAATTCAAACACCGGCGTGAATACTTCTTTCGAATCCCTCGCCTTCTCGGTGGTCGAGGTCAGGCCGGTCGATAACCAGCTGCCCATTGGGTATTGCAGTGAATTCACGTTCGCCCACGAGATCGGTCACAATCTCGGTTGCGCCCATGACCGGGATCATGCGGGCGTCAGCGGCGCCTTTTCCTATGCCTTCGGTTACGATGAGCCCGGGGTGTTCGGTACCATGATGAGCTACGAACGGCCCCGTATCCCCTATTTTTCGAATCCCGACATCGAATACGAGGATCTGCCCATCGGCGTCAGAGAAGGGTTGAGCGGGTCGGCCAATAATGCGCTCGTCATCAACAATACGCGGCAGATCGTGGCCAATTTCCGGATCAATACGGAACGGGGCGACGACATCGTCCTGTTTCCGGATCCCCATCTCGAAGCGCTGATCAGGGACAACATCGGAAAACCGTCGGGGTCGATTTATGAATCTGATTTGTTGAATATTGAATATCTGTATATTTCCGGTGAACGCATAGAAACCATTGAAGGGTTGCAATACTGCCCGAATCTCCGTGAACTC
The DNA here is from genome assembly GCA_964409085.1 of uncultured Desulfobacteraceae bacterium. GTDB lineage: Bacteria > Desulfobacterota > Desulfobacteria > Desulfobacterales > JAABSP01 > JAABTD01. The sequence continues at coordinate 15,690 of CAYPCE010000015.1, read as the reverse complement.
GATTTGGCAAGCAACATGGTGGACGACCTCCGGCCCCTGTCGAACCTGACCCGACTCCGCACCCTGTTGCTGAACGAAAATCCCATCAAATCCATCGACGCCATCGCCGATCTGCCGGCCCTGAAGGAGCTGAACCTCAGCAGTGCCGAAGACGTCGCCGATATCTCACCCGTTTCAAACCTGGAGACCCTCGAAACGCTTTACCTCTGGGGAATGGGCATCGATGACATTTCCGCTGTCGCCCCCCTCGTCAACCTCACGTTGGTCAGTTTCGGCAAGAACTACATCACCGACATCACGGCGCTGGAAGATCTGACCCGTTTGGAGACCGTACGGCTCGAACGCAATTCCATATCGGATATTTCACCGCTGGTGTTGAATACCGGCATCGGCGACGGGGATTACATCGATTTGCAGAACAACCCGCTCAACGCCGAAGCCTGCGAGACCGACATTCTATCTCTTATGGACAGGAATGTAATTGTAGACTACAATAACTGCGACTAAACTCACTGGCTACAGGCTGGAACAGTCTTCAATTGCGGACAGAGAGACATTCCGGCTTGACTTGACAAAAGCCTATTCGAAACCCCGCTGGCGGTTGCGATCTGCACGAGGTGTCGGCCTTTTACGCAGACTGAACGGGTTGTTTCGAATAGGCTTCACTTCTTAGAAGCCGACCCGATTCGAATTGATGGCGCCGAAAAGGGAGACAGACAGCCAACCGTCCGGGAACCCCAAGGAACTGGCGGATTTTCTTCAGATCCCCTGGCGGGGCCTGCGGACCGATTTGCTCCTCCACCCCGGGCCCCTGGACCATGATGGTCACCGCTCCTGGGTCCTGGAAGATCCGGTCCGCGGCAACAACTACCGTCTGGGATATGCCGAAGGCGAGCTGATCTACCGGCTCACCGTGGAGCCGAATCTGGACAAGGCCGTGGCCAATCTTTACGCCACCACGCCGCTGCGGCCGACCCCGGAGGAGATCCTCTCCTTTGTGACCATGCTCCAGAACGAGTCCCTGGCCCGGCTGCCGGAGGAAGAGGTGGTGCGGCGGGAGAGTGTTCCGGAGGCGCACCGGAAGCCGCCGGTGTTCCAACGGCTCCTTCAGGGGGCCATCTTTTTCCGGGTTCCCCTTCTCCGGCCCGACCGGTTTCTGAGCCGGACCCTTCCCTACGTCTCGGCCCTCTGGTCGCCGGCGGCCCGCTGGGGCTACCTGCTGATCGGGCTGTTCGGGTTGATCCTCACCCTTCCGGAACTGGAACTCTACCTGTCCACGGTCAACTACCTGTTCACGCCCCAGGGGGCCGCGGCCTTCGCCGTCTGTCTGGTGCTCCTGAAGATGGGCCACGAACTCGCCCACGGGTATGTGGGCAAGGCCATGGGGCTCCACATCCGCTCCATGGGCATCTTCTTCATCGTCTTCTGGCCGCTGCTCTATACCGATACCACCGATGCATGGAAGATCCCCGACCGGAAGCGGCGCATGTGGATCAGCGGGGCCGGAGTCCTGTTTGAATTGACGGTGGCGGGCATGGCCCTTTTCCTGTGGGCCCTGCTGCCGGACGGCATCCTCCGGAGCCTGATGTTTTTCCTTTCCGGGACCTCGATGCTGTCTTCGATCCTCGTCAACCTCAACCCCTTCATGCGATACGACGGCTATTATCTCCTCATGGATTGGTGGGGGATCGACAACCTCCGTCCCCGGGCGTTCGCCATGCTGCGCTACGCCGTCCGGCGATCTCTGCTGGGATGGACGGGGCCGGTTCCGGAGGTACATCCCAACCGCCGGGGCCTGATCGTCTATGCCGTTTGCGCCCTGTTGTACCGACTCTTCGTGGGGATCGCCATCGCCCTGGCCGTTTACTACCTCTTTTTTCCGGCACTGGGGGTTCTCGTCTTTCTGGTGGAGATATGGATCTTCTTTGTGCGGCCCGGCATCGGCGAGGTCAGGGCCGTGGTCCAGAAACGGCGTCTCATCGGCTCCAGGCCCCGGGCGGTGGCCACGTGCCTGGGCGCGGCGGTGGTCATCGTGGCGGTGTTCGCACCGCTGCCCCGTTTCCAGCACCTTCCCGGTCTGCTGCTCTACCGGAATGCGGCGGCCGTCAACGCGCCGAAGGATGGCCGGGTTTCAGGGGAGATGCCGGCCGAACACCTCACCGTGGCGGCGGGCGAGAAGATCTTTCGCATTGAAAGTGAGCCGTTGCGCCATGAAGCGAAAAACCTGGACTTCGATTTGGCATCCCTCCAGGCCCGGCTCCGGTCGGTCGGCGGCGGCGGCGAGCAGGGGGCGTACCGGAACTGGCTCCAGGCGGAACTCGCGCGGGTGAAGGCGGCCAAGGAAAAACTGGACGAGGCCATCGCCCTCCTGGAGATCCACGCGCCCATGGACGGGCATGTCATGGATGTCAATCCGAACCTTTACAAGGGCGCGTTCGTGCGTCAGGGGACCTATTTGTTTTCGGTCGGGACCCCCCGGCAATGGGAATTGAAGGCTTACGCCCATGAAGGACAGGCCGCCCATCTCAAAAAGATGACCGGCGAAATGGTCCGGGTGCGGGTTTCGGACCCGAGGGCCCCCGCGATCCATGCCCGGTTCCGGGAACGGAGCCGGTTCCCGGTCTATCGGCTGCCCAATGAGAGCCTTTTGGACATGGCGGGCGGTCCCATCGTCTCCCGGACGGACGGCGACGTGAGGCGGCCCCGGGACGCCTACTTCGCCCTCACCTTCGGCATTTCCCAACCGGTTCCGGAATGGTTTCCCCACGGCATGCCCTGCTGGATCTGGCTCCGGGGGGACAACGCCTCCATCGCCGGGCGTCTTCTGGGGCGCCTGTGGCAGAATCTGACAGAAAGGGGATTGTTGTAACATGAGCAGAAACAAAGCAGGTGGGACAGGACGGGCGAGTGTGCGCCTCCAGTGGCGGATGCTCCTCACGGTCATGGCGGCATTCGTCATGGCGCTGGGAACTCTCGGCGGGGCCTGGGCGCAATCCCAGGGGTCTCAGGAACCGGTATCCGGCGAGGCCTATCCGGCCATTTTTGAAGCGACCCGTCAGGCGGTGCTGTCCGCCGAGCGGGCCGGGGTGCTGGACCGCCTTTCCTACGATGTGGGATCGGCGGTCAAGAAGGGGGAGATCATCGCCCAGGTGGAGACCGGGGAACTGGCCCTGCAGAAAAAACGGGCCGAACTCTCCAGAAAGCATTTGAGCGTCAAACTGGAGAACCTGACCCGTCTCAACCGGAAGGGACTGGCGACCAACGAGGAGGTGGCGGAGACCCGCATGCAGCGGGACGTGGTCCGGACGGACATCGATATCATCAAGCGGCAGATCGCCAATTCCTACATCCGTGCCCCGTATCCCTGCGTGGTGGTGCGTCGGCACATGGAGCCCCACGAATGGGTCACGGCCGGCCAGCCGGTGGTGGAAGTGGTCGATCCGTCGGATCTCCGGGCCGTGGCCAATATCCCCTCCGCCTCCGCGGTGCGGCTGAAACCCGGAGATGAACACGCCTTTTATGTCCACGACCTGGATATGACCGTCAACGGCGCCGTCAAGGCGGTGGTGCCGGTGGTGGACGAACTGAGCAACACGGCCCAGGTGGTCTGGACCATCCAGAAGAACGACGATTCGCTCCTTTCCGGCATGAAGGGAGAAGTCCTCATTGACCGCTAATCCCGCAACGCCCAAGATCGATCCTGAAGGGGGCGGACCCCGGCCGGATGCCGGCCAGGGGGGCATGCGTCCCGGCAGCGACCGGGTCCTGGCCCGGTTCGTCCGCCTGGCTTCCGCCGTGCTGGCGACGCCCGTACCCCAGGAAGCGGCGGCCCTCATCGTCAACCGGATCGTGGAAATCGTCCATGTGGACCGGGCGGTGCTGGTCAAGCTGGGGGGGAAGGGGGCGATCCAGGCGGTCACCGGCGGGGGAACAGTGGCCCAGGACAGCCATTTTGCCGATGCCGTAGAGCGCGTTCGCCGGCAGTACCGAGGCCGGCAGTCGGCCCTCATTGTGCCGCCGGCCGCTGATGGGGGGCGAACCGACACGGCCCTCCACAAGGTCCAGTCGGCCATGGGGGGCGCCACGATCCTCTGGGTGCCGCTATGGCTGGACCGGGAAGGCACTCTCCCACCCGCTTACGCCCTGTGGCTGGAACGGTGGCGGAACCGGACCTGGGAAAAGCCGGATGTGGAGCTGCTGGGTCATGCGGCCCTGTTCATGGGGCACGGGCTGGCGCGTCCCCGCACCCATGCCACCCGTTCCCGGAAGCGGCTCTTTCGGGTGGCGGCCGTGCTGATGGTGATGCTGCTCATGGCCCTGCCGGTGAGTTCCAGCGTGACATCGCCCGCCCGGGTCGTGCCGGATCGCCCCCATCACATTTTTGCGCCCATGGACGGCATCCTGAAAGATCTCCTGGTCCAGCCCGGTCAGTGGGTCGAAGAGGAGGCCCTTCTTTTCCGATACGATGACCGCGTTCTGGACAAACGGCTGGACGAAGCCTACCGGAACGTGGCGGTGGCCCGGGCCGAACTCGCCAAACTGGAAGGCGCGGCCCATCGGGACCGGGAGGCCCGGGCCGAACTGCCGGTCCAGCGACTGGAAGTGGCCCGTGCCGAGGCGGATGTGGCGTTTTACGCCAAACAGCGGTCCCGGGCCGAGGTGCGAAGCGGCCAGCCCGGCGTCATTGTGCTGGATGATCCCGACGCCCTGGTCGGGTCCGCCCTCCAGACCGGCCAGGTCGTGCTCAGTGTGGCCGACCCGGAGCGGACGAAGCTTCGCCTCTGGGTGCCGGCCAGCGATGTGGGGTTTGTCCAGGAGGGGGCCCGGGTGGCCATCCGGCTGGACAGTGCGCCGTTCCATCGGATTTCGGCCATCATTACCCGGGTCGGTTTCGATATCCGACTGTCGCCGGAGGGGGTCCCATCGGTCATGGCCGAGGCCATCTGGACCGAAGAGGGAGGAGAGATCCAGCCGGGTCAGAAGGGCACCGCCAAGGTGTATGGGGCGTCCACATTCCTCGGGATGCAGATTCTGAGAAAACCCCTGATCGCTTTCCGGTCCCTGATTGGGTTCTAACCAGCCGGATGTGAACCGTCCCCGTTGGCTTCCGTCGGCGTTTCGGTGCAGGCCCTCGGGTCGGGGATCCTGTGGCGGTTCGAAAGGGACGGTTGCTTGACAACGCCGGCGGATGACAGTAGGGTGACGGAAAAGCGCGATCGGAACGATCGGTCGGCGGAAGCGGAGGAATTCATGGAAAGTACTTATCCGGCCTCCCTCAAAGGCCAGTTTCTCATGTCGATGCCCGGCATGGCGGATCCGAATTTTGCCAGGACCGTGACCTGTGTCTGTGAGCACACGGCCGAGGGAGCGGTGGGCATCGTCGTCAACCGGGTTCATGAAATGCTGCGGGCAAAGGAGATGTTTGAGGAACTGGGCCTGACCTATACACCGGAAAGCGCGGAAATGCCGATCTACATCGGCGGGCCGGTCCATACCAATGAGGTGTTTATTCTGCACGGCCCCCCCTTTGGCTGGGATGCCTGCCTTTCCATAACCCCGTCGCTGGCCATGAGCAACAGCATGGATATCATGCGGGCCATCGCCGGCGGCTCCGGTCCCGAATGGGCGGCTATCTGCCTGGGGTGTGCGGGATGGGGACCGATGCAACTGGAAGGCGAAATTCAGCAAAATGCATGGCTGACGGGACCGGTGGATGCGGCGCTGATTTTTGAAATGTCGGTGGAAAGCCGCTGGGAAGCGGCGCTCCGGGGGATCGGGATCGATCCGGCGTTGCTATCGGATACCGCCGGGCATGCCTGACGGATTTGGCGTCTATCCGTCGTTGTCCTCAGCCCTTGACTTCGGTCGGGGCTTTTTCTTTTTCAGGCAGGCGTTGTCCTTCCTGGCGAACGCGCAGAGCTTTGGATTGTGATATTCTTTGCAGTTCAAAGGGTTGTACAGGGGGCATTGGGGGTGCTTTTTTGACATCAATCTACGGGTTCCTTGCGAATCTGTGGCGCCCTGACCGGGCCCTCATTATATAGCACAGAACAGAGCCCGTTACAAGGGGCGGGCGGCCCGGAAAAACCGGGGGGAACGGCTGCCGAATACACCGAACGGCCCGGCAAAATAAGGGAAACACGGTATTCCCTTTCATCGGACAGTTCGTCAAGATTACCTGACCATTCTACATAGGTAGGCGTTCTGACCCAAAAAGGAGACGAACATGAGCGAACAACTGGACCTGGCGACTTTCAAGCAGCGGCTTTTGGAGCGTCGGCAAGAGATATATGAACGGCGGCACCAGCACCGGGACACGTGGAAACGGCTCCATGAGGCGGAGAATGAATTCGAAGAAACGGCCCAGAAAGCCCACATGTCCCAGGGCATCGCCCAACTGGATGCGTCGGAGAAAAATGAGATCGAAGCCATCGACCGCGCCCTGGGCCGGATGGAGACGGGGGACTACGGTTTCTGCAACGGTTGCGGCGGGCGCATCGCGCCCAAGCGGCTGGAGGCGTTACCGTTTGTCCAGCACTGTACGCGGTGCGCCGAACGGCTGGAAAAGGGGGCGCCCCTGCCCATGGCCGACGAGGACGCCGACGAAGTCGTTGATTTGCCGCCGGATTACGCGGGAATGAGCGACGATCAACTCGCCGATGCGGTGTATGATGAAGTGGAAAAAGACGGGCGGGTGGAACTGGATGAACTCGACATCAGCTGTGACGAGGGCGTGATCCATTTGACCGGGGCACTGCCGTCGGAGGCCAAGCGGGAGATCCTCCATGAGATTGTGGAGGATGTCATGGGCCTGCCGGAGGTCGTGGATCAGACACGGATCGATCCCACCCTGTGGCAGCGTGGCGAAACGGTGACCCCCGCCAAGGGGCAGCGGTCCGACGCGGAAATCCTCATAGAGGGGGAAGAGTCGGAAGATGAGGGGGAGGATGTCTACGCCGCCGAGAGGGATGGGGATCCTTTCCGTCCGCCGGACGCCATGGTCCCGGAGCGATAGGCGTTCCTTCACGTGGGATGGTGGACCGATTCCCGGGCAAAATCCCGGATGGAGCGGCCGCCGGTCCGCTCCAGTTCCGTAATCCATCGGTCGACCCGTTCCGGCCCGTAGACCCGCTTCCACGCCGACACAATGGCGGCGACCGGGATGTCGGCATAGACCCCGTGGTCGGCCAGGTATTCCATGAATTTCTGGTTGGCGGCGTTGACGGGCTGAAAGATGGCGTCCTCCCGGCCGTTGAAGGGCAGCGGGGGCACCCCGTGGCGGCGGCAGAGGGCGGCGTTGAACGCCGGTGTGGCCTTCACCCATTTGCCCTCTAAAAACAACTCCGTGTAGCCGTGGTACACAAACCGATCGGTGCCGAGAAATTCGATCAGCTGCCGGGTGGCCAAATGGTTCCGCACCGTGGCGAATCCCAGGCGGGCCGGGATCCCGCAAGCCCTTGCGGCCGCGCAAAGGAGCCCCGCCTTATTGATACAGAAGCCGCGTTCCGACGTCAGTACGGTGCTGGCGCGGTAATGTTCCGGGCGATGGAAGGGGCCGTAGGGATCATACCGGATGCCGTCCCGGACCGCCCCGTAGAGGCGGACCGCCATGGCAACCGGGTCGCCGGCGGCCCCGTCGGTCGTCCGTTCGGCGAATCGGCGTACCGACGGGTGATCGCTGTCGAGGATCGCTGTCGGGGAAAGGAAACAGGGATCCCCCGGGGGCAGAGAATTATCGACCGCGGCCGCTGACAACGAGCTTCTGGCCCGGGCGGATGAGGTCGCCCTCTTTGAGGTTGTTGAGTCGCCGGAGTTCCGCCACCGAGAGGTCGTACCGCCGGCTGATCTGATAGAGCGTCTCACCGGTTTTGACCTGGTGGTAATCCACCTTGGATTTGGGTGTCGTGGGACGTTTGACAGGGGGCTTTTCCGTTGATGAGGCGCTTTTTCCCTGCTCCTCCTTTGCGGCAGTCGTTTCCGGTGGACTTTCCGTGTCCGGTTTTCCGGCGGACCCGGTCAACTGTTGCTGGAGATTGGCCATTTGTTTCTCCAGGGCGTCGAACCGTTCGGGTACGGAATCGTCGATGAGGTCCACTTTGTTGATCAGCGTCTCGATGACACTATCCTGCTCCTGAAATCGTGCCAAATCCGATTCCATCTCCTGTATTCGGGTCTCCAGCAACCTGACGGTGTTTTCCAGGCGCATCAGCCGGTCCGCGTCATCCGATCCGCCGGTCAGAAAGACCACGATAATGATCACAAGGACCAGCAGAGCGGAACCCGCGAGGAGCAGCGGCATTTGTGTTTCGCTGAGGGGGCGTTTCAGTCGGTTCATGATCGTCTCTCGGATTGGCGGTTGGTGGTTGCTGCCACGTCGATGATGCACGGGCCATCCATTCCCTTGCAAATTCATACCATTTGTTTTATTGTAGTTTCAAGTTCTTTTCCGGGTGAAACACCCCATTTGTAACAATAACGGCAAGATAGAGATAAAAATTGTGCCCGCCTTACCGACGCGAACCCAGATGACACCTTTTTCCCGCTACATCCGTATCCTACTGCTCGTCTGTTTGTTCCTGATCGGGACCGGGAATGCCGCCCCGGCTGCCACCGGGGAAACCGATCTGACCGTATCCGCCCATGACGGCAGGCTGACGGTGAAAGCGGAACAGATGCCGCTGAAAGCGATCCTGGACGGCATTTACGGCGCCTATCCCCTGATTATCCGGGGGCTGGAATCCCGCTCCGACGAAGTGATCGATTTCACCGCGGAAAGCGAACTCCCGGAGAAACTGTTCAAGCGCCTTTTCCGGCAACTCGGGGAGAAAAATTACGCCTTTGAATTCAAAGGGCAACGGTTGAACCGGGTCTCGGTCATGCCGGAGGCCAGAGAAGGGGCCGTGCCCCGTCCGACCCCCTCCCCGGCCCCGCCACCGGCGCCGGAAGAAGATCTGGTCTCTGTGGTCCGGGTAGATCGGGTCATCGAGGGGAGCCAGGCTCAGGACCTGGACATCCGGAGCGGTGATCTGGTGCTTGAGTATGATGGTACTCCGGTTTCCCAGCCCGGCGACCTGATCCGGGAGGTCAAGCAGAAATCGGACAGAACGAATGTCGGGATGCTCCTGCTCAGAGATGGGGAGGTCCTTCAAATGAACCTAAAGGGCGGGTTTATCGGGATCCACATCGTCCCCCACAAGGTGCCCCCGGGGGTGGTGGCAGGGTATCTCGACTGAGCCCGCCCGGTGTTGACGCCAAGGAAGTGACGCTATGGGAACATCGCCCAACAACGGCTCGAAAGACCCCGACGGCAAGGATACGACGTACCAGGAGACGGTGGCCCTTCCCCGGAACGAAAAGCCGGGCAAGGCCGATGAGCCCGGAGAAACCGAGCCGGATTTTCAGGCCACCGTGGCCCTCTCCCGGGAGGAAATGGGCGTGCGGAACGCCGATGCGGATTCGTCGCCGGACGACCGCTATCAGGAGACCGTCGCCCTGCCCAGAGAGGAAATGGTATCTGGAGGGGATCGGGGCGGGGCCCGGGAAGAGTCCTACCAGGAGACAGTAGCGCTACCGAGGGACTCTTACGATTACGAAAACGATCCCACGGTTCGAAACATCGAGGACATCTACCAGGAGACGGTGGCCCTCCCCCGGGAGGAATTGCCGGGCGGCGGATCCGGGGGCGGCGATTATACCGCCACGATGGCCCTCACACCGGAGGACATGGGGGTTTCCCCAGAGGCCGCCCCCGATGATTTTTCGGCGACCGACACCGAGAAGGCCTATTACCGTCGGCTGGTGGCCAAGAACCATGGCGACCGGAAATACCGCTCCTTCGGCAAGCTGGTGGCCGGGGGCATGGGGGCGATCCTGCGGGTGCTGGACCAGGATCTCCAGCGAACGTCGGCCATGAAGGTGGTGCTGCCGGCCTTCAAACACCAGGAGGATGCCCTCACCGGTTTCATCGCGGAGGCCAAAATCACCGGTTTGCTGGAGCACCCCAACGTCATTCCGGTTCACGAGCTGGGGCTGACGGAGAGCGAGGGCCTCTATTTCACCATGAAATTGGCCCAGGGGGAAGCCCTGAACGCGATTCTCGAACGGCTCCGGGCCGGTGATCCCGATACCGCTGAAACCTACACCCCCTATCATCTGTTGAGCATTTTCCGGAAGGTGTGCGACGCCCTCTCCTACGCCCATTCCCGGCACATCATCCACCAGGACATCAAACCGCACAACATCATGGTCGGCCAATACGGGGAAGTGCTTCTCATGGACTGGGGCTTGGCCCGGTATGTGGGGAATCCGGATCAGGAACCCGATCCCGGCCAGCGGGAGCTGATCAAGGATTTCCTCGGTCTCCTCAAAAGTGATGACGATATCATCAAGGGTTCCCCCGTCTACATGGCCCCGGAACAGGCGGTGGGGGACGGGGCCGGCCTGGACTTGCAGACGGACATCTTCCTGCTGGGGTCCACCCTCTACCATATGTTCGCCCTGGTGCCGCCCTATTTCGGTGACGCCATCGACGAGGTCCTGGAGCGGGCCCGAACGGTGAATCTGATCCCGCCCGACCGCCGCGCGCCGGATCGCCAGATCCCGGAAGAAGTCTGCCGGATCATCCTCAAGGCCATGGCCCCCGACAAGGCCGACCGGTATCGAACGGTGGAGGAACTGTCGTCGGACATCGACGATCTCATCGCCGGAAAATGGTCCCGTCAGGAGAAGAAACGGTTCGCGGCCGGAGAAATGCTCATGGAAGAAGGGGACGCCGGGGACGAGGCGTATCTCATTCTGAGCGGAGAGGTCCAGGTCATCAAAGAAACGGCGGAGGGGACGGTGGTGCTCGGCACCCTGGGACCCGGAGACATCGTGGGCGAGATGTCGCTGATCGCCCGGGTGACCCGGTCCGCCGGGGTCAAGGCCCTGGAAGCGACCGAGGTGGCGGTATTGACCCAGCGTCTGGTCACCCAGAACCTGAAAAAGCTGCCGCCCTACATGGAAAAAATCGTGGCCACCCTTACGGAACGGCTCCGGATCGCCAACGAGAATATCCACCCCTATGCCACCGGAGACCCGACGGAGGTGGTGCTCAAGCAATTGCGCCTCTTGCTCCGGTACCGGGCAGGGGAGCGTTCGCCCGCGGTCGCCGCCCCCTTTCCGGAAATCGTCAAAGAGATCGCCCATGATCTGGGTTTGGCCGGTCAGCGGGTAGAGGAGATTCTGGTCCGGGCCGGGGAGGAGGGGATCGTGCGGATCCAGGGAGATGACATCGCCTTAGAGGCGCTTGGCTGATCCGGCCCCGTACCGGACCGCATTCGTCAAAACGTCGAGCCGGATGTGGAATTGGGACATCAGCATGCCGGTGAGCATCAAGGTGCATCCCACCATGCCGCGCGGGGTCAGGGTTTCATCCAACAGGAGCCACCCCGCCAGGGCCGCAAACGCGGCTTCCAGGCTCAGAATGATGGCCGCATGGGTCGGATGGGCCTTCCGCTGGGCCACCACCTGAAGGGTGTAGGCCACCCCCACCGAGCAGACCCCTCCGTAGAAAATGGGCAGGGCCGCGAGCCGGAGACCTTCCAGGGCGATGGTTTCCGTCGCCGCGGCGGTGGCCATACTGAAGAACGAGCAGGCCACAAACTGACACAGGGCCAGCTGCACGGCATCCACCCGGGGGGAAAAGCGGGCGAGGATGTGGACGTGGGCGGCCCAGAAAAACGCCCCGATCAGGACCAGAAAATCGCCGAAAGCGATGCTGAAGCTCTGGGTAATGCTCAGCAGATAGAGCCCCCACGCGGCCAGAAAGGCCCCGGTCCAGGTGCCCAGATCCGGCCGCTGACGCCAGATCAATCCCATGATCGGCACGATGACCACGTAAAGGCCGGTGATGAAACCGGCTTTTCCCGCCGTCGTATAGACCAGCCCCACCTGCTGGAGAGAAGCGCCGAGATAGAGGGCCAGGCCGGCAACGGCACCGCCGAAAAAGAGGGTCCGGCTTCCACCGGCGGGTCGGGTTTCCCGGCGCATCGCCCGGCGGCGGTTGAACACCACCAGGGGAAGCAGCGACAGACTGCCCAGGGCGAAGCGGACCCCGTTGAAGGTGAATGGCCCCACATGGTCCATACCCACCCGCTGGGCCACAAAGGCGGATCCCCAGATGACGGCGGTCAGCAGCAACAGACAATTGGATTTCAGCGTGTCCGGATTCATTCGGTCTCCAGCCGGTCACCCAACAAGGGGATCGGGGTTCGGCGGGTTAGGCCGGCCACCATGCAACAGGGACGATCCGGTGGCCGCCGGTGATCGAGAAAAAGGGGTACCGTTACCCTGATTCTCCTGTATCGTCAAGTGTTTTCAACGGTTCGAAGGCCGCGGACATCGGCGGAAATCTTCTGGAGGATGCGTTTCATGTTGGGGAAGTTGATGGGTTTGGAGATGTAATCGTCCATGCCGGCGGTCAGGCAGATCTCGCGGTCCCCGCTCATGGCGTGGGCCGTCATGGCGATGATGGGGATGTGGTCCCCGGTTTCCATTTCCTGTTCCCGGATCCGTTTGGTGGTGTCGATGCCATCCATTTCCGGCATCTGGACATCCATGAAAATGACGTCGAAAAATGACGTTTCCAGGTTTTCCAGGGCCTCCCGGCCGTTTTGGGCCGTGACGACCGAATGGCCCTGTTTTTCCAGAAAAAGAGCCGCCATTTTCTGATTGAAGGGGTTGTCTTCCACCACCAGGATGTTGAGTCCTCTCATGGCATCTTCTCCTTCCATTGCTTTTGTTGCGGCGCTCTGTCCGTTCTTGGGGGTCCCTGCGGTCGCCACCCAGTTCAGCGGGAATTGGAAGGTGAAGGTCGAGCCCTGTCCGGAATGGCTTTCCACTTCCAGGGAGCCCCCCATTTTTTCCGCCAGTTGCCGGGAAATGGTGAGCCCCAGCCCCGTGCCCCCAAAGTGGCGGGTGATGGAGGTGTCTGCCTGATAAAATGGATCGAATACGTGATCGAGTTTCTCCGGTGGGATGCCGATGCCCGTATCTTCCACCCGGAACAGGAGGACCGGATCCCCCCCTGTTTGGGTTTTCCTCGAGACGGTTACGCGCACCGTGCCGTTGTCCGAAAATTTGATGGCATTGCTGACCAGGTTGTAGATGATCTGACGGAGGCGTCGTTCATCCCCGATCAGGACCGTCGGAATGGTGGGATCGATCGTCCAGGTCAGGTCGATGGTTTTTTCCCGGGCCTGGACGAGAAAGGACCGCATCATCCGGTCGAAACCGGGCCGGAGTTCGAACCGGTCCTCTTCCAGGTCCACGCGGCCCGACTCGACCCGGGAGATGTCGAGGATGTCGTTGATGATATCCAGCAGATGGTGGGCCGACTGTTTGACCATCTGGAGGTTTTCCCGCTGCTCGGCGTCCAGGTCGGTGTCGAGGGTGAGATCGGTCATGCCGATGACGGCGTTCATGGGGGTCCGGATCTCGTGGCTCATGTTGGCCAGAAAGGCGCTTTTGGCACGGTTGGCCTTGATGGCCTCTTCCTTGGCCTCGACCAGCCGTTCCCGGTGGCGACGGTCCTTCAGGTGGCGCCACATTCCGTCCACCAGCATCTGGAGCTGGTTCATGTCGGCCATGGTGTAGGGCGCCGGTTTGTTGGCCACGGAGATCTCCATCACCACCTGCCCCTCCTCCAGGATGGGGATGGCCATGACCCGCTCCAACGACAGGTGGCCTTCGGGCAGGCCCCGCCGGTGGGGATACTGGGCGTAGTTGTTGACGAGCACGGTCCGCCGGCTCCGGACCGCTTCGCCCCAGATTCCGGCCGTTTGAGTGGAAAACTTCAGCTCCGAATGATCGACGCTGCAAGAGGTCATGACCTCCGATGACCAGCTGAAAATGGTCAGGGAGGACTGGTCTTCGCTCACCGATCCCACGAATCCGATGGTCGAGCCGGACAGTTGTAACGCATTTTCGAGGATATAACGGGCCATCTCGTGGACGGGCGTCCGGTCCATCTGGGTCAGGTCCACCAGCACCTCCAGGCAGGCGGTGTGGCGTTTGAGCTGTTCTTCGGCCCGGTGACGATCCGTGACGTCGGTCGCCGTGCAGACGGCGCCGTCCACGGCCCCGTCTTCCCCCAGCTTGGGGTTGCAGTCGAGCTTGACCATGACGGATTCCCCGAGGCGTGTGGAGACCGGACCGGTCCAGGAGGCGGCCTGCCCGGCGAACATGCCGGTCAACATCGCCTTCAGGCGCTCCCTTTCCGTGTCGGTCTCGGGCAGCAGGTCCCACGGCCGGCGCCCCACGACGGACGGAGGAGGATGCCCGGTGATTTCCTCAAAGGTGACGTTGGCCTCCCGGATGGTGCCGGAGCGATCGAGTTCCAGAAGGCCATAGGGGATGGTCGACATCAGGGCCTTCAACTGCCTCTCGGACTGCCGGACCCGTTTTTCGAGCCGATGGCGGCAACGGGCCATCTCCATGGCGGACAGCAGTTCCGTTTCCCGGATCGGATGGGAGATACAGCCCAGGGGCGGCAGGGCATCGGGGGGGATCGCCCCGGCGCCCTCGGCAGGCGAAAAGAATACGATCGGGACGTCGAACCGCTCGCGGATGCGGTCGGCCGGAGTTGCCTTGCCGTCCGCGGGCCAGAACCGGACGTCCATGAGCACCAAGTCCGGGGGATCGGCCGCCATGGCGGTGTCCACGGAGGCGACCCCGTGGACCGGCGTGACGCCCAGGTCCTCCAGTTGCGAGACGGTCTCCCCGACGCTCGCCAAATCCCACCCGACCGCCAGGACCCGTCCGTGACTCCTCGATGCCGCCATTGTTACCCGGCCGGCCTTTCGTTGATTTTCATTGAGTTCAACCTATTCCCCATGGTATGATCACACTTTCATTCTTATCACCATCGGTTTACTCTATACACTTTCTGCCGACATCATTCAATAGAAGAGAGGGATCCATGGCCGATGAACGACCTGTGGTGATCGTGACCGGGGCCTCCCGGGGCATGGGGGCCGCCGCGGCCCGGTGGCTCGGCAAGAGCGGGGCCGCGGTGGCGATAACGGGCCGGGATCAGCGGTCCCTGGCCGACGTGGCCGATGCGGTTGCGGCGGCCGGCGGGGTTCCCCTGCCCCTGCCGGGGGACGTGTCGGACCCCGAGGCCTGCGCCCGCATCGTGGCGGATGTTCTCCATCGATTCGGTCGCCTGGACGGGCTGATCAACAACGCCGGAATCCTGGAACCTTTGGCCTCCGCGGCCGCGTCGGACCGGGACGCCTGGCGGCACAACATCGAGGTCAACCTCCTGGGCCCCTATTACATGACGGTCGCCGCCCTCGACCCGCTCCGGAAAACACGGGGCCGGATCGTCAACGTCAGCAGCGGGGCCGCCGTCAATGCGGTGGCGGGATGGAGCGCCTACTGCGCCGCCAAGGCCGGCGTCACCCATTTCACACGGGTGCTGGCCGTGGAAGAGCCCGATGTGACGGCCGTCTCCCTCCGCCCCGGGGTGGTGGACACCGACATGCAGGGCGTGATCCGGGAGAAGGGACCCGGCAACATGGAATCCGACAAAGCCGCCTATTTCCGGAACCTGAAGGCGGAGGGCAAGCTGGAACCGCCGGAGATTCCGGGACGGGCCATGGCCTGGCTGGCGCTCCGGGCGCCCCGGGAATGGAGCGGCCGGTTCCT
>CAYPCE010000014.1:5710-38343 GCA_964409085.1 uncultured Desulfobacteraceae bacterium | reverse complement strand
CCGTGACATCGATGTACGCCACTTGAACCGCCGGCTGGCCGCGATAAGTCGTCAGAGTGGCAAAGTTCTGAACCCATATCGAGGCGCCGTCCCTTCGAGTGACGCGAAATTCCTGGCTTGGCGGCACATTTTTTCCCGCCCGGCGATCATGCAAATCGCGCCAGAGTTTTTCCTGATCTTTTTTGGAGATGAACCGGTTCAGATCTTCGGCTTCCATCGCGTACAATTCATTCAGTTTATAACCCGTCATCCTTGCCAGTTCCGCGTTTCCGAATACAATCCGGTCGTTCTGATAGATGGCCAATGCCTGAAGGGAGTTGTCGACCAGCGTGTGATAGGCTTCTTCAGACAGCTTGCGCTCGGTGATGTCGAAAGAAAGTTCGAATTTGACATCCCGGCCGTCCGGCCATTGGATGATCTTGTTGGTCGTCATGAAATGGCGCGCCAGTTTTTTGCTGTGGTATTCCCAGTGAAGATCCTGATCCGGCCGATTCAACATCCGCTCGTTCGTGCAGAAGTCACAGGACGCGTCGAAGTTGTGGAACGCCTGGTAACATTTCTTCTCCAAGGCGTCCTCGCCGAGCAGTTGGCGGGCATAATTGTTCATGAAGAGCAGATCATAGGTCCGGGGATCGACAACATCGACGATAGCCGGGATGGCGTCGAAGATGGACAGAAGCTGTGCCCTTTCCGTCCGCAGTTTCCGCTCGGCGTCCTTTTTTTCGGTCACGTCGATGGCGACGCCGCACCATACGATTTCAACGTTTTCCCGCTGTTTCGGAGAGGAGCGGACATCGAACCATCTGGTGCTGCCATCCGCCCCGATCATGCGGTGTTCGACGCGGTAATCCTCCTTCGTTTTCGCGGATCGCTCGATGGCCCGCCGCACCCGGTCGAGGTCGTCGGGGGGAACGGATCGAAACAATTGGGAAACGTCGGAGGTGATCTCATCCGGCGTTTCCCCGGTATATTCAAAGGACTGTTGGCTGATATAGGGAACCGAATAGGAACCGTCCGCGTGCCGGACGAAACGGTACACCATCCCCGGCAGGTTGTCCGTGACATCCTTGAGTTCTTCTTGGCTGTCCCGAAACGCTTTTTCCGCCCTTCTGCCCTCTGAAAGCGATTTTCCCAAAATCAGTCCGGTAAGGGAGAGCGTCGCCAGAAAAAACTGGAGATTGGCCACTTTCGGAAGGTTCATCGACGACAGAGCGAAAAAAGTCGCGCCGATGTTCAATGCGGCGATGGCGATGGTCGCGCCGGGCAGCCCATGACGGAATACGACCCAGATCAACGGCAGGAAACACAAATAAAACAGATCATACGATGCAGAGAAAGGCGAGAGAAAACAGAACCAGAGGACAAGGGGAATGGCGATGATTTGCCCAAATAGATGGAGAAAAAACGCTCCGCCGGCGTTGGCGTCCAGACCGTTTTGAGACGCTGAAGCGCCAAATGGCCGCTGGCCGCGTTTTAACGCCTTCGCGGCGGGATGCGCGACAAAAAGGGCAACCGGCGCCAGTGTCGCGATGCCGATGAGGTCCCCTATCCACCAGCCCAGGAAAACATCCCAAAAACCCGCCCAGGGAATCATGCCGAAAAGGCAATAATTTGTGATGCCGGCCAACGCCGTTGGGACGGGCGTCGCCGTCATGAAAAAGATAAAATATCCAAATTCCCGGAATCGCCACCGTTCCCAGTCGCCGCCCACCCACCGCCGCAACAGGAAAACAGCCAGCGCTTGAACAGCCGGCGTTGTGAAGGCCACTATGATCATCGGGATCAGCGGCGCGTCGGGCGCCAGGATAAAGAGGCCGCCCATCAGCCCGGCGGCAAAGATCGCGGGCGCGTAGGCCGGACCGAACATCATCAGCAGCGCGATGTTCAATCCCGCCGGGGCGTACCACACCATGACGCCGGACGCCATGGCGAACATGGCGCTGATCTTTGTCAGGAGAAGAAATGCGGCCGTGTATGTCAGGCCGATCAGAGTGTATTTGCCCATAATGATTCAATGGCGTGCGACAATCCCCGATTCATGGGGCTGTCCGTCCGGTTTTTCCGTGAAAAACAATCAGCAAAAAGCCGAAAACTCCCCGGAAACGCCTACCATCCATAATCCATAACAGGAACCGACCGCAAGGAAAAAGCGGCATCGGCGCCAGGAGACACGCGCAAGAGTGGGAATTCGGACATTGGCGCGGACGAAGTGAGAAATCTGGCGATCCGAGCAGCGGAAGCGCTCATAAATGCAAACACTTCTTTTCAGGAGGCCATCGATCTGATTTCGAGCGTCTCGCGTTTGGTGGAGGATGTTTCAGCCGTCTCCAGGGAGCAATACCATTCCGGGAGATCATTTGCGACAACTCGTTCGGCGGCACAGCGGCCGTCCCCACGGGATACGCCGGACGGAGAACCGCTCCCCTATTTTCGCAGCCCCCAGACGAAGGCGACGATGGACAGGCCGATGAGCAGCGCGTTGCCCATTCCTCCCGGCCCGATTGCATGAAGGATGATCCCCGACACCAGCAAAGCGGCGGCCACAACCATCCACCCCAGTCGCCGAACGGCGGATTCCAGCCGGTTGACGGCCTTGCGGGTATCCGGGGCAAGGCCGGCCTGGACGGTGGTCCGGCCGCCCTGGATGGTTCGCAGGGTCTCGTCCAGGCGCCGGGGCAGTCCGAAAGAGGCGATGCCAAGTTCGGCGAGTTCTTCCCGCCACCGTTTCCGGTTCCGGCGCAGTTCTTCGGCGGCGAACCGTTCGGCGTAGGGAATGGTCTTTTCCCAAGGGTCGAAATCGGGGTCGAGGTTGGCGGCCATGCCCGACAGGATGCCGATGGCCCGCACCACGAAGAGCATGTCGGCCTGGAACTGGAAGGGGGCGTCGTATATCACGTCCCGGTATTCCCGAAGGAAAAATTTGGCCTCGTCCATGGCCATGTCCCGGAACCGGCCGACCCGGATGCCCCACATCCGTTTGAACATCGCTTCATGGGCTTCTTCCAGCCGTTTCAGGTCGGCGTCCTTCAGCAAGGCCCCGGCGTCGGACATGGCCCGGATGATCCGGGCCGCGTCTTGGGTCCCCACGCCGATGGCGTACTCCCGGAGGGCCGACCGGAGCCGCTCCGGAATCTCCACCGCCATGCCGAAATCCACCAATACCAGTTGAAAAGAGTGGGGCGCGTCCGGGTCCGTCAGGGGCCGGACAAACAGATTGCCGGGGTGGGGGTCCACATGGACGAAATAGGTCTCGAAAACCTGGCGCATGTAGATGGCGTGGAGCTTGTCCGCCACCTCGGCCGGATCGATGCCGGCGGCTTCCATGCCGGCGAGGTCGGCGATCCGGATGTAGCCCACGTTCTCCAGGGTCAAAAGGCGCGGGGTGGCGTAGTCCCAGTAGACTTTGGGCGTCAGCACCTGGGGATCGTCCGCGAAATCGGCGGCGAACCGTTCGATGTTTTTTCCCTCGGAGATCAGATCCAGCTCCCGGCGGGTGACGGTGGAAAACTCGTCCGCGAGCCAGTCGAGGTCCACCCGCTCCCGGACCCGGCGGTACCATTTCAGCCACCCGAAGGCCTGGGAGATGGCCAGCAGATCGGTCTCCACCAGGGCTTCGATGCCCGGCCGCAGCACCTTGACCACCACCGCCTCCCCGGAGTGGAGGCGCACCTCGTGGACTTGTGCCAGGGAGGCGGCCCCTAACGGCGTCGGACTGAACTCCGCGAAAAGCTTGCCGATGGGCCGGTCGAAATCCGCTTCGATCCGGGCGATGATCCGCCGGGTCGATTCAGGGGGAACTTCGTCCTGGAGACCCGCCAGTTCCGACGTCACCTCCTGGGGCAGGATATCCACCCGGATGGACAGGAACTGGCCCAGTTTGATGAGCACGCCGCCCATCTCCACCGCCAATGCCCGGTAACGCCGGGCCAACCGCCGCCACCGCAGCGGCGCCGGGGACCGGAAACGCCGCAGGACGGGCCGGTTCATGAAGATGTCCCAGAAGATCACATGGATAAATGCCCCGGCGAAGAACCGGCGCACCCGGCGGTGGCGGCGGGGGTCGATGGCCGGGGCGTCGGACCCGGTCTGGCCGGTGGCAAGGGGCATGGCGGGCTGCTGAATTCCCGGATCAGTCGTAACGCCGGATCGCCCGGCGGCGCATCCCCCAGGTCAGCAATACGAGTCCCGAAATGCTCATGAGGGCCGTGGCCGCGCCGATGGCGGCCATGCCGTAAAAGGTCCATGCCCATCCGCCCAAAAGGGCGCCGCAGAACCGGCCGGCGCTGGCGGCCCCGAAATAGCCCGACATCATGGTGGCCCGGGCGTCGGGGAGGATTTCGGTGAAATAGGAGAGCCCCACCACGATGGTGAATTCGACGGCAACGAACAGGCAGAAGATCCCCGACAGGGCCACTGCCAGGGAGCCGCCCAGAAGGGGCAGCAGGCTGTAAACGGCCGCCGACACGGCCGCTCCCGTCATCAGAGAGCGGCGCAGGCCGAACCGGTCGGCCAGGGCCGCGGTCATCCCTTCGCCGATGAGTTCGGCGGCCCCGATGACGGTGGTGGCCATCCCGAGGGCCACCACGCCCAGGCCGAAATCTTTTTCCAGCCAGGCCCCGTAGACCACGAAAAAGACGTCGTTGGCCCCGTTGAAGAGGAAGGCGAAGCAAAGGGCGGACAGGGCCAGGGGATCTTTCCGCAGAAGGCCCAGGGAGGCGAAAATGCCGGGCCGGTCCGTGCCTTCGGCCGATCCTCTCCGCCCGTTTCTGGGGAAGAGCCAGGCGAGGATCGCGATTCCCAGCAGCCCCAGCACGCCCAACGCCAGAAACGGCGACCGCCAGCCGAAATTGGCGATGAGCAGCCCCATGAGGGGGATGCCGAGGAGGGACGACCCGGCCCAGCTCATCTCCAGAATGCCGATGGCCGCCCCCCGGCGCTCGAAGGGGACCTTCTCCCCCACGTAGGCGAGGATGGAGGGGTCGAACATGGCCTTGCCCATCCCGGCCAGGAACAGGGCCAGGAGGACCGTGAGGTAGACCGGGAACAGGCCGCCGATGAGCATCCCGACCGCCAGCACCCCCAGGCCCGACAGGAACAGGAGCCGGTATCCGAACCGGTCCGCCATGGGCCCGAAAACCACGCTCAGGATGCTGGTGATCTGGTTGACGGCGATCATGGGGGTGACGGCCGTCAGGGGGACGTCCAGACCCCGGCTCAGGGCCGGGGCGAACGGATAGGCGAACCGCCGGGCCGTGTTGAGGAAAAGCCGGCAGACCGAGGCCGCCGCCACCTGCCAGACGGCCCGGGATTGGACGAGGTTCCTCCCCACGGATCAGTCCTCTTCCGCCGACCGGATGAAACAGAAGGGGTCGCGCTCCTCCACGGTGACCTCCACCGTGTCCGTATCGGAGTCGCCGGCGTCGTCGGTGACGGTGAGCTGGAAGGTTAAAACGAGGTCTTCCTCGTCGTCGTCGTCGGCAGCGTCCAGCTCCGGGGCGTCGAAGGAGGGGGTGGCGGTGTCGGCGTCCTCCAGGGTCACCGAGGCCCCGCCGGTCTGGGACCAGCTGTAGCTCAGGTCGTCGCCGGTGGACCCCGTGCCGTCCAGCTCGACGCTGTCCTCTTCTTCCACATCCCGGTCTTCGCCGGCGTCTGCAGTCGGGCCGTCGTCGACCTCGTCCTCGGTATCGTCGTCCCCGGTATCGTCGTCCCCGGGATCCTCGTCCCCGGGATCTGGCGTGCGCGGGGCGCGACCGGTATGCCGGAGATCCCGGCCGAACATTGGCCACGCCGAATCGGCCAGCCCGCCGCTGTCGGTTTCGATGGCCAGGAGTTCTCCGTTCCGGGAGCCGATATAGAGAACCCCGTCGGCGCCGATGGCCGGCGAGGATGCGCCGACGCCCAGGTCTTTCGGCCATCCGTCCGCGGCGGCGCCTTTGTTGTCGGGCAAAAGCGCGTGGAGCATGCCGTCGGTGGAGGGGATGTAGATCGTACCGTCGGCGCCCACGGCGGCCGACGCTGTGATGGGGCCGTTGGTTTTGATCCGCCATTGAAAATCGCCGCTGCCGGAATACGAATAAAAAAAATCGTCGGCTGTACCCGCCAGGATTTGGCCGTTGCGCCCAATGACCGGAGCCGATGGCGTCCCCTCGATCAGACGTTTCCAGTCCTGTATGCCGTCATCTCCGATGGCGTAGATAAAACTCTCGCCGGCCGTACCGCCCGATCCAATATAAATCGTGCCGTCCGGTCCGATGATGGGCGCCGTCACCGGCCCTTCGGCGTCGTACCGCCATTTCTGGTCGCCGCCGTCGGTGACAGCGTAAAGGGACCCGTCGGCCGACCCGGCGTACACTGTGCCGTCGCCGCCCACGGCCGGACGTGTCACCGCGCCGCCGGTGGGAAAAGACCATCGGAAGGTGCCGTCGGCATCGAAGGCGTAGAGAGAAAAATCGCCTGATCCCACGTAGATGGCGCCATTTTCGCCGATGGCGGGCGTGGAGACGGCCCCGGATCCCACGGCGATCGATTCGGTAGTGCCCGAAGGCGTCACCGAAACCAGGTTACGGTTGGCAGATCCTGTATAGACCATGCCGTCGGCGCCTATGGCCGGCGATACGGTCTGCAGAAGGTTGCTGATGAAGACCCGCAAAGTTTCCGTGTTTCCTGTGACCGTGCCATAGAGGTAGCCATTGTTGGCCCCCACATACACCGTGCCGTCGTCGGCCACGGCCGGGGAGCTGTCGATGGGGCTGCCGATGTCAAAGGCCCAGACTTCATCCCCGGGGTCGGCCGGGGAAGCCACAGGTAAAGCGACGGCGGACACGATGATTGACAGAGACAGAAACAAAGAAAGGCGAGGGAAACGGCGTTTCATGTATAGATTCCTCCGTAAAAAAATGGCGGCGACGGTGCGCCCGGTTCTTTGGCATCATACCAGCATCCGAAAACCGGAACAATCCTTCTTTGGGCGTGAAGCGGCCTTCGGATCGGAGATGAACATCCAATAATGGATTGACGCGGATAGAAAGTCTACCTAAGATTGTTGCGACGCGGTCGGCCCGACACCGACCGGGGCCGACCGTGGATAACCGACAACCGCCGACAAAAGGAACCCACCCATGGCGAAACTGAATACGATCCGCACAAAGTTGATGCTTCTCTTTCTGGCCATTGGCCTCACCCCCTTCGCCATCCTGGGGACGGTGAGCATCCTCCGGTCCCGGGCCGCCCTGGCCGATTCCGCGTTCCGGACTCTGGTGTCGGTCCGGGAAAACCGGGCCTTCCAGGTTTCCGATTATCTTGAACGATTGTCGAACAACGCCCGTTCCCTGTCGAAGACCCAGGAGATTCGAACCCTTTACGACGCCCTGGCCCGGTATCACGAAGAGATGGGCATCGGCCCGGACGAATCCTATATCACCGATCATCCGGACTACACACGGATTTGGGAGGCCCACGGCGCCTTTTTCCGGGATTATATAGAGCTGGCGGGTTTCCATGACCTCTTTCTCGTCTGTTCAGCCCACGGCCATGTGATGTTTTCCGGCGCCAGGGGAAAGGATCTGGGAACCAATCTCCGGACCGGCCCGTACAAAGACACCGGTCTGGCGGCGGTCTGGCGGAAGGTGGTCCGCGCCGGCACAGACGCCGTGGTCGACATGGCGCCCTACGGCCCCAGCGGCGGAATGCCGTCGCTTTTTATCGGGACACCGATCCGCGAGGGGGACGATCTCATCGGTGTCATCGTTTTTCAGGTCGGATCCGATGAGATCAACCGGATCATGGCCGGCCGGGCCGGCATGGGCCGGACCGGCGGCTCCTATCTGGTAGGGTCGGAACTTCGGCTCCGTTCCGATTCGGTGCTCGATCATACGCCCATGACCGTGGCCCAGTCCTTTGCCAAAGACCTCCAAGTCGACACCGTCAGCGTCCGCAAGGCCCTGGACGGTGAAAAAGGGGAAGGGTTGATTGAAGTGGGGGTAGCCGGTCAATCGCAGCGCATTCTGAGCGCCCATGAACCGGTCCGGTTCGGCGGGATCACCTGGGCCCTCATCAGTGAAATCGATTACCGGGAGGCGTATGCGCCGGTTTTCTCCCTGATGCGCTGGATCATCGGCATCGGCGCCGCCATCGCCCTGGTGGTGGCGGTGATCGGCTATATTGTGGCCGGGGGCTACGCCGGGCTCATCGAGCGGATCGCCGGGGCCATCCGGCGGTTCGGCCAGGGGGACCTGACCGTCGCGGTCGACATCGACCGGACCGATGAGATCGGCCAGATGGCCGGCGACTTCAATGCATCGGTGACGGCCGTCCGGTCCGTGATGGAAGACCTTCGGTCGTCCGCCGACAGCCTGTCCAGCGCGTCGGAGGAGTTGTCCTCCCTTTCCACTGAAATGGCGGCATCGGCCGAAGAGATGAACAGCCAGGCGGACACCGTGGCCGCGGCCACCGAAGAGGTCACCACCAGCATGGGGACGGTGGCCGCCTCGGCGGAACAGTCCAGCTCGTCGGTGGCCAGCGTGGCCGCCATGACCGAAGAAATGTCCACGACCTTCGAGAACATGGTCGGGTTTTCCCGGAAGACGTCGGGGAACGTCCAGCACATGGCCAATGCCTCCGACGAGATCGCCACCGGCGTTCACGGGGTCGCCGCCGCCATCGAGGAGATGACGGCTTCCCTCAACGATGTGGCCCGCCAGACCGTCAAGGCCAGCGATATCTCCAAGGACGCCCAGGGCCGGACGGAAGACGTCAACGCCAAGGTGGAGGCCCTGTCCGAAGCCTCCCGGCAGATCGGCAAGGTGGTGGGGATGATCAAGGACATCGCCGACCAGACCAATATGCTGGCCTTAAACGCCACCATCGAAGCGGCCGGCGCCGGGGACGCCGGCAAGGGGTTCGCCGTGGTGGCCGGCGAGGTCAAGGAACTGGCCCGCCAGTCGGCCGACGCCACCGACGAGATCGCCGACCAGATCGACCGGATCCAGACGAGCACCGAAGAGGCGGCGTCGGCCATCGCCGATATCAACAGTATCATCGGCGAGATCGCGTCCATCAACGCCTCCATCGCCGCCTCGGCCGAGGAGCAGACCGCCACGGCCAACGAGATTTCCCGCACCGTGGCCGGCAATGCCGCCACGGTCAAGGAGGTGGCGGGGAATGCGAAAGAATCCGCCGGTCTGGTGGACGATATTGCCCGTTCCACCGACGAGGCGGCCAAGACGGCCAAAGAAGTGGCCGTCCACGTGGATGAAATGGCCAAGGGCGTCCGGGAGGTGGCCCGATACGCGGAAGAGGCGGCCTCGGCCATCCAGGACATTTCCAGAAATATCCAGGGCGTCAGCGTCGCCGCCAAACAGACCGCCGGCGGGGCGTCTCAGACGGACGCCTCGGCCGAAGAACTGGCCAAAATGGCCGTCAACTTGTCGGAGATCGTGAAGCGGTTTAAAATGTAAGAACAAAGAAGGAGGGCTTGAATGATGGCGACCCACATCAGCATTTCCGAAAGCCTCATCGAAGAGGCTCGAATTTACGGTGAAATCGATAAACGGACCCTTGCCGGACAAATTGAACACTGGGCAAAAATCGGCAAATGCGCTGAACAGAACCCGGACCTGACCTACAGCTTAATCAAAGATATCCTGACGGGGATTGAAGAACTGGATAATGGCGAATCAACCGAGTACACATTCGGATAGCGCTAATGGAAATTCGCCAATCCAAATCCTTCGGGCGAAGCGTCAAAAAGTTCACGGAAAACGAAAAAGCCGAACTGGATCGACAAATCCGGACCCTTTCTGAAGATCCTGGAATCGGGGAAGAAAAGAAGGGCGATTTAAAAGGCGTCTATGTCCATAAATTCAAAATCGGAAACAAGCGGTTGCTCCTCTCCTACCGCCTGATGAATGAGGGTTTGGAGTTGATTATGATCGGTCCCCATGAAAACTATTACAGGGACTTAAAGCAGTACCTGAAAAACAGATAGATCTGCTCAAGCATAGCGGATGTTGGATCCCGCCGTGATCAGGGTTCCCGGTCCCGCGGCCCGTCTTTGCGCAGTTCCTGAAAAACCCGGTAAGCTCTGTAAACGAACCCGATGAGCAGCGTCAGGCTGATGAGGATGATCAGGTTCGAGGCGAAAAAGGTCATGATGAAGGTGAACGGGTCGTTGAGGCGGTAAGCGCCGACGAGAATCTGAATCCCGAAGACCAGAAAAAAGACGGCGATAAGGGTGAGGGCGACCTGCTGGAGCCACCAGACGATCATGGCGGTGCCGGCCCTTGTTCAGGAAAGGAAAGCGCCGCCACGAAACGGTCCTGGAATCCGGGGTGGGCGGCCAGTTCCACCACCCGTATGGCCGAGGCCATGGCGGTCGCCGCCTTCCGGACCTCGTTATCGATGAGGGCCATCACCGCGCCGATCCCGGCGGCGTTGCCGGCCGCCGAGATCTTTTCCGGGTCCATGGGGGGAAACATCCCGATCCGCAGGGCGTCCATCTTGTCCATGTGAGCGCCGAAGGCCCCGGCCAGAAGGAGCCGTTCCGGCGCATCGATGCCGCTTTCCTCGCAGAGGATGTCGATGCCGGTCCGCAACGCGCCCTTGGCCAGTTGGACGGCCCGGATATCGGTCTGGGTAAAGCGGATGGGACCGTCCGTTCCGGCCGCTTCCGCCGGCGCCAGGACCATCGCCCACTTGGGGCCGTTTTTCCGGAGCATGGGATGGGACGCCGGATCCGTCCGGAAACGACCGTCAGGCCCCACGACGCCGGCGGACAGGATCGCCGCCGCCGCGCTCAACACGCCGGATCCGCAGATGCCTCTGGGCCGGGCCGATCCGTTGCCGATGACCGACCACCGGACCGCGTCTTCCGTGATGGACACACCGTCGATGGCCCCCCGGACCGCCGGCATTCCCTGGGAGATGGTGGCCCCCTCGAGCGCCGGTCCCGTGGCGCAGGAGGTGGCCAGAATTCCCTCCGGCGCCTTGATCAGCACCTCCCCGTTGGTCCCCACGTCCACGAGCATGGTTCCGTCGCCGGCGCTGCCCAGGTCCATGGCCAGGCCCGCGGCCACGGCGTCCGAGCCCACGAATCCCGAAACCAGGGGCAGGGTATGGACCACCGCGTCTTCCAGGAACCGGAACCCCAGGTCGCCCCCGATGATCCGGTTTTCCGATGTAAAGGCCGGCCTGTAGGGGTAAATGCCGAGGGGAGCGGGGCTCTGTCCGATAAACAAATGGGCCATGGTCGGATTGCCCACCACCGTCATCTTCCGGACCCGGTCCGGCGCGGCGCCAACGGATCGGCACAGGACCCCGGCCACCTGTTCGACGGCGTCGATGACCAGCCCCTGCAAATGGGACACGCGATCCGGCTGTTCGGAGACCGCACTGATCCGGCTCATGACGTCGGCCCCGTAAATGGCCTGGGGATTTTTGATGCTGGCCGACGCCGCCACCCCGCCCCGGACGAGATCGCACAAATAGAGGGCGATGGTGGTGGTGCCCAGATCCACGGCCAGGCCGCAGTCGTGGCCGTTGGGGATGTCCCCGCGGCTCAGGGGCAGCCGGATGCCGTCCACGGATGGCAACCGGTCTTTCTGGAGAACCTCCGGACTCAACCGCGACGCGTCGGGGATCTCCACC
The DNA here is from genome assembly GCA_964409085.1 of uncultured Desulfobacteraceae bacterium. Lineage (GTDB taxonomy): Bacteria > Desulfobacterota > Desulfobacteria > Desulfobacterales > JAABSP01 > JAABTD01. Next base: position 26,700 of record CAYPCE010000014.1, on the reverse strand, counting down.
CGCAGATCCGCGTCGACCCATGTTTGACACGCCAATGCGGACCGTGCATCATCGGTCTCCCGGTCGCGTATCGTGACCCGGCACTTGCCGCACCGCCCCAGCCCGCCACAGTCGGCCCGCAACAGAATGCCCGCGGCGGCCAAGGCCGCGATCAGGGGCTCCCCCCCCCCGGCCTCGATGGTGGTGTCGTCGGGGGAAATCCGAACCTTGTGCCGCCGGTCACCCATGAGCCGACCCGGAACCCGCGTGGAGCCGATAGGCGCAATCCTTCAGCGTGCAGCGCCGGCATTTGTATGTACCCGATGCCGCCGAGGGCGCGGTCTGCCAGTCCACCCAGAAGGAAAGGGACTTCACCGGCTGCATCATGCCGCTCCCGGTCAACCGGACCCCGATGCGGTGGGCGTCGACTTGGGTGAACAGCAGCGGCTGGTCGGTTATGGGCATCCCGCAGTAGCCGGGGCCGTAACGGTTGCCGGCATAAAGGCCCTCCTGCCGGGCGGCGTCCCCCAGATGCGTCATTGCCTGGCCGGCCAGGGACTCCAGCATCGCCACGCCGGCGGCGTCCAGCAGCAGCCCCCCCACGGGATCGCCGCCGGTGTTGAGCCGCTTCACCTCGGCCTCCAGGTCCGGCCCCAGGGTGCAGACCGCCGCCGCGCGGCGGCGGACGCTGATCCCGCCCGCCGCCCCGTCAGAACGGTTCTCCACCGCGTGCAGGGCATAGGCGAATGCGGGTGAAACCAATCCCATGGCCTGTTCCAGGGCCGTATCGATAAACCGCCCCATCCGGTCGTCCGGCCGGTACTGGGTGCCCCCGGCGTATCGGGCGGCCTGGTCCGGCGGAATCCGGATGTCTTCAGCGTCGAAAGTCAAGGTAATGGTGTCGGTCGATATGTCGTTCATGGGGACTGGTTACGCGATTTCGGGCGGGATGTCCAATAAATTCGAAAAAGGATGCGGGGAAAGCCCAAGTGCCGATCCAACATCTGCGGTTTTCGGATAGGTTCTAAACCAAACACCGTTTACTTGGCGATCTGTTTCAGGACATGGATGGCCCAGTCCAGCCCGACCGCTGCGGCGCAGGGCGGCGAGAGGTTGTCGTCGCACCCGGCCAGCAGCCGCAGAACATTGACCGCCTTTTCCAGTTGGGTCAACCCGCCGGAATTCCAGGACGCGGCGGTGGCGTCGTCCGCCACGGCGATAAAAGCCCCGCCCATGACCAGGGCCCGAACGCGGGGGTGTTGGCGTGGGCGGTGGAAAGGGACGAGAGGATAAGGAAGCCTAAGAGGATGGCGGCAACGGTGGGTTTAATGATGGGCATGGTGCCTCCATGACAGGTGGGTTTCGTTTTGTTGGACCGATTTCAAAACCCCGGAGGCGTGAGACATCCTTTTCATTTATCCATCACGCGGCCAATCACGGTGACCAGTTCTTCTTTATCGATGGGTTTGGCGATGTAATCGTCCATGCCGATTTCGATGAAGGATTCCCGATCTCCTTTCATGGCGTGGGCCGTCATAGCGATGATCGGGATCTTTGAATCCAATCGACCCGATGTGTCGTTTCGAATGCTTTTCGTCGTTTCGATACCGTCCATCACCGGCATTTGGACATCCATGAAGACCAGATCGAATTGACCCGCGGCAAGATAATCCAGCGATCTGAGACCGTTGCCGGCGCCGACAACCGTGTGCCCCTGATTTTCAAGAAGTTTTTTCGCCAGGAGTTGATTGACCGGATTGTCCTCCACCACCAGGATGTTTAAAGCGGCGACGGCCGCTGACGATTGAGACGGGACCGGCCCGTGCGATCCACTGCCAGGCGGAGATTCCGGCATTTTCAATTCCAGTGTAAACCGGAACGTCGTTCCCCTGCCGATTTGGCTCTCCACGGTGATGCCGCCGCCCATCAATTCGACCAACCGCTTGACGATGCCCAGGCCCAACCCGGTTCCTTCGTGTTCCCGCTTGTAGGAGCCGTCCACCTGGACAAACGGTTCGAAAATGGACTGCAATTTTTGTTCGGGTATGCCGACGCCGGTATCGCTGATCGAAAATAGAAGCCCGGCCGTTCCGTTTGCGGATGCCCCGTCCTGCACCGCGGCCGTAATCCGGATCTCCCCTGTGGACGTGAATTTGATCGCATTGCCGATTAAATTGAAAAAAATTTGGCGCAGGCGGCTGCTGTCGCCCAAAAAGGATGCCGGGGTTCCGTCCTTGATGCCGAAGTGGAGGTTGATCCCCTTTTCCGATGCTTGCGTCATGAACATGTCGGTGACGGATTTTAACGTTTGGTTCAGCTGAAACGGTTCTTCCACGATTTCGATCTTTCCCGATTCGATCTTCGAAAAATCCAATATGTCGTTGAGGACCGACAACAAGCTTTTCCCCGAAGAAATGGCCGTATTGATGTAGGATGCCTGCTCCCGATCCACAGCGGTATCCTGGAGAAGCTGCAGCATGCCCAAGACGCCGTTCAGGGGCGTCCGTATTTCATGGCTCATGTTGGCCAGGAATTCGCTTTTTGCCCGGTTCGCGGATTCCGCGCGGTCCTTCGCCAAACGGAATTGCTCTCTGTTCTTTTCCAGGGCTTCGAGATTCATGGCGTTGCGGAGCGCAATGGCGGCAAACTCGCCAAAAGACGCCGCTGTTTCGATATCCTTTCCGGTGAAGCCGCCCGCTTTGTTCGCCAACCCGACGACGCCGGCCGCCCGCTCGTCAACGATCAACGGCACGAGCAAGACATTGTCGAGATGGACATGCCCGTCGGGCAGGGATTTCTGCCATTCGCTGTTCGGAAAATCGTTGTCGCAGACCGGCTGTTTTCGCCGGTAGGCTTCGGCGTGCAATCCCCGAACCGGCATGAGAAGCTCCTCCGACAGGTCCCAGGGGTTCCCGCCGGGTTCGAAAAGCCGCACCTCATTCGCCGCGCCATCCGGGTTCAACACCGCCACATACCCCGCCGGGGCGCCAATGGATTTGGCGCAGGCATCGAAAATTTTCCGGGCCGCCGCCTCAAACTTTTCATTCTCAAGGACCGCTTTCGCCGCTTCCAAAAGGGCCTTCTGCTCAAAGGTTACCATTTCCAATTCTTTATTGAGATCCTCCATCGCTTTTTCAGCGTCTTTTTGAGCGGTGACGTCGGTGACGATGCCTTCGATGGAGACGACCTCTCCGTTGTCGTCTTTGACCAGAACATTTCGCTGGTTCATCCACCGGACCGCTCCGGACCTATGGACAATCTGGTATTCATAAGACAGCGGCACATGGCCCTTTAACAGATTCTTCCATTGATCCCCGAAATATTCCATCCAATCCGGGTGAATGATTTTCCGGATCAACAGGGGGGATGCGTAAAACGCTTCCGGAGCGTATCCGAACATCCCCTCGGACGCCGGGCTGACATATTCGTAGTTTCCCTGGGGCAACGACATCCGGTATATCATGTCCGGGGAGTGGTCGACGATCCGTCGGTATTTCGCCTCGCTGTCTCGAAGGGCTTTTTCCGCCATCTTGATGTCGGTGATGTCCTGCATGGTCCCGATCATGCATGCCGGATGATCGCCTTTGCGCGGCACGATTTCCCCGACCGCTTTGATCCACCGCACGCTCTGATCGGTTTGCCGGATGATGCGGTGTTCCACTTCGTAGCGCCCGGTCGAATTGAACGCTCTGTCAAAAGCCTCCTGGATGCGGGATCGGTCCTCCGGGTAGGCGATGTGGGCTTTCATATACTCCCAGGTTACGGTCGGTGACGACAAGCCGTGAATGGCCATGATGCCGTGGGAGCAGGAAATGGTTTTCGTGCGGATATCGAATTCCCAGAAACCGATCCTGGCCAGGCCCTCCGCCTGGTCCATGATGCGTGCACGCTTTTTTAACGCCTCTTCGGTGCGTTTTCTGTCCGAAATATCCTGAATCGTGCCCCTGAGAACATGCCCCTTTGGCCCCCTTGGCGAGGCGGGTTGGCAGGTGACGTGAATCCATTTTTGCCGGCCGCCCGGAAGCACCGAATGGAGTTCGATATGGCAGGGATTTCCGTTGTTGACGGCCGTCTCCATGGCATTCCGGAAAAGGTCCCTGTGGCCGCCGTGGAGCATCGCTTCGCAATCCTCCAGCGACGGCGGCCCCGCAGCGGCATCGCGCTCCCATATCTCATACACAAGCGCCGATCCCTCCAGGTTTCCCACGACCGGATCGAACGACCAATGCCCGATGTTGGCCGTCTCCCGGGTCAGGCGGAGGTCCTCCTCCGCTCGTGCCAACGCGGCTTCGGCCGTTTTTTTCTTGGCTTCCAGTTCCCCGATATAAAGCGCCGTGTCGATCCGCATTTTCACATCAGCGTCTTGGAACGGCGTTGAAATAAATCCAACAGGGTAAGGGACCCTGGCCCGTTCCGGTTCTTCTTTCCCGGTGGAAGCCGCAAGGAAAATCACCGGAACGTCATGCATTTCGCGGATTTCTTCCGCCGCCGCTATCCCGTCCGTCTCCCCTTCCAGAACGACGCCCATCACCACCAAGTCTGGGCGGTGTTGTTTCACGAGCGCCAGCGCCTGGTCGCCGCCGGTCTCCCGGCCGCAGACGGTGTATCCCATATTCGTGAGACGCGACGCCAAATCGTCGGCGGCGGCCTTGTCGCCTTCAACGACCAAAATGTTGGCTTTACAGCTGCTTCCAGTCATTTGCGCCGCCTTTCCGTTGGAAAATGTCCGCAGGATTTTGCGATTTCAGCGTTGGAACGCATTGGTTTTTCAGGGTAAGGCGATCTGCCGCCGATTATGTTGTTTTCCGCTCCTCCCCCAAGTTCGACCGGAGCGCCGCGGTCAAACGCGTCACCGCCGATTCCAGTCGAAGAAACGCCTCGTCCGCGCCGGTCAAATCGCCGGATGCGCCCAGTTTCTCCAGTTCCCCGGCGATGCGGAACACCTCCATGGCCCGGATATTGCCGCTGACCCCTTTCAGGGTATGGGCGGCGTTTCTCGTATTCCGGCTGTGGCCGTCGGCGATACCGTATCGGATGCCGTCCATCGTTTCCGGCAACACATTCAGAAACAGCGCCACCAATTCATTTACGAAGGCTGGATCATTGTCGACCGCAGCCGAAAGCTTGGCCCAGTCCATTATCGGCGCCGTCCCGGCGCTTGGGGTTTTGTGTAGATGCATCGCGTATCGAAGCCTCCGTTACAAGGTTGGAGAGTGAGCCGGCCGGCCGTCGCCCGCCGGGACCATGCGGGACGGCGTATCCGCCCCGGCGTCTTTGAGGACGGACAGCTCCGACCGGGACAGGACATTGTCGATGTCCAGGATGATCACAAACTGGTCGTTCCGCCGGCCCATGCCGCGGATAAACGCCGTGTCCAGCTTCATGCCGATCTTGGGGACCTGGCCGATGGCGTCCGCGTCGAGGTCCGTTACCTCCCGGACCGAATCCGCCAGGGCCCCCACCGGCGTCGTCTCGCCGTCGATGTCGATTTCCATGATGACGATGCAGGTATCGACGGTCTTTTCGATGGGCGGCATCCCGAGGACCTGCCGCAGGTCCACCACCGGCAGGATGTTGCCCCGGAGGTTGATGACCCCGTGGAGAAATTCCGGCATCCGCGGGATTTTGGTGACCGGCGCCACGTCCATGACCTCCCGGACGTTGGCGATGTCCAGGGCGAAAGTTTCGCCGGCCAGGGTGAAGGTCAGGTAGGTGCTGCCGATATGGGGGGTATTCTGGGTCATTGGGCGTCTCCTCTTCCGATGGGAATGGGGGGCCATCAATAGGCGATGAAGTCGCGCTCCTCGGGCTCTTCCAGGTCGTAATCGACACCGGGTTTCCGAACCGGCGCATACCCGTTGGCGCGAATGATGGGAGCGCCTTCGGCTTTTTTCGCATCCGGCCTGCCGCCGTTGCCCTTGCCGGGCGCCGACTTCTCGGATGCCGCCTGCACCCTCGGCCGGTCCCCGTTTTCCACCTTGAAGTAGGCCGCCGCCTCCAGAAGCTGTCGGGCCTGGGCCGACAATTCCTCGCTGGTGGCCGCCAGTTGTTCGGTGGCCGTGGCGCTCTGCTGAATGATCTGATCCAGTTCCTGGGCGGACTGGGTGATCTGCCCGATGCCGGTGGCCTGCTCGGCGCTGGAGGCGTTGATCTCCGTCACCAGATCGGCGGTCTTCCGGATTCGGGGAACGATGTTTTCAATGAGTTCCCCCGCCTTTTCGGCGATGGACACGCTGTTGTCCGACAGGGAACCGATCTCCTTGGAGGCGGTCTGGCTCCGGACCGCCAGTTCCCGCACCTCCGCGGCCACCACGGCGAAGCCCTTGCCGTGCTCGCCGGCCCGGGCCGCTTCGATGGCGGCGTTGAGCGCCAGCATGTTGGTCTGGCGGGCGATCTCTTCGATGATGCCGATCTTTTCCGAAATGCGCTTCATGGCCTCGACGGCTTCCTTCACCGCGTCGCCCCCTTCGGCGGCGTCGGCGGCGGCCTTTTCAGCGATGGCGGTGGTCTCTTTGGCGTTGTCGGCGTTCCCGTTGACGGTGCTGTTGATCTCTTCCAGGGAACTGGACACCTGCTCGACGCTGGCGGCCTGCTCCGACGCCGCCTGGGAAAGCTCCTGGCCCCCGGCGCTGATCTGTTCGCTGCCGGTGTTGACCTGCTCGGCCGCGTTCTGGACGTTCACGGCGATCTCCGTCAAATCGTGGACCATTTTTTCAAGGGCGATCATCAGTTCATCCTTTTCGGACCGCTTGCGGACCTCGACGGTCAGATTGCCGTTGGCGATCTCCCGGGCCAGGCCGCCGACCTCGGTCAGCCGGTCTTTCATATGGCGGAACGCGTCGGCCAGCCGGCCGACTTCGTCCTTCTGGTCCACCCGGATCTCCTTGCTCAGATCGCCGTCCGCGATGTAGTTGGCCACCGCCACCATTTCGGTCAGGGGGCCGGTGATGCCCCGGGTGATGAACACGGCCACGACGACGCCGAGGACGAGGGCGACGATCAGGCCGACGACCATAATCTTGGACGAACTTTTCAATTGGGCTTCGGCCCGCTCCGCGATATCGAGGGTCTCGGCGATGCCCTTCTCAGCGGTCTCTTCGGTATGCCGCAACACCGCATCGGCGGTCTCGTTCCGCTTCTTGTCCAACGCCTCCAGGGCGTTCCAGTCTTTCAGAAAGGTCTGCATGGCATTTCGGTAGGCGCCGGTGGCCCCCTGTACGGTATCAAGATACTGGATATCGTCGGTCCGGGCAGTGACGGCTTTCAGTTCTGCTATCATTTCGTCGATTTCCGGAAATTTGGAAAAGGCCTCTCCCATAAGGGCGGGGGAACGCCCCGCCTGGGCCTTGAAATTGATCACGCGGATTTCGTTGCCGAGGTCGATGACATCGTTGATCCGGTTGATCTTCAGGACCTGGGATTTCATTTCTTCACTGTCGGTCAGGCCGTCCAGATTCTCCTCGATCTGTCGGTTCTGGGATGCCAGATAGGCCTCGCAGCTGCTCATAAACCGTTCGGCGGCCCCGTCCATCTCGCCGCGCGAGATGCCCAGACTCCCGATGCGCGACACCGTTTCCTCCAATTGTGCTTCATAGTCGGCCACGGCCGTCTTGATTACCTTCACCGCCTCACGAAGCAACACCAGTTGGGTCGATCGATCCGCCAGACCGACGGCGTCTTCGAGGTCGCCCCTGAGAAGATCCAGATTCTTTTTGCCCTCCTGGAGGTAAGTTTCGTCATGGGTGTAAGCATAGCCGCGGTTGGCGTACATGGCGATTCGGGCGTGCCGCTCCACCTCGTTGGCCAGGGCCACTTCCGGGGCGTATTCGTCCGACAGGTAGGTGGCTTCGTCCGCGACGCGCTGGTTGTTCCAGATGGCCAGACCGCCCAGCACAGAGGCGATGAAAATCAACAGGCCGAAGCCCAGGCCGATTTTGACGCTCAATTTCAAGTCTTTCATGCCCATGTCTCCTTTCAACCCGACGGGTTTTCTTGTGTGTCCTCTTGAACGCATGCGTTCTTTTCGGCGATCCGTCCACTGCAGAGGATCGCCGGTATGTCCAGAATCAGGGCGACGCCGCCGTCGCCCATGACCGTGCCGCCCGACACGCCGCGGGTGTTTTTAACGGCCTTGCCCAGGGACTTGATCAGGGTCTGCTGCGTGCCGATGATCTCGTCCACGACGATGCCCGCCCTTTCGTCGTCATGCTGAACGATGACGATATGTTCGGGACCGTCCGGGGCCATCGTCGCGTCCCCGAAAAACGCCCGCAGCCGGACAAAGGGTATCAGCTCATCGTGCATCACGAAGCTGTTCCGGGCCGCCGACGCCGTGGTGCGGGCGGGATCGAGTTCCGCGCATTTGATCACGGCCGACACCGGCAGCACATAGAGGGCGGCGTCAACCCGCACCATCAGGCCGTCGATGATCGCCAGGGTCAGGGGAAGCGAGAGGACCGCTTCCATGCCTTCGCCGGGCCGGTTGTCGAGCCGGACCGAACCGCCCAGGGCCTCGATGTCCCGTTTGACGCTGTCCATGCCCACGCCCCGGCCGGATACGCTGGACACCGTATGGCTCGTGGAAAACCCCGGCGTGAAGATCAGGTCCAGCAGGGCCGCGCCGGACAGTTCTGCGTCCTCTGGGATCAGACCGTTCCGGACCGCCTTGGCCCTGACCGCATCAAGATCGATGCCGCGGCCGTCGTCCGCCACCGTCACCACCACATGGGTGCCCTTGTGAAGGGCCGACAGGCGGATCGTCCCCCGCCGGGGCTTGCCGGCGGCTTCACGGGCATCGGGCGGTTCCACGCCGTGGTCCACGGCATTTCGGACCAAATGGACCAGCGGGTCCCCGAGCCGCTCGATCATGGACTTGTCCATCTCCGTGTCGGCGCCGTCGGTGATCAGATCGGTCTCTTTGCCGCAGGCTGCCGACAGGTCCCGGACCAGCCGTTTGAATTTCCCGAAGATCGATCCGATGGGGAGCATCCGCATCTCCAGGGCGCAGTCCCGCAGCCGGGCCGTCAGCCGATCCGACTCCTTGACGGGGTCGGCCACGGCTTTGTCCCCGGACGCTGCCGCCAGCCGGTTCAACCGCGCCTGGTTGACCACCACTTCCCCCACCAGGTTGATCAGCTCGTCGAGTTTTTCCGACCGCACCCGGACGGCGGCCCCGCCGATATCCGATTGCCGCTGCCGGATCAGGCTTTGTTCCGTCAGCGCGGACCGGATGGAATCCGGCGACGCCTCGCCGGCGGCCACCAGCATTTCGCCGATGCGCTTCTGGTTTTCCAGGGCTTTCCGGATGCCGGCGGGCGCGACCTCCGCCCGATGGACGAGGATGTCGCCCAGGCGGGGGCCGGTTCCCTCCCCGTCGTCCCAGGCCAGGTCGTCCACCGGATCAATGCGGAGGTCGCTGTCGTCCACCACGAAAATGAACACGTCTTTTATGGCGTTCAGATCGGCGTCGGCCGTCAGAAAGATGTCCCAGAACAGATGGCAGTCTTCCGGGTTCAGATTCAAAAGATCGGGGACCGCATCCGTCCGCGCATGGACGGCGCAGTCGCCCAGTTCCCGGAGTTCATCGAAGATCGGCATGGGGTTCAGCCCCCGGGTGAAGCCTTCCCGGCCGGGCTTGAACCGGATACGCCAGGATTGCCGCGGACCGTTCCCCCGATTCGGCACGACTTTGAGAAGGGGTTTCCCGTTTTCCTGTTTTCCAGAATCCGGCGGCAGCAGGTCATGGAGGGATCGAAGGATGCGGCCCCCGGAATCGGGTGCCGGCCCTTCCGGCGCTTCCCCTGCGGCCATCAGGGTGTGAAGATGATCCCGGGACAGCAGAATCAAATCGATCAATCTTTTGGTGACGGGAAGATCGCCGGCCCGCGCCCGGTCGAGCACATTTTCGACCCCGTGGGCGAAATCCGATACCGCATCCAAACCGACCATTGCGGCGGAGCCTTTTATGGTGTGGACAGCCCGGAAAAGGCGGTTGAGGCTTTCGGCGTCGTCGGGGGTCTCTTCCATGCAGAGGGCCGCTTCCTCGATCCGGTCCAGGTGTTCAGCCGCCTCCTGAAAAAACGTATCTTTGAATCGTGGGGCGTTGTACATGGGGTTCACCTATCGGCGGTTGAATTCCCGAAAATCGTCTTCCGTCAGGGGCAACACCTGATCGGGGTTCACTTCACGGGAGGGCAACCGGCGCGGCGGAGGGGTTTTAGGGGCCCGTTTCGACGCCGCAAGGCGTCTGTGAGCGGGAAGATCCGGGTCGGCCGGGCGTCCGGTGCGGCCCGTTTTCGCATGTCCGTTTTTCCGGTTCCCCACCATCGCCGCCATTTCTTCCACAAAAGCTTTCAGTTGCAGGCTCTGGGCATTCATTTCTTCGGACGCGCTGGCGTTTTCTTCGGCGTTGGCCGCGTTCTGCTGAACGATTTTGTCCATGTCCGCCACGGCTTTGTTGACCTGTTCGATGCCGCCGGCCTGGTCCTGCGACGCTGCCGCAATATCGGCGACTAGACCGGCCACCTGGGAGGCGCTCTTGCCCACTTCCGAAAACGCCGCATTGGTTTTGGCGGCCATTTCCGTGCCGTCTTTTATTTTCTTGACCGTTCCTTCGATCAAACCCGCTGTGTTTTTAGAGGCTTCTGCGGCCCGAAGCGCCAGATTGCGCACCTCGTCCGCCACCACCGCGAAACCGGCCCCGGCGTCTCCGGCCCGCGCGGCCTCCACCGCCGCATTCAGCGCCAGCAGGTTCGTTTGAAAGGCGATCCCGTCAATGGTTTTCACGATTTTTTGTGTTTCTTCACTCGTTTTTGCGGTCTCTTCCATCGAGGCCGTCAACCGGCCCATGGCGTCATCGGCCGCCTGGATCGTCCGGCTGGCCTCCTTCATCAAACGGTCCGCCTGGGCGGCGTTTTCCGCGTTCTGCTGGGTCATGCCGGCGATTTCTTCGAGGGACGAGGAGGTCTCCTCCAAAGACGCCGCCTGTTCGGACGCGCCCTCGGACAACTGCTGGCTGGACGAGGCCATTTGACTCGACGACGCGGCCACCTGCTCGCCGCCTTCGTTCAGGCCGGAGATGACCCCCAGCAACGGATTGACGATGGCGCGGCTCAGGACATAGGCGATGCCCCATGCGATAAAAAGGATGGCGACGGTCCCGAACAGCAGAACACCCTTTGTATTGGCGGCGGTGCTTTCGGCTTTTCTTTGCCGCACGGCCATCAACTCTTCTTCCGTGTCGATAAAGGACGCAATCTGACCCCGGAACGTGTCGAAATAGGTTTTGCCGTTTCCCTCGGAGACCCGATCGGATACCCGGCTCAGGGACTCCTTCCGGCGAAGCGCGATCATGGGTTCGGTAACATTTTGTTTCCATTCGGCGATTGTGGCTTGGATTTCTTCGATCAACGCCACCTGCTCCGGGTTGTCGTCCACCTGCTGTTTTAAATCCGCGGTCAGCTCGTCGAACCGCTTTTCCCCTGATCGGTAGGGTTCCAGAAACGCGTCTTTGCCTGTCAACAGAAACCCCCGCATGCCGGTCTCCATGTCAACGGCCGACGCCTCGACCTTGAGTGCTTTTTGGATCACCTCGTGGGTATGATCCACCCACTGACTGCTGTTCAGAAGGGACGTGACGCTGGAGTAGGCGATGGCGCTGAGAACGACCACCAGAATGAGGGGCAGGCAGTTGCTGCCGATGATTTTCGTCTTTAATGCCAGTTTCTTCGATTTCATGGGTTACGCCTCCATTTGGGTTGATGGTTTGTTATTGATTTGGATTTTGTCCAGAACGGCCGTCAAATCCTTGAAATCGCCGTCCGGCGAGAGAACATAGCTGGGATGCAGAAGCCGGGCCTCCCGGCGCAGAACGGCGTTTTCTTCGGGCAGGATCAGAATGAGGCGGACGCTGTCCAGAAAGCCCACGAGGTCCGCGATTTCTGCCAAACGAGTTTCATCGGCAATAAACAGGACCGCAATTTCGATGTCCCTGGGCAGCCGGCGAATTCTGGCGGAAAACGCGTCGATCCGGGAAAACCATTCGGGGGCCGGGGCATCCGGGTTGAGCCCAATTCGCATCTGAAGACGGGCCAAGGACAGCGCCGCCATGCCGTCTACCAAAAAGACGATGGTCGGATTTCTCTTCACATTGTGTTCGGTCTCCATGAGTCGGGCGGGTACATTCATAATGGGTTCGGCTTTCAGTCTGGGGTTGACGACGTGGACATCTCTGTCCGCACCGGGCCGCGCCAAAAATCATGCACTTCTCGCGCCAGATCGGAAAGAAAGGCTATAGTCATTTTTTATCGGTGGGTTATAAAAAAGATGGGTAAGCGTGTTGGAGAGGGAGGTGGGTGATATTCCTGGAAAAAGGAAAAAGGGTTTCCCGGAAAATGGAAAAGTTCGAATCACATGGACGAAGACCTCCGAGGTTTCCGAAACTTCGGAGGTCTGGGTTTGGGTATGCCTGATTTGAGTTGAGGTTAAACAGATTTGGCGCGGCCGACCTGGGGGTGAAACCCGGGCTATACGCCATTGCCGCGCGGGAGTGAACTCCCACGCTACTATGTGTCGTCCCTACAGGACTGAAATCGCAAGAAATGTCCTGTAGGGACATCATAAAATAGCGTGGGGATTCATCCCCTCGCGGCAAAAGTCGATTGGCGCCGTTGAATTCGCCTGTTTAAATCAATGATGCCGGATTATGCAAATTCGAATCTCAATCTTTTTCCCAACACCGATGCGGCCTTCGTCATCGTTTTTAGGGTCACGGCGTGATTATTCGGGTCCAACAGACGATCTAAAGAGGTTCTGCTTGTATCCATCTTTTTCGCCATGGCGGTCTTGGATAGTCCCCGTTTTTTCATTTCCTGTTCGATCTGGAATGCCAGCACCCGCTTTATTGCCGCCGCTTCAACTTCCTGAAGAATCCCTTCTTCCTCCAAAAAATCATCGAAAGAACCGCCAATGTACTTATTATTCGTCGCCATGCTTTTTAATCCTTTGAATATGGGGTAATTTTAACTTGCTGTTTTACAGTCCTTTTTTGGATATCAACCCAAATTTTTCATCCTTTTTTTGGCGAGTTCCAAAGCAGCTTTCGGTGTTTTTTGGGTCTTTTTGATGATCCCGTGCAAAAGGACCAGGTAGCCATCGCTAATAGTGAAAAAAAATTCTGGCAATGCCATTTTTGAGATTGACCCTAACTTCCCAGAGACCGGGGCAACCGGTAATCGATTCGACGGTGGGCATTCCAACAGGCCATCCAAACTCGACATCTTTTATGGTATGTCCTATCGCGCTTCGATCTTCCGGAGACAACTTTTTCAGCCAGTTCCGAACCGGTTCCGTTCCTGCCTCGTTTTTATAGAACCTAACTTCAAGCTTTTTTGGTCTTCTCATTCGCACTCCTGTATGAACGCATCGAAGACCGCCATGGTACCCACAAATATGCACCAAAAAAGGTTCAATGTCAACCCTGAAACGCCGAGAGGCATCGTAAAATCCTGTAGTCACAACCTATTGCGGCACATCGATCATTCCGTCAGCCGGCCTTGATCATCGATTCGGCCAATTTTCTGAACCCAGACCTGCGAGGTTTCCAAAACCTCGTAGGTCTTCGTCCAAACCAATTCGCATTTAAGAGGCGCGGGCGGGTGAATGGTGCGAAACGATGATCAAGACCCATTTTGGATCGTTGCATCTGTGACAGTCACCCCCGAAACCGCGGCAACCCATGCTTTTTCAGCAAATGATAAAGGCGGGACTGGGAGATGCCCGACAGCCGGCAGGCGGTTTCGCGGTCGCCGTCGGCCCGGTCGAGGAGGGCGTTCAGGTAGTCCCGTTCGGCCCGTTCTTTGTATTCGGGCAGGGTGGGAAACGGGCCGTCGTTGGGCCGGGGGCCGGGTACGGGTCCGGATTCAGGTTCTGATTCGATTTCCGGGCGGGCCGCGTCGGCTTTCAGTTTGACGAGGCGGTATTCCGGCGGCAGGTGTTTGGGGTAGAGGATGGCGTCCCGGGGCGCCAGGGCCAGGGCGTATTCCAGCACGTTGACCAATTCGCGCACGTTGCCGGGCCAGGGGTGGGCCGCCAGGATCTCCAGAAACTCGGGGGAGGCCCCTTTGGCCGGCAGTTCATACCGCCGGCAGAGGTCGTCGATCTTGCCCAGGGCGATGGCCCGGACATCCCCCGGCCGGTCCCGCAGGGGCGGGATGGCGATTTCGATGGCCCGGATCCGGAACAGGAGGTCCCGGCGGAACCGCCCTTTCCCGACCATCTCCTCCAGGTTCCGGTTGGTGGCGGAGACCAGCCGGAAATCGACGGGGACCTCGGTTTTGCCGCCGATGGGCCGCAGACGGCGTTCCTGGAGGGTGCGCAGGAACGCCGCCTGCACGGTCAGGGGCAGTTCGCCGATTTCGTCCAGAAACAGGACGCCGCCGCCGGCTTCCTGGATCAACCCCTCCCGGCGTCTCTCAGCCCCGGTAAAGGCCCCTTTTTCATGGCCGAACAGGGTCCCCTCCACCAGGGATTCCGGCAGGGCGGCGCAATCGACGGCGATGAAGGGGCGGTCCGCCCTCCGGCTGTTGGCGTGGACGGCCTGGGCGAAAAGATCTTTCCCCGCCCCGGTCTCGCCGGAGATCAGCACGCTGGTGTCGGTGGCCGACGCCGCGGCCACGAGTTCCAGGCATTTTTCCAGTTCGGGAGACCCGCCGATGATGGCCCCCCGCTTGAGCAGTTTGGGCGGAACGTCCCGCTTTTTTTCCCGGCGGTACTGAAGCGCCCGGGAGATGGGCAGAAACACCTCCTCGAACTGGAAGGGCTTCATCACGTAATCCCAGGCCCCGTGTTTGTAGGCCAGCTCCGCGCCCCGGACCCCGCCGGTGCCGGTCATGATGATCACTTCAGGCTCTGACGGCGCCTTGAGCAGGTCCGGCAGAATATCGAGGCCGTTGCCCTCGGGGAAATCCAGGTCCAGAAGGACAATGTCGTATGGGGTTGCGAATGCCCGCCGTTTGCCCTCCGCCAGCCCGAAGGCGCATTCGGGCGTCAGCCCCTTGCTTTTGGCCAGTTCGGTCAGGGCACCGCACAGGGCCCTGTCGTCGTCGATGATCAGGATACGGGCCGTGGGGTTCAACGGGAATCTCCCGGATGCAGAACGTCATGGAGCGCCATCGACAGTTCCCCGGCGTTCAGGGGTTTCTGGATCATCTTCCGGATCCCGGCCGTCTCCAGGTCCTCTGTCGTCAGGTCGGCGCTGAAGCCCGTACACAGGATCACCGGCGTGCCGGGCCGGATCTCCAGAATCCGCCTCGACAGCTCGAGGCCGGACATCCCCGGCATGCTCAAATCCGTCATCACCAGGTCGAAAGCGTCGGGCGTTTCGGAGAACCGGTTCAGGGCGCTGTCGCCGTCCGTTGCCGTTACGACATCGTAGCCGAAGCCCGTCATCATTTCCCGGCTCGACTGGGCGATGTCCGCTTCGTCGTCCACGAAAAGGATCCGCCCCCCGCCCGTTTGGATCGCCGGCCCGCCGGCCGCGCCGGCCCCGCCCCCTTCCTTGTACCGGGGCAGCAGCACTTTGAAGGTGGTCCCCGCGCCGACGTCGCTGGACACCGAGACGCCGCCCCCCATTTTTTCGACAATGCCGTGGAGGATGGACAGCCCCATGCCCGTGCCTTCGCCCCGGGGCTTGGTGGTGAAAAACGGGTCGAAAATCCGGCTGAGGGTCTCTTCGGGGATGCCGCACCCGGTGTCGCTCACCGTCAACCGGACATAATCGCCGCTTTCCACTCCCGGCGGCGGTTCGCGGCCGTTTTCCCCGAACGATGTCTCGTCCAGCCCCACGTCGAGGACGCCGCCGCTTTCTTTCATGGCGTGGACCGCGTTGGTGCAGAGGTTCATCGTGATCTGGTGGATCTGGGTGGGGTCGCCGACCACGACGCCGGACGCCGTTCCGATGCGGGACCGCAATTGGATGTTGGCCGGCGCGGAGGCCTTCAGAAACGCCAGACACTCCTTGACGATGGGGCGGACGGAGACCGGCTGCATCTCCGTTTCGACCTGCCGGCTGAAGGTCAGGATGTGGCGGACGAGGTTCCGGGCCCGGGTGCAGGCGTTGAGGACCGAATCCAGGGACCCGGTCACATCGCCCCCTTCGGCTTGGCGGATTTTTGAAATCTCCGTGTACCCGATGATGGCGGCCAGGATGTTGTTGAAGTCGTGGGCGATGCCCCCCGCCAGGGTCCCCACGGCCTCCAGCTTCTGGGCCTGCTGCAAGCGCAGGTTCAGGAGACTGTTTTCCTCCTCCATTTGAATCCGTTCGGTGATGTCCTGGCATGTGCCGATGGTGCGGAGGGGACGGCCTCCGGCGTCGTAATCCGTCCGGGACCGCTCGTGGATGTGCTTGACGGCGCCGTCCCGGCGAACCATCCGGAATGTTGTATCAAAGGTTTCCCGGTCCTGGACGGCGTTTTCGTATTCGGTTTTGACCCGTTCCCGGTCATCGGGATGAATCCGCGCCAGATACGTTTTATAGGAAGCGCCGTCCGCCGGATCGACGCAGAAGATCCGGAAAGTTTCATCGGACCAGGTCAATCTGCCGGCGGCGTGGTCGCGCTCCCAGTGCCCCACCCGGGCGATGCGCTGGGCCTCCTTGAGCCGCTCCTTGTTCTCCCGGAGCTGGGCTTCGGTCCGCCGGCGCTCCTCGATTTCCGCCAGCAGGGCCCTGTTGGCGGCCGACAGGGCCCGGGTCCGCTCCCGGACCTTGTCTTCCAGTGTCCGGTTCATCTCCCGCAGGTCCCGCCGCAGGTCGTGGAGGCTCAGGTGGGTCCGGATCCGGGCCAGCAGTTCGGGGAAGTCGATGGGCTTGGTGACAAAGTCCACGGCCCCCAGGTCGAACCCGGCGATTTTGTCGTGGGTTTCGGTCAGGGCGGAAAGAAAGATGACGGGGGTGTTCCGGGTCTCCGGTTGTTCCCGGAGCCGCCGGCAGGTTTCGTAGCCGTCCATGCCGGGCATGAGGATGTCCAGCAGGATCAGGTCGGGCCGTTCGGCCGCGGCCCGGTCGAGGGCCTTCCGCCCGTCCGTGGCGATGCGGATATCGTAACCGTGCTTGCCCAGCACGGCCCGCACCAGACCGATCATTTCGGGAGAATCGTCGACGACGAGCAGGGTTTTCCGATCCATGATGCCGTTATCCATGCCCCAGGGTCTCCATCCGTTGAATGTACATCATCAGTCCCTCTTCATCGCACCGGTCGACAAAACCGGCCGCCGCTTCGCAGAAGGGCCGGAGGGTCGAATCGTTTGCCGCCGCCGCTTTCAGCACCCCCTCCAGGTCGTTGAGCGCGCCCCGGCGGGCAAAGTCCCGAATGCGGTCCAGGATGTCGGGCGGCGGAAGGGCCACGGCCTCCCGGCGCCCCTTGCGGGTCGATTGCGGACAGTCGGCGTCGCCGCCCTCCCACTCCAGATCCAGGTGATGCGTCAGTTTCTCCAGAAGCCGGCGTCGGTCGACGGGTTTGAAAAGAAAATCGTCGCATTCCGCCGCGAACCGCCGCCGTCGCTCGTGTTCCACCACATCCGCCGAGACGCCGATGATCGGCGGGCAGGGCGCCCCGGCCTCGTAAAGGCCCCGGATGCGGCCCAGGATGTCCAGTCCGTCCATCCCGGGCATAACAAAGTCCAGGATAACGGCGTCGGGAAACATCCGGCCGGCGATGTCCACCGCCTCTTCCCCGTTGCCGGCGACCACGACGCCGAAACCGACGGGTTCCAGCATCGACAGGAACAGGGCGATGTTGTCGGGGTTGTCGTCCACCAGCAGCACCCGTTTCCGTCCGCCGATGTACCCGCGCACCGGTAGGGCTTGGCCGGGGTCCGGAACCGCCCGGATGTCGTCCGCCGGCAACCGGACTTCGGCCGTAAATACGCTCCCCTGCCCCGGGGTGCTGCGGACCGTCAGGGACCCGTCCATCGATTCCACGTATCTTTTCGAGACCGCCAGGCCGAGCCCGGGGCCTTCGATATAGCCGTCCCGGTCCCCCGATCGGAAAAAGGGTTCGAAGATGCGGTCCATGTCGCCGGTTCCAATGCCGATCCCGGTATCCGCGACCGCGGCGCGGAACATGCCGTGACGTCCGCAGTATCCGGTGCGGACGGTCACCGCGCCGCTCCCGGTGAATTTGACGGCGTTGCTCACCAGATGCATCAGCACCTGGGTCAGTTTCTGTTTGTCGGCCCGGACGATGTCGGGCAGCGGCGCGTCCGTCTCGTGGCGGAACGCCAGGGATTTTTCATTCGCCTTGATCCGCATGACGTGGAAAACATGGTTGATGACCGACGAGGGGCTGAAGGGAACGGACGCCGACGGCGACTGCCGCATGTCGATCCGGCTCAGGGAGAGGATCTCCTCGATCAGGGTCAGCAGGTGGTCGCCGCAAGCCCGGATGACCTCCAGATGTTTTTTCTCGGCCTCGTCCAGCCCCCCGCTTTCTTTCAGGATGTCGGCGAATCCGATAATGGCGCTCAGGGGGGTCCGGAATTCGTGGCTCATGTTGGCCAGAAATTCCGACTGGGTCCGCTTCGCGGCTTCGGCCGACAGGGCCGACCGTTCCAGGGCCGCTTCCGCTTTTTGAAGGTCGGAGATGTCCATGAGGATCGCCCAAAGGGGCCGGTTCGCCCCATCCCGGTTGCGGGCCGCCGCGAGATGCAGGCGGGCGGGCAGGCGCCCGCCGTCTTCCTGGACGATCCGCAGGTCGATGGTTTGGGGGCCGCCGGCGTCGAGGACCGCGTCGATGCACTGACGAAATTCCGCTCGATCTTCGGGGTCCATCAGGCGGAAAAAGGCGACCCCCGGGAGGTCGGACGGCGCCCGTCCGAGAAGGTCCCCGGCGGATCGGTTCACCCATTCGATGTCGCCCTCCGCGGTCAGGGCGACATGCCCCACGGGGGCGGCGTCGACCAGTTCTTTCAGTTCATTTCGGGTCGGTTCACGCATCGGGGGCTCCAAGGGCCTTTCGGATGGCTTTGGCGATGTCCCGCCGGGCCATCGGCTTCATGACAAACCCGGCGAGCCCGAGTTGTTCGGCTTCTTTTTCGTCGATTTGGGTGCTGTGCCCCGTGCAGAGAATGACCGGGATATCGGACCGGATCTCCTTCAATTTCTTGAACAATTGAACCCCGGTCATGCACGGCATGGTCATGTCGGTGACGACCAGATCGAAGCGGTCGGGATCTTCCCGGAACAGGGCGAGGGCCTCCGCCGGGTCCCGGCGCGTCCGGACCGTATAGCCCAGCCCCCCCAGCATCTGTTCCGCCATTTTGGCGATGGACGCCTCGTCGTCCACGAAAAGGATCGATTCGTCGCCGGTGGGTGTTCTGTCGGAAGCGTCAGTCTCCGCCGGCGCGTTTTCGCCGGCGGCCAGCGGAAAATACAGGGTGAAGACGGCGCCGTCTCCGGGGCGGCTGTCCACGGACACGGCGCCCCGGTGGTTTTTGACGATGCCGTGGACCACCGAGAGCCCCAGCCCCGAGCCTTTCCCGACCTCCTTTGTCGTAAAATAGGGGTCGAAAAGCCTGTCGAGGATGGCCGGATCGATGCCCGGCCCGGTGTCGCGGACGGCGACAATCGCGTATTCGCCGGGCGCCATGCCGGGGCGGCCCTTGACGTCCGCCGCCGCCATCATCGCGGTTTCGACGGCGATATTCACGGTCCCGCCGGTCGTTTCCATCTCGTGGGCGGCATTGATGCACAGGTTCATCAGGGCCTGCTGGATCTGGGTCGGATCGCCGAAAACGGGAATGTCCGCATCGGGAAGGTCCGCCCGGATCTCCACCGTGGCGGGGATCGTCGAGCGGAGGAACTGGAGCGATTTCCGGACCACCGAGACGGCGTCGATCCGGTCGAAGGTTTTCTCCGACGGGCGGCTGAAATCGAGAAGCCGCCGGACCACGGCCGCGCCCCGGAGACCGGCGTCCTGTATCTGCTTCAGGCAGTTGCGCTGCAAATTTCCATCCGACGCGAAATCCATGGCCAGTTCGGCGTTGCCGAGGATGATATACAGAATATTGTTGAAATCGTGGGCGATGCCGCCCGCCATCGTGCCGATGGACTCCATCTTCCGCGCCTGGCGGAGCTGGGTTTCCATGGCCTTGGTTTCGGTGACGTCCCGGAAGATCGTCAGCTTCGAGATCGTGCCGTCGGCGTGATAGATGGGGGAATTTCCGACGGCGCGAACCCGGGCGTCTTGGGGCCCCTCCAGCTCATATTCGACGTACTCGCCTTCCTGGATTCGATCCATCGGGCACCAGGTACATTGACCGTTTCGGTCGTACAGGACGCGGTGGCAGATCTCCCCGACCGCTTCCCGGCCGATCCGGCTGATCATTCTCGGGTTCATGTATTCGATGCGGAAATCTTTCGAAACGATGTAAACCGCGTCTTTCATCGATTCCATCATGGAGCGGAATTTTTCCTCGCTCTCCCGGCGGGCCTCGTCGGCCGCCCGCTGTTCGGTGATGTCCAGCAGGATGATCCGCCACCGGATCGCCGCCCCGGCGTCGTCCCGGTCCGCCTCGATGTCGGCCCGGACCCATCCGGCCGATCCGTTTTCCCTTTTCAGCGGCAGCTCGATGCTCTGTTTGTCGCCTGTTCCCGCGGCCCTCTGCAGGGCGGCCAGATAGCTTCCCTCCACCCCTGGCGCGACGAACCGGCTGAAGTTCGACTGGAAAAGGCGCTGTTTCGTCTCCCCCAGTAGGCGGACGGCGGTCAGGTTGGCCCGGGTGATGATCCGTTCCGCGCTCAGGGTGATGTAGCCGCAGGGCGCGAACTCATACAACGCTTCGAATTCCTGGTGCAGGTCTGACAGCGCTTCCTGGGCCTGTTTGAGTTCCTCGTTCTGGATTTCCAGTTCCGCTTGGTGGATTTTGAGTTCGTCAATCAATGCCAGCACATCAACCGTTTTTTTGTGTGTGTGTGTGGGGGGGGGGGGGGGGGGGGGCTGGCGGGCGCCGCCTGA
>CAYPCE010000014.1:0-5700 GCA_964409085.1 uncultured Desulfobacteraceae bacterium | reverse complement strand
CTGGATTCCCAGGACCGCTCGGTGGATTTTCCGTTCCTCAACCACTGCCCGCCCCTCAACCGTTTTTTTATGCGTGTGCGTGCGGGGGGGGGGGCGACTTCCGGGCGCCGCCTGAGCAATTCTTCGGCCTGCTCACGCAGCGTTTCAAATGTATCGGATGATTTAGGTCCGTTCGGCATGTTCGGCTCCTTTCACAAACCGCAACAGGATGCGGTAGGGGGCGTCCCCCTCTTGTCGAATAATCCGGCCGGCGACCGTAAACCGCGCTTCGCCTTCAGGCGTGTTCATTTTAAAGTCCCGCAGGATGAAGTCCCGGCCTTCCGCCAGGGCGGCTTTCAATTCGGAGACTTGGGCGGCGTTGAAGATTGTTGGGGTTTCCGAAGCCCCGGAGGTCCGGGACGCCTCGGCGGTCCCAAGCAAATCCATCCCTTCGATCGCATCCTGGGGCACGCCCATGCGCCGGGAAAGGGCCGGGTTGGCGATCACGATGCCGCCCGCGCCGTCGAGCACCGCCATGGGGTCCAGGTCCATGTCGAAAACGGTGCGCACCAGGTCCCAGGCGTCCTCCGCTTTCCGCCTGGATTTCTCTATCGATGCCTGGACTTCTTTCTGATCGTCGATGTTCGCAAAGGTGAGAACAGCCCCATCGATCCGGTTGTCCGTGGTGCGATACGGCATGATGCGCATGTTATACCATCCGCCCTCCGTGGTTTGCAAGGCCACTTCTTTCGGCCTCGTTTTCCGCAGGACCGCTTCCAGGTCCGTCATCAAGCCGTCGTAGGCCAGATTGGTCGCCACATGCCGGAGGGGCCGGCCCAGGTCGGAGGGAATGAGGTTGACGATGGTGGTCGCCTCCGGCGTGAACCGCCGGACCCGCAGGTCGTTGTCCACGAAAATCGTGGCGATCTCGGTGCTGTTGAGCAGGTTGCGCATGTCGTCGTGGGTCGCAGACAGCTCCTCGACCTTGCTTTGGAGTTCGGCGTTGACCGTCTGGAGTTCTTCGTTGAGGGATTGAAGCTCTTCCTTGGAGGATTCCAGCTCCTCGTTGGTGGACTGGAGTTCTTCGTTGGCCGACTGCAATTCCTCGTTGGTGGATTTGAGTTCCTCGTTGGCGGATTCCAGTTCTTCCACCGTTGATTGGTGGTCTTCCCGGGTGGTCTGGAGTTCTTTTTCCAGCGCGTCGATGCGCGAGGCCCCCGGACCCGTTTCGACGCCGTCACCCTTTTCACCGGACGGCCCCGGGGGCGGGGCGTCGACGTCCTGGAAAACCACCAGGAACCGGCCGGCCAGGTCCTTGGGCGCCTGCCGCGGACAGACGTGAAGATCGATGGTCTGCACGCCGCCGTTGATCTTGACGGATACCTGTTGGCGGATCACCGGCTTCTTGGTGGACCGGGCGGACCGGAGGGCCGAGGACAATTCGATGCGCAAACCTTCCCGGGCCATGTCCAGGATGTTCCACGACGGCGGGCCGCTGGGCGTTTCCAGGTATTTGCCGGTCCGGCCCTGCACGTACAGCACATCGCCGTCGGCATCCACCAGCACCGCCGTAGGGGCGAATTCGTCCAAAACCGCTTTTTGGGTCGCCTGGGCAATATCGGATGCTTTCCGGCTTTGGGAACCGGCCGGCGCCGGTTTTTCCGGGGGTGATCCGGCCGGCGATCCACTGGGAAATTCGATTTCCCGGTAAAGGGCCTGGGGAATCTCCCGCCGCCGGTAGATCTTCCATTTCTTGTCCACGACCTCGAACAGGTTCGTGAAGCCGCCGACGGTCTCGGAGGAACCGAGCATTAGAACCCCGCCGGGGGCCAGGGTATAGTGGAACAGCGGCAGGACCTTTTTCTGGGCGTCGGCGTCCAGGTAGATGAGCAGGTTGCGGCAGCACAGCAGGTTCAACCGGGAAAAGGGCGGATCTTTGAGCAGGTTCTGTACCGAGAAGACGACGCAGTCCCGGATTTCCTTGCGGATGCGGTGGAAGTCCCCTTCTTTGACAAAAAACCGCTTCAACCGTTCGGGGCTCACATCCGCCGCGATGCTGTCGGGGTAAAGCCCTTCCCGGGCCTTGTCGATGGCGAAATCGTCGATATCCGTGCCGAACAGCCTCAGGTCGATCCGTTTTCGTTTGTCGTCGAGGCATTCGCGCAGCGTCATGGCCAGGGAATAGACCTCCTCGCCGGTGGCGCACCCCGGAATCCAGGCCCTGAAAACCCCGTCTTCGGACATCCCCTCCAACATTTGGGGCAGGATCGCGGATTTCAGCGCGTCGAAGGATTCGGGATCCCTGAAGAACCGGGTCACCCCGATCAACAGGTCCCGGAACAGGGCCTCCACCTCGACGGGGTTTTCCCGCATAAAGCGGATGTACGCGTCGTGGTCCTGGATTGCGTTCAATCCCATGCGGCGGCCGATGCGGCGCAGGGTGGTGTTGGCCTTGTAGGACGAAAAATCGTTGCCGGTTTTGGCGCGCAAAAGGGCGAAGACCTTGTTCAGCCATTCTTCACGGCCGCCCGTTTCCCCGGCCTTCTCCCTGTCCGGGACCGACGCCGGGTGCGTGAAAAACTGAACGAGTTTCGCCGGCATCTCCTCCGGCGGCAGCACCACGTCCACCAGGCCCGTGTTGATCACGCTCCGGGGCATGCCGTCGTAACCGGCCGACTCCTCGGACTGCGCGAGGAGCAGGCCGCCCTTGGCCTTGATCTCCCGGGCGCCCAGGGTCCCGTCCGTGCCGGTTCCCGACAGGATCACCGCCGCGGCCCTGTCGCCCCCATCCAGGGCCAGGGACCGCAAAAACCCGTCGATGGGCAGGCCGCCGGTCTTTTTCACCAGGTCCAGGAGCTGAAGCCGGCCCTTGAAAACGCCGATCTCCTTGTCCGGCGGGACGACGTAGACATGGTCCGGTTCGATGAGTTGCCCGTCTTCGGCCGTGGAAACGGGAATGCCGGTCGTCTTCTGAAGCAGCTCGGGCATCATGCTCGGCGAATCCGAGGGCATGTGGACCACCACCACATAGGCCATGCCCCCCGTCTCCGGCGCCTCGGAAAAAAAGGATTTCAGGGCATCCAGGCCCCCGGCGGAGGCGCCGAGGCCGATGATGGGGAAGGTGTCGGATGTCGAAACATCCTGTTTGTTTTCATTTGATTTCATAGAAAATTTCCGTTAATGGGCGTCGTGTGCACCGATGGTGCGGGATTTACCGCAATGGCCCATACTCCTTCTTTCGCCGCCGAACCGGACATCGATTCAAATGGTGATTCCATGAAGCGATGTCGAACACTGCGGCATCCGCGATGTATGGCGTCTCCCAATGGGAGTCTATAGGACCCACGAGGCAACTGGCCTGTTTGAGTTCCAGGGTGGAAGCGCCAAGTAGTTCTTTTTCGAAGGCCTCCATGGCGATCAAAACGAAATATTTGAGCGGCTTTTCAGGGATGCGGTCCGTCAAGTGGAGATAAAGGAATGTGTCCTTGGCCTTGGGACCAAGGTCTTCGTGGAAAAGGGTTTTTCGTTGCAGTCGGCGGATAAACTTTCTTCGAGACTTTTCCGATTCATGATCGGGAATCGTGCTGATGGAGGGATCTTTTGCTTCCACAAGCCACAGCGCGTCCGGCCATTCGACCAAGAAATCCACGGCCTTCATGCAATGGGACATCCCATGGCGACTTTCTTCGTCGAAGCGCTCCGCCCGATCCGCTTTACTAAAATCGAACTCGAGTTCGCCTTCTATCAGCACATCACCCATTTGCCCCACCTAATGCTCGTTCGATTTCCCTGTCGTACATTCGCCCATATTGCTCGGAAATCTGGTTCGGCTTGAGGTTATGGTAGGTGGAAGATGTCGATAGGCCGATTCCGTCGGTTTCCGTTTGAAAAAGAGAATAATACCGGAGCGAGTGCGCCTTTCGTTGAAGGTCGAACTCTTTGCATACCACATAGCTATGGGTTGCAATGAAAATCTGAGCCCCGATCCGCTCCAGTTCAAACAGAACATCGACCACCAAAGGAATCATGGAGGGATTGATGTTGGTCTCCGGCTCGTCCCAGAAAAGAATGGTGTTTTCACCTAATGATCCATTCCGAATCAACAACCACAGCAACGCGAGCTTCCGCATACCTTCGGCCACCAATGTGAATTCGAATTCACCTCTCCCTGTTTTCAGGTAAAAGACTTCGTTTTTGGTGATGACCTTCCCACCGGTTGCTTTTCGCAGTCGGACAGATGACGCTTCAAGACGGGGATCCACGGTTTTGAGCGGCGGAAGAAACGCTTTGTCGATGATATCCGCATAGACTTCTTCGAAATGGGTTTCTCGTTCAGTATATAGGGAGCGGAAGCCTGGTGCGTTCGCCAACATCTCTTTCACTGGAAAATATACGGGTTTCAAGACAGTCCCTGGAAGCAAATCACCCTTTTTTTGGACACTTATCTTACCAGTATTTTTCTTGTCCATCATTTCAATCGTTCTCTCGGCATTTTCAACTGAGATTGAAACGAAAGATTCGGATTTTCCTTTTTTCAGCAATCGATTAAATGATCCACTGGGCCTGAATAATCTAAGTAATTTCAATTCCGTTGAGGAAGAAAACATACCTTCTTCCCATTTGGGTTGCGACAATGCATAGAGAATCTTCAGTAAATGGGTCTTTCCCGTACCATTGGCGCCAACAAGAATATTGACGCCCGGACAGAAACCGGTTTCAAGTTCATCAAATGCTGTAAAGTTCTTGATTTTGATGTTCTCAATCATTTTTTCTTCCCGCCAGAATAATCATTGCGTTGCTTACAAGGTGGTCTTGACCAGAAATACCCATATTTGTTTTTACTACGACAACTATCATCATTCAACCCTCGTATGGTTTGACAAGTAAAAACAAATCTATTTCGCCTACGCTTTCTTTCAAAAGTTCGGATTGTGTCCCCATTCGCCAAAAACAACGACGTCCGGAACCTTTTGTAGACGGCCGGGACGGAGACACCGACGGAGCGGACAACCCGGTCGTCGGCTCGATCTGTTCCAGGGATTGATGTTGATTTTTTTCCCGTCGTTCCCTATTATTTTTTTTGGTGCATATCATTTCCATCCGCCTAACAAAAGTGCGCCCCTTTGAAATGATAAAACGCTTTATGGTATCATGCAGAGATCAGGAATGGACAGCAAAAACGGCTCGGACTACGCCCAGAATCACGATATAATTGTCAAGTGGCTGGCCGGCGCCTTGCGCGGCCAGACCCTGGATGTGATCGGCGTCAAGACCGGCCGGATCGAGGAGGTCTGCGGCATATCATTTCACGGGAGCGAAACAGTGGGGCCCGCATCTGACCGACATCATTCTGGCCTCCGGCGAGGTCTACGCCGGTGAAAAAACAGTGGTCACCGCCAGCGGGCGCTACACACCGACCGTGATCGACTTCAGCCGTCGGGATGCCCGGAAGCGATTCGCGGAGATTCGCGAAGCAGTGAATGAAGGGACCTTCGATAATTTCCTGGAACTGGTCTTTCTGCCGCTCTACGGCAGGGAAACCGGCACGCGCCGAAGCGAAATCGTGGAACAGGTCATCCGCTTTGAAACCGCCCTGTTCCATGCCAAAAAGCTGTCGCCCATCATCCTGGCGGCCACGCTGATCATGTCCAACAAACTGATCGATAAAGAACGCATCAAAGAATTGTGGGAGGAAATAAAAATGCTGGATGTATTGGATGT
>CAYPCE010000013.1:0-42771 GCA_964409085.1 uncultured Desulfobacteraceae bacterium | reverse complement strand
GGCGGCACGCCGATGATGGAGAGCCCGCCGACGGCCAGGGCCGCCATGGAAACGGGCATCTTCCGGAACAGCCCCTGGAGGTGGGTCAATCGGTCCCCCTGAATGCGGGTCAGGAGCGCGCCGGCGGCCAGAAAGACGCACAGGGTCATGGCGGCGTCGTTGACGATGTGGAGAATCGAACCGGTGATACCCGCGCGGTTTCCCAGCCAGAATCCTCCCACCATATATCCGACTTCCGCCACGATAATGTAGGAGAGGATGCGTCTTAGCCGATGCTGGGCCAGGGCGAAGATCGATCCCATCACGATGGCGATGGTCGCCAGCCAGACGACGGCGTTGTGGATGTCCAGGGTGTCGAAGGCGTAGTCGGGAGTGAAGACCGTCAGGGTGATCCGGATCATCACGTAAATCATTACCTTGGTGGTCAGTGGCGCAATGAGGATGCTCGCGGCGGAGGGCGCATTGGCATAGGCATTGGGCAGCCAGACATGGACCGGAAAGAAGGCCATTTTGACAAAGAGTCCGGTCAGACAGATGAAAAACGCCATGGCCACCACCCGATGACCATACAGATCCGGCAGTCGGTCCGCCAGGTCCACCATATTGAGGGTTCCGGTCATCAAGTAGAGGTAGCCGATACCCAACAGGTAAAAAGAGGCGCCGATGGTGCCCATCAGAATGTAGTTGAGTCCCGCCAGGGCGGCCCGGTCTTCCCCCATGCCGACGAGCGCGTATCCGGTGAGGGAAGCGATCTCCAGAAGAACATACAGGTTGAACGCATCCCCCGTGAGGAGAATGCCCGACAGACCGGTGACGAACAGAACGAAGAGTGTATAGAACGCAACGATCCGATCCTCGAATTCCGCTCTCACGCGGTCTCTCGTTGCGATCAAACCCGCCAGGGCGACGGCCGTCACGACCACCAGCACAAGGGCGTTGAGATGGTCCACCCGGTAGGCGATCCCCCAGGGAGGGTCCCATCCGCCCATTTTATAGCCTACCACCCCCTCCTGGAGCACAGTCCCCATCAGACCGAGGGCCGACAGCAGGCCGGCGGCCAGTGCCGCCAGGGCGATGGGAAAGGGAAGACGCCGGTTAAACCAGCCCAATATGGGGATCAACAGGGCCGAGAGGAGCGGAACGACGACCGGTAAGGCGGGCAGATGCAGACTCATCGATCCCCCCCCTGGGTCCGGATGCGATCGGCGATCTCATCCTCCTCCAGGGTACCGTACCCGCGATAGACCTTGACCGCCAGGGTGAGGGCCACGCCCAGGGTCGCCACCGATACCACGATGGCGGTGAGCATGAGAACGTGAGGGAGCGGATTGATGTATTCGGCGGCGAGGGCGCCGTGTTCGCTTAATCCATGGCCATGGGCGATGATGGGAATTCCGGCGTCCCGCTTGGCGGCGGTGGAGATGTAAAACAGAATGATGGCGGTCTGAAATATGTTCATTCCGATGATCTTTTTCACCAGGTTTTTTTTGGCGATCATGGCGTAGATACCGATCATCATCAGAATGATGAAGGCCCAGTAGTTGAACTTGCCGACGAAAAAGGAAATGAACTCGCTCATGGGGTTCGGTCTCCGCTAGAGGCCCTCTTGATGGCGTCCCATCGAGGCGAGGTTGTAATAGATCCAGACCATGGCCGACATCACGGCAAGTCCGACCCCGATCTCCACCACCAGGATCCCCAGGGACCGGGCCTGGATCCCATCGACCCCGAAAACGGGTGCCAGGCCCGAATAATCGAGAAAATTGGCGCCCAGCAGGAGGCACAGGGCCCCGGCGCCGGCGTAGATAAAGACCCCGGCGGCGCAGAAGACCGCACTGACGGTCTCGCCCATTCGGCCCATCGCATGCCGAAGGTTCTGGGAAATGGCATAGAGAATAATGGAGGCCCCCAGGATCACCCCCCCTTGAAACCCGCCGCCCGGGCTGTGGTGCCCATGGGCGATGACGTAGAGGCCGAACAGCTGGATAAAGGGAATGATCAGGCGCGTAGTGGTTTTCACGATCACGTCATGGGGAATCCACGTACTGTCGATCCGTTCGAACTCGCTGGAATACGGTTCTTTGCCCCCGGCTTCGATGCGGAGGGTGATGCCCGTCGGCAGGTGCCGGTAGAGTTTTTCCGACGGACCGCGATCATCTTCTCCGAATACCCGCAACAGAAAAAAACAGGCCATGGCCGCTGAAAAGACCACGGTCGTTTCGAACAGGGTATCGAATCCCCGGTAGTCGGCCAGCACCGCCGTAACGATATTGGGCACCGAGGTCTCCGCGACCGCCTCCTCAATGTAGTGGGGAGAGACATGGGTGGCCGGCGGCGCGTTGGGATCCGCGAATTCGGGAAATGCCGCCGTCCCGTAAATCAGGATCCCCCCGGTCAGCAGTACCGAGACCATGGCGAGGATCTTCAATCCTTTGACCTCCTTGTGGTTCGGAATACCGCGGCGACAAAAAGGACCGTGCTGACCCCCGCCCCCACGGACGCCTCGGTGAAGGCAACGTCCACCGCCCCCATGATGGCCCATAACAGGCACATGAGAAAACTGTAGGCACCGAAAAGAATGGCCGCCCCCAGAAGGTCGCGCACCATGATGGCCCCGACTCCGCTGATGATGACGAAGACCAGTATGATCATATCCAACTGCCAGCTCATGACTCCCCTCCGTTCCGCTCCTGGGTCCACGGTTCCAGCCCCGCCCGGACGCCCGCATCCACGATGGCATGGGTGGCGGTGGGACTGGTAATGAACACGAAGACCACGATCAGGATGATCTTCAATCCCGTCAGCAGGTCGCCGAGGGCAAAGCCTTGAACGGTGTACAGGGCCATTCCCAGCATGGACATGAGCAGGCCCATGGTATCGAGCTTTCCCGCCGGATGGAGGCGGGAGTAGAAATCGGGCATGCGGATGATTCCCACGGCTCCGCCCGTGAAAAAGACCAACCCGAGACAAACAAACAGAGCGGCGATGAGATTGATCAACGGATCTCTCCTTCCTTTCGCAACTGCTCGATTTCATCGAACAACCCTTTCCGTTTCTGGAAATACCGGGATGCGGCGAGTACGGCGATGAAATTGAGCATGGCATAGGCCAGCGCGATGTCCACGAACATATCGACCCGATGGTAGAGCAGACCGATGAGGATCAGCAAAGCCGTGGTCTTGCTGCCGATAGCGTTGACCCCGATCATCCGGTCCAGTACCGTGGGGCCGATCACCGCCCGGTAGAGGGAGAGGATGATCAGCAGGGCCAAACAGATGGCGGCAAAAAGAAAAAAATGATGCATGGCGTCGTTACTCTTCGAATACGTCCGCGATTCTCGCTTCCATGATCCAGGGGAGTGTCTTCCCCGATTCGATATCGATGACATGGAAGGTGATGTGACCGTAAATGGAGATATGGACGGTGATGGTGCCGGGCGTCAGGGTGATGGAATTGGCCAGGGTCACCCGGGACATGTCGCTTTTCAACCGGGAATCGAATTCCATGATCCGGGGATCGATGCGCTTCATCATCCGGGGATGAAAGACGAGATACATGACATGGATATTGGCCACCAGCACCTGATAAAGGAGCCAGGGGATGTATTTGATGAAGCGGAACCAGAGGCCGGGCAACCGCAGGACGTCGGGGGACGGCAGGAGCAAATCCGAGGAGAAAAGGGTTACCAGCAGGCAGGAAGCGACGCCCAGGGCGATGTGAAAAAGATCGAACCGGCCCGACAGGAGCAGCCAGATGCCGAAAAGGATGACAAACGTGATGATATAGGATGCGAGGGATTTTTGGCGCTTGGCGTTGGGGCCGCCTTGATGAAAAGACCGATTCTGGAAAGATACCTTCGCCTGCTCAACCAAATGAACGCTCCCGTCTCTGTTATCGGTTGAAGTTACGGTTCCGTGCGAGCTGCGAATGCGCCGATCTTAGCGTTCCTTGCGTATAAATGAAAAATGACCAAAAGTCAACGCCCTGACAGGGCGGCCGGCTCTATGGACGCCGCACCCCCCGAATCATGACCGTGAAACCGGGGCCGGGACCGCTCACGGGCGATGATGAGAGAAAGGGGCCGGCCCAGGAGAAAATCGAGGATCTCCGGTTCCATATTGGACCGCTCCGTCACCAGCCGCCGCATCTCCCGGTCGTAGGCGATGATCCGGGAGAGGGTCTGCCGGTCCGCCGCGCGCGCATCGGGTCTCAGCGCCCGGATGCGCGCCAGCCCGCATTCCTTTTCGTGGGACGCCACCAAGTCCCACAGTCCCGTCACCCCCGCAAGGAGATCCTGTCGGCAGAGGCGCTCCCGCCGGTAGATCCGCTCGATCTCCCGGGTGTCCCAGCACTTCAACACCCGGCATTCCAGGGGCCGGTTTTCATAAATGATGCACCCCTTTTCCGCTTCATTGAAATACCGGCAGGCCCGTTCCCCTTCTTTTTCCTTTATCTTGACGATCTCCGTTTCCAGGGGAACCACGCCGCCCCGGACGTTTTCCCACGCCAGTTCCTCCTTCCGGAGCGTATAGAGATGCTTCAGGGGAACGGCGCCCCTTTCCACCAGCGGCCCATCGGCCCGGTGAAGGGCGGGCCCCCCTTTCCGGCAACAGGTCCCGCACCGGCGGCACTGGGTCTGACCTTCCATAAAACCGGTCTTACTCCCGGTATTTTTCCCGGATGGCCTTGATGACGTCGAAGATCTGGAAAAAAATCTCCACAATGGCCGGATCGAAATGGGTCCCGGAATCCTGCTCGATGACCTTGAGGATGTCCTCGTCGGTCCAGGGCTCTTTGTAGGACCGGCGGGAGGAGAGGGCGTCGAACACGTCGGCCAGGGCCGTGATGCGGGCGGCGATCGGGATCTCCTCGTCCTTTTTGGGCGCCGACATGGGTATGCCCTCGCTCAGGATATCCGGCACATGGCCGGGATACCCGGTCCCGTTCCACTTTTCGTGGTGGTTGAGGGCGATGTCGCAGCTCATCTCGTCCAGGCTGGAGGTGTTCTGGAGAAACAACCGGGCGCCGAAGATGGTGTGCCACCGCATGGTTTGGAACTCATCCTCGTCCAGTTTTCCGGGCTTTTTGAGGATCACGTCGGAGATGCCCACCTTGCCCACGTCGTGGAGCATGGAAGAGAGCCGGATGACGTCCCGGTTCCGCCGGATGGTGTTCCGGTCGATCCCCTGAACCAATGCCCACTGCTGATACAGCTCCGCGGAGTAGGCCCCCACCCGCTGGACATGGGCGCCGGTTTCGTGGGGATCCCGCAGCTCGGCCATCTTCATCATCCGCAGGATCAGTTCCCGGTTCATGATGCCCCGTTCGATGGCCAGGGAGGCGTGGTTGGCGAACAGGGGCATATAGTTCTGGCTTTCCCGGGAGAAGGGCACCGGTTTTCCCGTTTCGTCCCGGGCGTTGATGAGCTGCATGACGCCCACCAGCCGCTCGGAAAAAGATCCCAGCGGAATGGCCAGCACCGATACCGTTTTGTAGCCGGATTTCCGGTCGTAGGCCGGGTTGAAACTATAGGGCAGGCTGTCGTCCAGCCGATACGCGTCGTCGATGACCACCGTCTCCCCGGTCAGGGCTGCATATCCCACAATGGATCGGGCGCTGATGGGCAGCCGGAAATCGGCGTACAAGGCCACGTTGGCTTCATCTTTGGGAAAAAGGGTGTCGTTTTGAACGTAAGAGAAGCGGAGGGTCTCTTTTTCCTTCAAGAATATCGATCCGGCATCGGCATTGGCGAGTTTTCTCGCTTCGTAGAGGGTCTTGTCGAGGATGGTGTCCACGTCCTTGAGGAGGTTGAGTTCCTCAATGGTCTGGAGAATCGACACCACCTTATTGCTGGATAGGTGGGTATCCTGATGCATCCGTCACCTCTTCGAATGGGGTCCTGTGATCATTTGTCGCTCTGACTAGATATCGGAAAACCGACTGACCTGTCAAATGAAAACAGCAATTTAAAACCGGAAGGCCGACGGACCCCAATAAAGAGGCCGCGTCCGGCCCGGGGAGGCATTCCGGGACAGACGCGGCCAGGAGGCGAACGACGATACGGAGTGAGGACGTTCGCGGATGCACCTTGATAGGGGAGGAGGGTTATCCGGCCTCTTCGCCCGCCACCAACTGGGACAGCTTGCCGGCGGGCTTTTCGGAACCGCCTCCGAAGCCGGAGACGACCCCGATGCCGCCGTGGGACAGAATCTCGAAATCCGGGTAGGCATTTCCACCATGTTCGGTGAAGTCGAGGCCTTCCATCTCCTCTTCCGGAGAAACCCGCAGTCCAACGGTCTTTTCAATGGCTTTGAACATGGCGAAGGCCGTCACGAAGGTCCAGACAAAGCAGGCCGCGATGCCCAGCAACTGCACGCCGATGATCTGGAGGCTGGTGCCGCCGATGTTGAAGATGCCGGCGGCCAGGGTGCCCCAGGCGCCGCAGACACCGTGAACGGAAATGGCGCCCACCGGGTCGTCGACCTTGATCCGGTCGAAGAAGAGCACGGAGAGGACCACGATCACCCCCGCAATGGCCCCGATAACGACGGCGCTCATGGGGGACACATTGGCGCAGCCCGCGGTAATGCCCACCAGACCGGCCAGGGCCCCGTTGAGGCTCATGCCGACCTCCGGTTTTCCGAATTTCATCCAGGAGGTGATCATGGCCAGAACCGCACCGGCGGCGGCGGCGAGATTCGTGTTGACGAAGATCATGGCGATGGATTTATCCGCCGTGGTGGTGGAGCCGGGATTGAACCCGAACCATCCCAGCCAGAGGATGAAGACGCCCAGGGCCGCCAGGGGCATGTTGTGGCCCAGGATCGGGCGGATGGATCCGTCCTTGGCGTATTTGCCCAGCCGGGGACCCAGTACGATGGCCCCGGCCAGGGCCGCCCAGCCGCCCACGGAATGGACCACCGTGGAGCCGGCGAAATCGATAAAGCCGAACCCTTCCAGCCAGCCGCTGCCGTTATAAAGGCTGCCCCAGGCCCAGGACCCGAAAATGGGGTAGATCAGGGCGCTGAGGACGGCGCTGTAGCACAGGTAACCGACGAACTTGGTCCGCTCCGCCATGGCGCCCGACACGATGGTGGCCGCCGTCGCCGCAAACACCACCTGGAACATCCAGAAGGCCAGCACCCAGGGATCGCCGCCCGGCGTGAAATCCGACAGGAAAAACCCGGACGTGCCGATCCATCCCGATTTGGAGACGCCGAACATGAGCCCGAACCCGATGGCCCAGTAAAAGAGGGAGCCCATGGAAAAATCCATGAGGTTTTTCATCATGATGTTGATGGCGTTTTTCGCCCGGGTGAATCCCGCTTCGACCATGGCAAAACCCGCCTGCATGAAAAACACCATGGCGGCGGCGATGAGAGTCCAGAGAAAATTGGCGTGGGTCTGGACCAGTTCGACAGCAGCGGCATTGGTCAGGACCGTCGGATCTTCATCCGCGGCCCAGGCGCCGGCGGCGCCGATCAGGGCAAACAACAGGGTCAATAGTGCTTTCTTCATGATGCTTTCTCCTCCTTGACTACGGTTGGGATAGATATTTGTGGATGTAACCGTTCCATCTGCTTCGCAATCTCATGTTCCCGGGAAAATCTCCTGTTGCTTTGGAGAGATGCAATGGAAGTGCCATCGAGGAAAAAGAATATGAATTTTTTAATAACCATCCGTAAATATTATACATATAAATACTGATACTAAAGAATCGCATCTTCGGGTCTATCATTTTAGCGATTCACCCTTCAATTAAATAACATTTTTGTTATTTAATTTTTTATACAATACAATTTTGTTGGTAAAAATTAAAAATTCTACGGAAATCGGATTTTTTCAGGGGAAAACGGAAGGGGGAGTTGTCGATGACAACGGGGGACGGCGTCCTCTCCGGCAAAATTGGTGAGGGTGATGCCCAGCAGCCGGACTTTTTTACGGCCGGCCGCCGTCTTGGAGAGGAGATCGGCGATGTGGGTCATGATGGCCTCCGCGGTTTCCACCGGCGCGGAGAAGGTGGCGCTGCGGGTGATGGTTCGGAAATCAGCGTATTTGACTTTCAGCACCACGGTCCGGGCCTGGATCTCGTGGCTTCGGACCAGGTCTTCCAGCTTCCGGGCGATCTCCCCGAGGATGTCCAGCATCCGGTCCGGGTCGTCGATGTCCTCGGCAAGGGTCGTCTCTTTGCCCAGGGACTTCCGGATCCGGTCCGGCATCACCGGCCGGTCGTCCCGGCCCCGGGCGATGGCATAGAAAAACCGGCCGGCCTTTCCAAAATGGCGGAGCAGCTCGGAAATCTCCAGCCGCCGGAGGTCCGCTCCGGTCCGGACGCCCAGGGCGTGCATCCGGGCTTCGGTGGATTGTCCGACCCCGAAAAATTTGCCGATGGGCAGGCGGTCGATGAAATCCTCGGCCATCTCCGGGGGGATGACGGTGATGCCGTCGGGCTTGTTGAAATCCGACGCGATCTTGGCCAGAAACTTGTTGAAGGAGACACCGGCCGAGGCGGTCAGGCCCGTTTCTTCCCGGATCTCTTCTTTGATGGTTCGGGCGATCCGGGTGGCCGATGCCATCTCTTGTTTATTCCGGGTCACGTCGAGGAAGGCCTCGTCCAGGGAGAGGGGCTCCACCAGATCGGTGTACCGCAGAAAGATCTCCCGGATCTGGCCGGAAACCTGCCGGTAGACCTCGAACCGGGGCCGGAGAAAAACGGCGTCGGGGCAACGCCGCCGGGCCGTTACGGCGGCCATGGCCGAATGGATGCCGTACCGCCGGGCCTCATAAGAGCAGGCGGCGACGACCCCCCGCCGATCGGGATCACCGCCCACGATCACCGGTTTTCCCCGCAATTCCGGCCGGTCCCGCTGTTCCACGGACGCATAGAAGGCGTCCATATCGACATGAATGATTTTCCGAACCGAATTCCGGGAGACGTCAGGATCGGTAATCGGCATTGATCCGGACATACTCCAGGGAAAAATCGCAGGTCAGGGCCGAGGCCCGGCCCTCGCCCATATTCAAATCCACCGAGATGGTAAATTCAGGGGTTTTCAGCACCCGTGTGGCCGCGGCTTCCGCCGCCTCGCCGCACCCCATGCCGCCCTCCGCCATGAGCACATCATCGAAGCGGATATCGATCCGATCCGGATCGAGGGGGATGCCGGCCCGGCCGACGGCGGCGATGATCCGCCCCCAATTGGCATCTTCCCCGAACAGCGCCGTCTTGACCAGGTTGGAATGGGCCACCGTATCGGCCACCAGACGGGCCGCGGCATCCGATTCAGCCCCGTCCACGGCGATCTCCACCAGTTTGGTCGCCCCCTCGCCGTCCCGGACGATCATCCGGGCCAGGTCCAGGAGCACCCCATCCAGCGCCGCGCCAAAGACCGCTTCCCCACCGGGTTCATGGACGGCGACGCCCGACCGTCCGCTGGCCATCAGCAGCACGGTGTCATTGGTGGACGTGTCCCCGTCCACCGTGATCCGGTTGAAGGAACGGTCCACGGACCGGTTCAGGAGCCGCTGGAGGGTCTCCGGCGCCGCTTCCACATCGGTACAGACAAAACAAAGCATTGTGGCCATGTCGGGTCGGATCATCCCCGACCCCTTGGCCGCACCGATCACCGTAAACGGCTGGCCCCCGATCTCCCCGGTTCGGGAGACGACCTTCGGCACAAGGTCGGTGGTGAGCATGGCCTCGGCCACGTCGGTCAAGCCGTCCGGGCGAAGGGAGGCCACGAGATCCGGCATGGCCGTCGCCACCTTCTCGATATCCAGGGATTGCCCGATCACACCCGTGGAGGCCACCAGCACCGTTTCCTCCGCCACCCCGAGTCCCTGGGCCGCCAACCGGCCCATGCCGACAGCGTCCGCCA
Source organism: uncultured Desulfobacteraceae bacterium (assembly GCA_964409085.1). Taxonomy (GTDB): domain Bacteria; phylum Desulfobacterota; class Desulfobacteria; order Desulfobacterales; family JAABSP01; genus JAABTD01. The sequence continues at coordinate 32,893 of CAYPCE010000013.1, read as the reverse complement.
TCCCTTTGGTGCCGGTGCAGCAGTTGGCGTTCCCACTGTTGACAACCACCGCCCGGCAGACCCCGGCGGTGATTCGGTCCCGGTCGAGCCGTACCGGGGCGGCCTGGACCCGGTTCCGGGTAAAGACACCGGCCACCGCCGCCGGGACTTCGGAGAAGATGATCCCCAGATCTTTGGCCCCTTTTTTCTTTTTCAAGCCGGCGGCCACGGCCCCGGCGGTGAATCCCGTGCAAAATCGATTGTCCATCCTCTACCTGCCGTTTTTTGGATTGTCGTCTTTATTTGCCTAAACACCCTGTTTTCATTTGACAGAAGCCCTGAATCCTGTCAATCTGCTTTGTCTTCGGCCCGGAGAGAATCCCGGAAACCGGAACGGAATTCCGGGCCGGAAATCGACGGATCCAGGAGAAGAAACCATGACCCATACCCCCATGGGGTGCCCTCGCTGCGGCGGCCCCCTGACGATTCGCCATACGTGACGCCGCGTCTATTTGCGCTGCAGGTCCTGCGGCGACGATTACCCGATGGAAACCTTCACCGAGGCGATGGACGATGCGTTCGAAGAGAGGCTGGCCAATGTCCGGTGCGACCGGATATAGCCGATGGGCAACGACCGCCGCCGCTTTTCTGGGCGGGATCGTCGTCGGTCTGGCGGCGGCCCCTGCCATGGCCGACACCATCTACCTGAAGAGCGGAAAAACGGTGCGGGCGGAAAAAACCTGGGAGGAAAACGGGCAGATCAAGGCCGATCTGTTCGGGGCGACCATCGGGTACGACAAATCCGATGTCCTGAAGGTGGAAAAAAACAGGGAGCGCCCGCCGGCGCACGATCTGTCAAGGGCGCCCCCGGAACCGCCGACGCCGACCATCGCCCCTGATTTTTATCAGGCCGATATCCGGAAAGTCTTGCATATGCTGAGGGATGTCAGTGACATGAATTTCGCCATCGAGCCGGATGTCACCGGTAACGTCACCCTGACCATCGAGTCCCCGGTTCCCTGGACCGAGGTTCTGGATGTTGTGCTCAAGATGAACAACCTGGAAAAAGAACAGTTTGGAGAACAGACCCTGCGGATTTTCAAACGGTCCGGAGACGGCTGATCCCGTCCTCTCAAGTAGCGGCCGCATCGGTCGCCGGGCGGACCACGCCGATGAAATGCGCGGCCATCTCCTTTCGCAGGGATTGCGACCTGCCCACCATCCCCAGCAAACCGGCCGGGTCCCCGTCCCGCCGCAGTCGGCGCGTCTGGGTGGGGCAGACGTACCATGTGCAAATCCAGGGCCGTGACAACCGGCCGAGGCGGCATCCCCGGGCCCCCAGGTAACGGCAGCCGTCTCCCGCCATCCGGGCCATGGGCTGGGCCGGCGGCACAAGCCGGCCGGTCAGATGGAAAAAGATCAGATCCCGGTAATCGAACCACACGCCGGCCCCCAAACAACAGGGCTCGGGGCAGCGGCTGCACGTGGCGGGGCAAATATCCTGAAACGCGGCCGAAATGCACGCCAGGCAATTTTCCAGTTCCCGGGCCCGGCGAACCGCCTCGGACAACGCCGCTCCATGGCGCGCCACCGCCCGGGCCAGAAACCGGTGAATCTCCTCCCACTCGTCCGCAGTCGCCCATGGCGGGGAGGACTTCCGGTGATCCGCTGAATGGAATCCCCCTGTGCGGTGGCCCACAGGGCTCAGTCGCCACCTTTCCCGAGCAGCGATTTGAGCCAATCCCACAGCCCGCCTTTTTCCGAATCGATCTCCCCTGAATAGGGAAACCGGTTCCGAAGATCCACCAGCTGTTCTCTCAGCGTCTCCTGTTGGGCCGCATCCTCCGTCCCCATGGCGGCCAGCCACTGCAGAAATACCGGAAGGTAGAACGTTTCGATCCATTCGATAATGGGTAGACGGTTTGCCGATTTTTTTCTCATTTTCCCGTAACCTTTCCCTACCGACCGTCAGCCGGAATATCTCCCGTTTTACTGGATGCTGTCCGCTGTTGCTGCTCTTCGGCTTCGATCTCCTTTTTTCGGTTTTCAATCCGATCCGTCATGGCATCATACCGCTCCGGATCAAAGGTTTGGATGGTCTTGGCGTGAAGGCGATAGACCTTTTGACAATAGATGGCCTCCCGTATCCATTTTTCCTGAAGGCACACCTCGAACCATTCTAAAATATTCTTCACCGATTTTTCATAGATCCGGCGTCGGTACGCCTCATGGGCCGCTTTATCGAAGGTTCCGGCCGCCAGGGCATTGGAACGCCAGAGGTTCAGCGCCGCCAGGGCAGAGGGGTATCGGTCCCTCCGGAGAGCCCGCTCCAACCGCCACCGGCTCCTGGCGGCCCGCCGACGCATCTCCGGGTCGACGGTCTCCTCTTCCACCGTCCCTGTTTGCGCGGCCCGACTCTGGACCATCCCCCCGCCGACCTCAAAAAAGAAGGACACACCGATCGTTGCCAGCAATACCAGCGCTGTCTGTGCCCATGCCTGTTTCATTCCCCTCCCTCCGGTTTCCATCCCTTCCTGCTTTCTTCTAAACGGTGCCATAGTAGCGCATTCCAATGCGGCTTTGAACCCGTTTTGTCGACATTTGGGGTTGAAAAATCAGGAAAGATGGTAATCCTACACATTTTAGTCGTGTCCCAATCGTCCGTAGGGGGCATGCGAACGCTTTCACAAAAGAAGTGACGAATCCGGGGAAGGGCCGCTCCATGCCGCTGTTCCCCATTTATTTTAAGAGGAAGTTATGTCGTACCAGGAAAACTCACAGGATTCAATGGCGAAATGGTGTGTATGGTTGGGATTGTTGATCTTTCTTCTGGCAACCCCGTCCACCCCCGCCCACGGAAACGATCAGAGGGAAACGGCCTACCATGATTATATCCTCGAAGCCGGGCAGCGCCATGAGGTCGATCCGGCCCTGATCAAGGCCATCATCATGGCCGAATCGAATTACGACCCCCGGGCCGTTTCCCGTCAGGGGGCCAAGGGGCTCATGCAACTGATGCCCAATACCGCCCGGGAACTGGGGGTTCGGGATATTTTTGATCCGGAGCACAATATCGATGGCGGGGTCAAATATTTCCGGTTTCTCCTTGATGAATGCGACGGCCAGGTTCGGCTGGCGCTGGCCGCCTACAATGCCGGTTTGTACAAAGTCAAACAATACGGCGGCATCCCCCCATTCAAGGCGACCCGCCGGTATATTCAAAAAGTCATGGAATATTACCGGCACTACCTCCAGCGACTCGATCGATCGAACCGCGCATGACGGCCCGAAACGAACGGCCGATGCATCGGATGGAACCGGATGGGGGAGAGGGATTCAAAGCGCCCTGCGGAAAATTTAGCCTTTGTTTCCAGGCAAGGCCGCCGCGGTTTTTCAACCGCAGGCACAGCGCAGACGGGTTCTCGGATAAAAAAAAGCGAGAACGCCGCCTGGGGCCATAAAATGCGGTTTTCGAACCGGTGCTATATCCGGCGCGTCAGCAAGTGGGGGTGTTTGACCCGGAGACGCCGTTCCGTGTCGAAATCGAGGATCGCGCCCCGCAGCGTTTTGGCTTCGGACAGCTGCTGGACGGTCAACCCCCTGGCACGCCGGAGGTTGGCGCCCTGTAAGCTCGTGCCCACAAGGTGGGTATGGCGCAAATCGGCGTCCTGTACAACGGCATCCCGGAGATCTGCCACCATCAGGTCGGCGTGCCGCAGGCAGGCGCGCCACAGGATGGCCTCCATCAGATCCGCTCCCATCAGGTCGGCTTCGGTCAGATCGGCGCCCTGCAGATCGACACGGAACAGATTGGCCCGCCAGAGATCCGCCCCGGCCAGTCGGCACGTGACGAGAGTGGCGCCGCTCAGATCCGCCCGCTGGATGTCCGCTCCCCGAAGGTCGGCGCCTTCGAGATCGGCATCGGAGATATCCGCCGCCTTGAGGTTGGCCCCCTGTAACCGGGCCCCGTTGAGATGGGCCCCCTTGAGGTTGGCCCCCGCCAGGACCGCACCCGTGAGATCCGCCCCGGCCAGGTTGGCATCCATCAGGATGGCCTCCATCATTTCCGCTCGCTGAAGATTGGCCTCCGTCAGGAGGGCGCCGGTCAGGTTGGCGCGCCAGAAGTCGGCTTTGTACAGGTTGGCACCGTGGAGAATGGCATGGCGGAGATCGGCTTCCTGGAAATCGACCTCGGCCAGTTGAGCGTCCCGGAGCATGGCGTTCCGGAGGTCGGCCCGCCACATATCCTGCCCCTCGATGCGGGTTACCCGCCCCGCCTGGTCCAGGCGTCCGGCGATGCCCTCGTCCCGTTCGCCCCGGCTCATCCTTTTTCGACCGACCCCATCAAATATCGAGCATGCTCACTTCAAGGGCATTGTTCTGGATAAACTCCCGTCGGGGCTCCACCACATCCCCCATCAACAGGGTGAAGATCTCGTCGGCTTCCACCGCATCTTCGATCCGGACCTGGAGCAGGGTCCGGGTCTCCGGATTCATGGTGGTCTCCCAGAGCTGTTCGGGATTCATCTCTCCGAGACCTTTGTAGCGCTGAATGCCGATCCCTTTTTTTCCATCCTCAAGAAGCTGTCTGTACAGAACCCGTTTCTCCAGAACCGGTTCGCCATCCTGCTCCTTGTTCTCCGTAAACACCGTAAAAGGGGGGCAATCGAAGAATAGGAATCGGTCGTTGAGTTCCAGGAGGCGCTGGTAATCCTTGGAATGGATCAGGCCCCGGCCGACCTTGACCGGTGTCACCTCCCCGGATTCCCCGGGTACGCGCTCGGTGCCGGGGGTGATGAGCAATTCGTAGAGATCCCGGTCCTCCGACCACTCGGGTCCCTCCACCGCATACCCCTGATCCACCAGGGCGTTCCGAAGGGATTCCATTTGACCATCGCTTTGCAGAAACGATTTCTCCCTCACGCCGGCATGGATGAGAAATTCCACCAGGTCGGGCCAGACGCCCCGCCGGTCCAGACGGCCCATGATGGCATCATAATCGGACAGATCCCCCATCACCCGGTACATTTCATCGTCTGTCAGCACGCGGCCGTCGGCGTTTTTGACCTTTTTGGCGCCCGAAGAAGACCGTTTGATGATGAAGTCGGCGAACTCGGCCTCATCCTTGAGATAGAATTCGCTTTTCCCCTTGCCCACCTTGAAAAGGGGCGGCTGGGCGATGTAAAGATACCCTTTTTCCACGACATCCGGCATCTGCCGGTAGAAAAAGGTGAGCAGGAGGGTCCGGATGTGGGCGCCGTCCACGTCGGCGTCCGTCATGATGATGATCTTTTTGTAGCGGATTTTTTCGATATCGTACTCTTCTTCGCCCACCCCGGTGCCCAAGGCCGTGATCATATGCTTGATCTCGTCGCTCCGGAGGATCTTGTCGAACCGGGCCTTTTCCACGTTGAGGATCTTGCCCTTCAGGGGCAGAATCGCCTGAAACCGCCGATCCCTCCCCTGCTTGGCAGAGCCCCCCGCCGAATCCCCCTCCACCAGAAAGAGTTCCCGTTCGGCCGGGTCCGACGACTGGCAGTCGGCCAGTTTCCCCGGCAGGGTGGAGTCGGCCAGGGCGCCTTTGTTCCGGGCCATGTCCCGGGCCCGCTTGGCCGCGTCCCGGGCCCGGGCCGCATCGGCGCATTTGCCCAGGATCCGCTTGGCCACGGATGGGTTCTCCTCGAAGCACTCCGCCAGCCGCTCGTTGACCAGGGACTCCACCAGCCCTTTGACCTCGCTGTTGCCCAGCTTGGTCTTGGTCTGGCCTTCGAACTGGGGCTGCATGATCCGGACGCTGACGATGGCCGTCAACCCCTCCCGGACATCGTCTCCGCTGATTTTGGCCTTGAAATTTTTGGGCAGGTTCCCGTTGACGGCATAGGCGTTGATGGTCCGGGTGAGGGCCGCCTTGAAACCGATCAGGTGGAAGCCGCCCTCGGCCGTATTGATGTTGTTGGCAAAGGAAAAAAGCTTTTCCGTGAAGGAGTCATTGTACTGGATGGCCACCTCCATCTGGACGTCGTTTCGCTCCCCCTGCATGAAGATGGGTTCGTGCAAAACGGTGGTGTGCCGGTTCAGATATTCCACGAACTCCGCAATGCCGCCCTCGTAATAGAATTCGTTCTTCTGGTCCGTCCGCTCGTCCTCGATCTTGATCCGGACCCCTTTGTTGAGAAAGGCCAGTTCCCGCATGCGCCGGCAGAGGATATCGTATTCAAAATTGTCCGAGTTGAGAATATCGGTATCCGGGACGAAACGGATCCGGGTGCCCTGCTTGTCCGTTTCTCCCTTGAGTTGAAGCTCACTGGTTTTTTTGCCATGGGCATAGGTCTGGTAGTAGTGCTTCCCGTTGGTGTAAATCGCCACCTCGAGAAACTTGGACAGGGCATTGACCACGGAGACGCCCACGCCGTGGAGACCGCCGGAGACCTTATAGGATTCGTTGTCGAACTTGCCCCCGGCGTGCAGCTTGGTCATGACCACTTCCACCGCCGGCATGTTCTCTTTTTTGTGCAGGTCCACCGGTATCCCGCGGCCGTCATCCTCGACGCTCACGCTGTTGTCGGTATGGACCGTGACCTGGATGGTTTGGCAATACCCGGCCATGGCTTCGTCGATGCTGTTGTCCACCACCTCGTAGACCAAGTGGTGGAGGCCTTCCACATCGACATTGCCAATGTACATGGAGGGGCGCTTCCGGACCGCTTCGAGCCCTTCCAGAATTTTGATGCTGTCTGCGCTGTAGTTTCCGTTCATATTTTCATCGGCATAATGGCACTTAAATAGGTTGCGTCCGACTCCCCCCGGATGATGCAGGGGTGCCGGCCGTCGAGGATGTTCAAAATCACCCGCTCCTCTTCGATGAGGTTCAAGGTATCGATAAAAAACTTCGGGTTGAAGGCCATTTCAATGGCGTCCCCCTCGTATTCGATGGCCATCTCCTCTTTGCTTTCCCCGATCTCCGGATTCGTGGTCGTGATGGTCAGGTTGTTGTCGTTGAATTCGAAAATGACCCCTTTATACTGCTCGGTCACCAGGATCGACATGCGCCGGAGCATCATCATGAACAGCTGCCGGTCCATTTCGATGGGAGTCCCCTCCTCCCGCTCGATGAGATTGCTGTAGCGCGGGAAATCGCCTTCCAACAACCGGATGGTGATGGTCTCGGGACCTTTTTGGACGATCAGGTGGTTTTCCTGGACCCCCAGGTGGAGGGGGCCGCCGGAGCCCATAAAACGGGACACTTCCTGCAACCCTTTTTTGGGAATGAGAATACCGATCTCGGTGGGCGCCGCCGCTTCCGCCGGAAAGATCCATTCCGCCTTGGCCAGTCGGCTGCTGTCGGTGGAAACCAGCCGGATCCGCCGGTCCGATTCGCCCTCCACCCCTTCGAAATAGGCTCCGATGATATGGGGCCGCTTGTCATCCGGGGCCCCGGTAATGACCAGGACTTGTTCGATCATCCGTTTGAAAAAGGCGCCATCCACCTCGTAAAACGTCACATCCGCGATCTGGGGCGTGTGCTGGAATTCCTCCGGATTCATCCCCACGATATGATATTCGACGTTCTCGTCCCGGATCTCGATCCACCGGTTTTCCACCTCATGGATCTGGATCGTATCGGCCGGGAATTCCCGGATGATCTCATAGAGCTTTTTGGCGCTGATGGCGATGGTCCCCTCCGAGGTCACCGTTGCGGGGTAGTTGCCTTCGAAGCCGGTCTCCAGATCCGTGGCGACCACCGTTACCCCGTCTTCGTGGGCCGTGATCAGGACCGTTTCGGTGATGGCCAGATTGGTCTTGCGCGCCGTCAGGCCCTGGACCTTGGACAAAACGTCCCGAAAATCGCTTTTGCCGATGGAAAATTTCATGGGGGATTCCTTATGCCGATTGAATCCATTGTTTTAACACAGGGACCGTTTCCGTTTTCCACGCGTCCGAGACCCGGATGTGGATGAAATGGCGATAGAGGGCGTCCAGGAGGTCGGTCACCCGTTCGCAAAGGTAGACCCGCTCCAGGAGCGCCCCTTCCGTTTCCTCCGGGGATGTAACCGCCCCCGTCTCCGGAGGCTTCAGGTTGGTGATGGCCAAACTTTCCCCTTTGAGGTTGAAGCGCCACTCCTGATCCCCGTCGCGGTAGAGGAGGTTCATTTCCACAACCAGCGCCCCTTTCCGGAGCGCCATCCTCGCTTCCTCCAGGCCCGCATCGTCCCCCTTGATGGTGACCACTTCGGGGGCCTCGTGGGAATGGTTTTCCAGCACCATTCGATTGCCGACCGCCAAAGCCCCCTGTTCGGTGGACCCGGCCGGCAGCCGCCCATCCCCGTTTTCGATGGCATACCAGAGCCATGTCAAAAACTCGCCGCCGAGAAAACGGAACCGGTGATACGATACGGATACATCCAGCATACTTACTCCATTAGTCGGGCCGGAGACAGGGCGCTCAACCGATCCCGCTGCTCCGGACTCAGATCCGCTCCCAGGTCGGCGATGGTGTAGGGAAACAGGCGAATCAGGGTCATCTTGAAGGATTTGGTGAACAGGGTCTCCAATGCCTCATTGGCCGCTTTCTGGGTGGAAAAAAACCAGAGCCACCCATCCGTCGGATGCCAGAGCAGCTCGTAAACATGGGGGGTGGCCGGAATCCGAAGGCTCAGGGCATGGAGAATGCTTTCCCGGATCTCCCGTTTTTCGTTCCGGGACAGGTGGGATCGCCCCGTATCCGCCAACCGGCGAGCCATCGCTTTCATCTGCTCTTTTTGGATGATTTTCGGCGGGATCGTCTTTTTGTCGATCCGCATGGAAAACACCAAATAGGGCCCTACGGTAAACCCGTCCCCTTCGAATGCGGGGGAAAAAGGGTGGGCCCAATCGGTCCACCCGACCGCCTGTTCAGGGGGTTCGTTGTCAATATCTTCAATCCGAAATGTATGGAGACCCTCCCTGATCGATTCCATCAGGGGGGAAGGAAGCGAGCCTTCGACACGGTATCGGGTGATGGCCAGTGATGCAGACAGTAATCCCATGAACACTCCAGCGTAAAACGATCATATGCCAAATAACCTGCAATATATACCTTTTTTTAAAGAGAGTTACAAGATCTTTTTGAAGTGCGTTCCATCTCTTTTCCGACGACATCTTTCTTAACGGTGATCCATCTGGTTTTGGTTTTTTCTTTTAAAAATATTTATTTTAATCAAAGGCTGTTTAATCATATTGTAACTGAACAACTATTTGATTCGACTCGTTTTTATGGTGAACCGCTTTGTTCGTTTTTGTGTTGAAACAATTCCACAACCCCGTCTTTCTCCACAGACGCCAACGCCTTTATTGAAAAACGATGCTTTGTTCACACACTATTGACAATTTCCGCACATCCTTGTTTAATGACATTGGACGGTTTCTCCGATCCGAGGAAAAAAAGGGAGGGGACCGTTGACGATCAGCCGGCCGGGATGGCCGTCATTCTATTGAAGGTGGCATGAAGAGATATCGACAGAAGATAAGTATCGGAGGGGGCGTCTGGCTGCTGATGGCACTGGGGATGGCGAGTTCCGTTTTCGGGGATATCTACAAGTACGTCGATGAAAACGGCATTATCCATTTCACCAATGCGCCCACCTCCTCCAAATACCAGGTCTATGTCCGGGACAATTTTTTCCATCCCACCGGCCCCTTCCGGGTTTCCGACAAATACGATGCCTACATCCGGCAGGCGGCCCGGAAATACAAGGTCGCCTTTCCCCTGATTAAAGCGATCATCCAGGCCGAGTCCTCCTTCAACCCCCGGGCCGTGTCCCATGCCGGCGCATTGGGATTGATGCAGCTCATGCCGGAAAACGTGCGGCTGCTGAAGATCCAGAACCCCTTCGATCCCTGGGAGAACATCATGGGGGGCACCCGGTTTTTCAAATACCTGCTCACCCGGTATGACGGGGAGTTGACCCTGGCCCTGGCCGGTTACAACGCCGGTCCCAAGCGGGTCGACCAGTACAACGGCATCCCCCCCTTCCAGGAAACCCAGAATTACGTGCGAAAGGTCCTCCACTATTACCGGCGGTTGAAGTGATCGCCGGCCTTCCCTTTCAAAAAGGTTCCCCGTAGCGCCTATCCCCTTCCCGGCGTCATCCGCTGCCGGATGTACGGCATCAGGCCGCCGGCGGTCACCAGTTCCTGCATAAACGGTGGGATCGGCGGGGTGTCGTGGGTGACGCCGGTTTCCGCGACCCGGATGGTACCGGTATCAAAATCCACCTCCAGGGTCTGTCCGCTTGTGAAGGTATCGGCGGCGTCGCATTCCAGGATGGGCAACCCCATGTTGAAGGCGTTGCGATAGAAGATCCGGGCGAAACTCCTGGCGATGACGCAGGCCACGCCGGCGGCTTTGATGGCGATGGGGGCATGTTCCCTGGACGAACCGCATCCGAAGTTTTTACCGCCGACGATGATGTCCCCCGGCCGGACCCGCCGGGGAAATGTCGGATCCGCATCTTCCATGCAGTGGGTGGCGAGTTCCGCGGGGTCGCTGGTGGTCAGGTATCGGGCCGGGATGATCAGATCGGTGTCCACGTCGTTTCCGAATTTCCAGACCTTGCCCGTGCATTTCATGGCAATCTCCTTATGTAAAGGGGTTACAGCTCATGGGGGCCGGCGATCCGGCCCAGAATGGCGGATGCCGCGGCCACGGCCGGATTGGCCAGGTAGACCTCGCTCTCCGGATGGCCCATGCGGCCCACGAAGTTGCGGTTGGTGGTGGCCACCGCCCGCTCCCCTTTGGCCAGAATCCCCATGTGACCGCCGAGGCAGGGGCCACAGGTGGGCGGGCTGATGATGGCCCCGGCGGTGAGAAAGATGTCGAAAAGCCCCTCGTCCAGGGCGGATCGGTAGACAGCGGGCGTGACGGGAATGACGATCAGGCGGGTCCCCGGGGCCACCGTATTCCCTTTCAGGATGGCGGCCGCCGAGCGCATGTCCTCGATGCGGCCGTTGGTGCAGGAGCCGATGACCACCTGGTCGATGGGGACCGTCCCCACGTCGCGGATGGGCCGGGTGTTTTCGGGCAGATGGGGAAAGGCGACCTGGGGCTCGATCCCGGAGACGTCGTATTCCCGGACATCGACGTAGTGGGCATCCGGGTCGGAGGCATAGAAGCGGTATTCCCGGACGGCCCGTTTTGCCACGTAGGTGTCCGTGACCCTGTCGGGGGCGATGATGCCGTTTTTGGCCCCGGCTTCGATGGCCATGTTGGCCATGGTCAGCCGCCCGGCCATGGGCAGGGCGGCGATGGTCGGGCCGGTGATTTCCATGGACCGGTAGAGGGCCCCGTCGACGCCGATATCGCCGATGGTGTACAGGATCAGGTCCTTGCCCTCCACCCAGGGGTTGAGATCTCCCCGATACACAAAACGGATGGATTCTGGCACCTTGAGCCAGACCTGGCCGGTCACCATGGCCCCGGCGATGTCCGTGCTGCCCATGCCGGTGGCAAAGGCCCCCAGTCCGCCGTAGGTGCAGGTGTGGCTGTCGGCGCCGACCACAATGTCGCCGGGCAGTACCAATCCCTTTTCGGGCAGGAGGGCGTGTTCAACCCCCGATTCGCCCCCGTCGAAAAAATGGGTCAACTCCTGCTCCCGGGCGAATTCCCGAAGCAGTTTGACCTGCATGGCCGACTGGATATCTTTGTTGGGCACGAAATGGTCGGGGACCAGCAACACGCGGCTTTTGTCGAATACCCGGCCGGCGCCGCTTTTCCGGAACCGGTCGATGGCGATGGGCGCGGTGATATCGTTGGCCAGGGCCACATCCACGCTGGCCATGACCAGATCCCCCGGGGACACCCGATCCGTTCCGGCATGGGCCGCGATGATCTTTTCGGTGATGGTCATTCCCATGGTCTCTTCTCCTTTGCGAGCCGTTAATCTTTGTCCGCCTTGAGCACTGACAGAAAGGCCGACTGGGGGATCTCCACCTGTCCCACCATCTTCATGCGTTTTTTCCCCTTTTTCTGCTTTTCCAGCAGCTTCCGCTTCCGGGTGATGTCCCCGCCGTAACATTTGGCGGTGACGTCTTTCCGAAAAGCGGATACTGTCGAGCGGGCGATGATCTTTCCGCCGATGGCGCCCTGGATGGCGACTTTGAACATCTGGCGGGGGATCTCCTCTTTGAGTTTGTCGCAGGCGGTGCGGGCCCGGGCCACGGCCCGGTCCCGGTGGACGAGCTGGGACAGGGCGTCCACCCGCTCTCCGTTGATGAGGATGTCGAGTTTCACCAGGTCCGTCTCCCGGTAGCCGAGCACGTCGTAATCAAAGGAGCCGTATCCCTGGGTGACGGATTTGAGCTTGTCATAGAAATCGTAGACCACCTCCGCCAGGGGGAGTTCGAAGATCATTTCCAACCGGTCGCTGGTGAGGTAACCGTAGGTTTTCTGGATGCCCCGACGCTCCATGCACAGTTTCATGACGGCGCCCATGTATTTTTCGGGCACCATGATGGCGGCTTTGATATACGGCTCTTGAGCGAGGGAGATGTCCATGGGGTCCGGATAGAGGGCCGGATTGTCCACGATGATGGTTTCGCCGCTGGTGAGCTGGAGTTCGTACCGCACCGACGGCGCCGTCAGGATCAGCGACAGGTCGTATTCCCGTTCCAGCCGTTCCTGGACCACCTCCAGATGGAGCAACCCCAGAAAGCCGCAGCGAAACCCGAAGCCCAGGGCCGCCGAAACGTCTTTTTCATAGATGAGGGCGGCATCGTTGAGTTTCAATTTTTCGATGGCCGCCGCCAGGTCTTCGTAATCGTCCGAGGCCACCGGATAGATGGAGGAGAACACCACCGGTTTGGTCTCCTTGAAGCCGGACAGGGGGCGGTCGCAGGGACGGGTTTTCAGGGTGATGGTGTCGCCGATGCTGGTGTCGCTGACGGTTTTGATCCCGGCGATGATGTAGCCCACCTCGCCCGCGGCCAGCACTTTCTGGGGGACCCGTACCAGCTGGAAGATGCCTACTTCTTCCACTTTGTAGACGGCACCGTTGGACAGGAATTTGATGGTGTCGCCCGGTCGGAGGGTACCGTCGAAGATTCGGATATGAACGATGGTGCCCCGGAACGGATCGTAATGGGAGTCGAAAATCAGGGCCTTCAGGGGGGCGTCCGGGTCGCCGGTGGGGGGCGGGAGCTGGTCGATCACCCGCTCCAGGATGGTATCGATGCCGGTCCCTTCCTTGGCCGATACGGGGAGGGCGGTGTCGGGGTCCAGCCCCAGGTCTTCTTCGATCTGTCCCTTGACCCGGTCGATATCGGCCGACGGGAGGTCGATTTTGTTGATCACCGGGATGATCTCCAGGTCGTGTTCCAGGGCCAGGTAGAGGTTGGCCAGAGTCTGGGCCTCGACGCCCTGGCTGGCGTCGATGAGCAGGAGGGCCCCTTCGCAGGATTTGAGCGCGCGGCTCACTTCGTAGTTGAAATCGACATGGCCCGGTGTGTCGATGAGGTTCAGGAAATAGGTCCGGCCGTCCGTGGCGGTGTAGGGGAGGCGGACCGTCTGGCTTTTGATGGTGATGCCGCGTTCCCGTTCGATGTCCATGGTGTCGAGCATCTGATCGTGAAAATCCCGGTCCGAGATGATATCGGCCGTCTGGATCAAGCGATCCGACAGGGTGGACTTGCCGTGGTCGATATGGGCGATTATGCTGAAATTTCTAATATTTTTCATGTTCCATCTACAACGGCCGCCGGGCTTTGTCCGGCGGCCGACCTTGTTCTTGGCGAAAAGTGAGTTGACACTCGTCAACTTTCCCGATATAAATATAAATTTCTTAAAAAATAAGACATTTTTATTATCAATTGTCGGACCGCATGTCAACCCCGATGCCATGGCACCACACAAAAACCGTCAGCTCACTCGGCCGGATACCCGCTTATGGATACGAAAATCCTCATAGTCGACGATGACGATACCATCCGGTATCTCATGAAGGAATTCATCGAGACGGTGGGGTACAATACCGTCACGGCCGCCAATGCGGAGGAGGCCCTGCGGGCCCTGGAAGCCGATGCCTTCGAGGTGGTGGTCACCGATATCATGATGCCCGGCATGGACGGACTGGAACTGACCGAACTCATCAAAGGGCGATACGATACCGAGGTCATTGTGATGACCGGGTACAGCGGTGACTATTCCTATGAAGAGGCTATTGACAAAGGGGCCAGCGACTTCGTGTTCAAGCCGATCCGGTTCGAGGAGTTGCTGCTTCGGCTCCGGCGGGTCCTCCGGGAGCGGCATCTGAAGCGGGAACTCCAAAACCTCGCCATTACGGACGGGCTCACCAAGCTCTATAATTCCAGACATTTCTACCATGAACTCGAAATGGAACTCGAACGATCCCAGCGGTACCATCACCCCCTTTCCCTCGTGATCATGGATATCGATCTCTTCAAGCAGTATAACGACCGGTACGGTCACCTGGAGGGCGACAGGGTCCTGTCCAAGCTGGGAAAGGCCATCCGTCAGTCCCTGCGGAAAACGGATTCGGCCTACCGCTACGGTGGCGAGGAGTTTACCGTGATCCTGCCCGAAACGGTATGCAAGGAAGCCGAAAGCGTGGCCGAAAGGATCAAGGCGGCCATCGAACAAAACACCTTCTACCCCGATGGGGGGGACCCCACCCATATCACCGTGAGCGTCGGGGTCACCCAGTATCTGCCCGGCGAAAAGGTGACGGATTTGGTCAAGCGGGCGGATAAAGCCCTCTTCCTTTCCAAAAATCAGGGCCGGAACCGGATCACCGCCGTCCCGACCCCGCCGTCCGATGATGCCTCTGTTTAGGTTCCTGGAGCGGCCGGAACCCCGCCAAGCCGAAGGGATTCTTCGAATATATCAAAACGAGGGCTGGTGGGGCGACGGCCCCGCTGATCTCGAACTGATCCACCGGATCGTTTCCGGCAGCCACTGCTTTCTGTTGGTCACCGAAGACGATGCGGTCATCGGCATGGGCCGCGCCCTCTCCGACGGCGTCAGTGACGCCTATATCCAGGATGTGGCCGTCTTGCCCTCCTGGCGGGGCCAGGGAGTGGGGTCGGGGATTATCCAGCGGGTCGTGGATCGCCTCCATGGAGACGGCCTTTCCTGGATCGGTCTCATCGCGGAACGGAGGTCGAGTTCGTTTTACCGGCGCACCGGTTTCGAGCCGATGGCCGACGCGCTTCCCATGCTCCTTCAACGGGGATCATGAACGTCGGCCCTTTTTCGCCCCTCTTCCCGTCGGATCATTCCCGTCTGGCCCCCTTTTTTACCCATCAGTCCTATCCGCTCTGTGTCTACTCTCTGCCGTCGATTCTGGTCTGGAGCAGCAAGATGTATCAGCCCTATGGCGCGGTTGTGGACGATGAGGCCCTGGTGGTCGGGGTGGAGTTCACGCCGTTCTATGAACACCATCGCCATTTGATCCTGCCCGTTTCCCCCCACCGGACCTTTATCCCCGAAGAACTGGCCCGGCTGGCCGCCGATCTGGGATTTTCCGGCTACTGGTTCGTTCCCGGGGCCTACCTGGAAAGGTTCGGATGGGAACGGGTCGCGGATCGCTTTGCCATATCGGAACAGCCCCATTTGACCGATTATGTCTACCGCACTGTGGACCTGGCCGAGCTGAAAGGGAAGAAATACGGGAAAAAGCGGAATCTGGTCAACCAGTTCCATCGGTCCCACGTGCTGCGGGGGCGCAGCGAAGCGGCGCCGATCGGGTCCGATTCCGTACCGGAATGCCTTGATTTCTTGGAAAAATGGTGTGAAGAGAGGGATTGCGACACGAGCCCGGAGAAGGACCTGGCCTGCGAGAAGCAGGCGGTGATCAACAGCCTGACCCATCTGACGGAACTGGGGATGGGGGGATTGCTGATGCGGGTGGACGGGGCCGTGAGCGCCGTGGGGATCGCTTCAGGGCTTACCCGCGAGATGGGGGTCCTCCATTTCGAAAAAGCCTTTTCCGGGATCAAGGGGCTTTATCAGTATTTCGACCGGCTCTGTGCCCGGCGGCTGTTCAACGGCTACCGGTATATCAACAAGGAAAGCGACATGGACCTGCCGCGGCTCGCCTGGGCCAAAGCCTCCTATCATCCCGTCCGGATGGTTTCCGCCTATCGACTGACCCTCCGGTAGGACCTGACCGGGGGATCCTCCTCGGGATCGCCGAAAACCACTTTGAGCATGAGGTCGCCCCGTTCCTGTGGTGAAATGGCCTTTCCCATCCCCTTCAGGCGCAGCTGTTTTCCTTCCTGAATCCCGGGCGGCGTCTCGATGCGGTAAAGGCGGTTGTGGAAAGACCAGGGGATGTTGACCAGTTTGCGGCTCCCGGCCATGGCCTCATAGGGTGAGATCTGCAGGACGCCGTACAGGTTCGGATCGCCCTGGGCACCGGCTGTCCGGATCGTCTGGATGTGCCGGGTCCGTTTCCGCTCGAAGGCGGGACGGACCCGCTCCGTCATGCCGGCCCCGGGCAGGCGGTCGAATCCCTTGAGGATCAGAATTCCGAAGACGAATCCCCCGACATGGGCCCACCAGGCCACCCCGCTGATGTCGGCGTGGCTGCCGGCGGCATTCAAAAACTGGAGAACGAACCAGAGGGCCAGAAAAAAGAACGCCGGGATTTCGACAAAATAGGGGATGATGATGATGGGGATCAGCGTCAGGACCCGTGCGTTGGGGTAGAGGATGAAATAGGCCCCCATGACCCCGGCGATCGCCCCGCTCGCCCCAATAGTAGGGACATTGGAATAGGCGTTGAGCAGCAGGTGGGCGATCCCCGATGTTGCCCCGCACAGCAGATAGAAGATCAGATAGCGGAAGGGGCCGAGGTGATCTTCCACGTTGTCGCCGAATACATACAGAAACCACATGTTCCCCAGGATATGGAGGAATCCGCCATGGAGGAACATGAAGGAGAAAAAGGAGAATACCTGCTGGCCGAAGGAAAAATAGGCGGCGATTTCCGGGACGGTGTACCGGGCCGGTACCAGTCCATAGATATAGATGAACTGATCGATGGCCCGGCCCTGGCTCAGTTGCACCAGAAAAAAGAAGGCATTGAGGAGGATCAGCCCGATGTTGACGAGGGGGTACCGTTTGGATGGGAGGGTGTCGTGGATCGGTATCATGCCACCCCCTGCCCCCGGAGGCGCACGGTCGCGGGGGACCGCGCGGGACCGTGCGCCTGGCCTTGTCCGGCATGGAGAGCCGGTGCCGGCATGAGGGTCATGGGCGCATCCCGTCAGGAGGCCAGGGACCGGATCCGATCCAGATTCTCCTGGAGTTTCTGCTGCTTTTCCGATAGGGATTCATGCCGGTTCCGGGCCTTTTGAATCACGTCTTCCGGGGCCTTGTCGAGAAAATCCTCGTTGCTCAGTTTTTTCGAAATGCCGTTTAACTCCTTTTGGAGTTTACCGGTTTCCTTTTCCAGCCGTTCGATCTCCTTGTCGAAATCGATGATCCCCTCCAGGGAAACGAAGATGGTGGCGTCCTCGATGACCGCTGCGGCCGCCGACGGGGGCTGGTTTCCGGGGGGGGCCGCCCCGAATTTGGAGAGGCGGGCCAGATGGACGATCATCTCTCCATGGGCGTCCAGATATTGCCGCGTTTCCGCGTCCGGGGATTGAACGGTGGCTTCGAGGGGGACCGAGGGGGCGATGTTCATCTCGCCCCGGATGTTCCGGACGCCGGTGATCACGGCCATCACCAGGGCCATCTGGGCCTCGGCTTCGGGATCCGGTTCGATCCGTGGCGGGGAGAGGTCCTCGGCGGGGAAGCGGGCCGTCATGATGGACCCTTCGACGCCCGGCAACTTGTGCCAGATTTCCTCCGTGACAAACGGGATGAAGGGGTGGAGCAGGACCAGGGTGTCTTTCAGGACCCGCCACAGGACATACCGGGTGGCCGCTTTTTCCGCCGTTCCTTCCTCTCTGTACAGGACGGGCTTGATGGCTTCCAGGTACCAGTCGCAGAACTCGTGCCAGACGAACTGATAAAGGGCGCTGGCCGCCTCGTTGAATCGGTAGGTGTCCAGCGCTTCCCGGTCCGTTTCGATCACCCCGCAAAGCCGGGAGAGGATCCAGCGATCGGGCAGAGATATGGGGGCGGTCGACAGATCCGTTTCGACCGGCGTTTCATCCCCCAGGTTCATCAGGGAGAACCGGGCCGCGTTCCAGAGCTTGTTGATGAAATGGCGGTATCCTTCGACGCGGCGTTCGGACATTTTGATGTCCCGTCCCTGGGCCGCGAAGGCGGCCAGGGTGAAGCGAAACGCATCGGTGCCGTACCGGTCCATGACCGAGAGCGGGTCGATGACGTTTCCCTTGGATTTGCTCATCTTTTTCCCGTCTTCATCCCTCACGATGGCGTGAATGTAAACGTCGTCGAAAGGGACCTTCCCCATGAAATGGATCCCCATCATCATCATCCGGGCGACCCAGAAAAAGAGGATGTCGAAGGCGGTCACCAGGACGGAGGTGGGATAGAACGTCCGGAGCAGGTCGGTGTCCTCGGGCCATCCCATGGTGGAGAAGGGCCAGAGGGCCGACGAGAACCAGGTGTCGAGCACGTCCGTCTCCTGGACGAGGTCGCTGCCGCCGCAGGCCCGGCAGGTCCCGGGCGCCTCCATGGCGACGATGACCTCGTCGCATGCGCGGCAGGTCCAGGCCGGGATCTGATGGCCCCACCAGATTTGCCGGGAGATGCACCAGTCGCGGATGTTGTCGAGCCAATCGAAATAGGTGTTCTCCCATGTCTCCGGAACGATGCGGGTCTCGTTCTTGCGGACGGCGTCGGCCGCTTTGTCCGCCAGCGGCCTGGCTTTGACGAACCACTGTTTGGAGAGGTTCGGTTCCACCACGGTGCCGCACCGGTAACAGTGCCCCACGCCGTGGGGATGGTCTTCGATTTTCTGGAGGAGCCCGGCTGCCGACAGTGCCTCGACCACCGCTTTCCGGCATTCGAATCGCTCCAACCCGGCAAACCGGCCGGCTGCTTCCGTCATGTAGCCGTCGTCGCCGATCACCTTGACCGCAGGCAGATCGTGTCGCCCCCCGATGTCGAAGTCGTTGGGGTCGTGGGCCGGGGTGACCTTCAATCCGCCGGTCCCGAAGGAGGTGTCTACGTAAGCATCCCGGATGATGGGGATCTCCCGTTCCATGAGGGGCAGGATCACGGCATCGGAGCGGAGGTCACGGAAGCGGTCATCCTCCGGATGAATGGCCACGGCGGTGTCCCCCAGCATGGTCTCCGGCCGGGTGGTGGCCACCGTGATGCCGCCGTCGCCGTTGGGGAACGGATATTGAATATAATAGAGGTGGCCGTCGAGTTCTTCGTGTTCCACCTCCAGGTCCGCCAGGGCCGTATGGCAGCGGACGCACCAGTTGATGATGTAATGGCCCTGGTAGATCAGCCCCTGATCGTACAGGTCCACGAACACTTTCCGAACGGCCCTCGACAGGCCCTCATCCATGGTAAACCGCTCCCGGTCCCAGTCGCAGGAGGCCCCCAGCCGCTTGAGCTGATTGATGATGGCGCCGCCGTATTTTTCCCGCCATTCCCAGACGGTCTTGATGAAGGCTTCCCGTCCGAGTTGGTGCCGGTCCTTCCCTTGGCTGGCCAGGTGTTTTTCCACCACGTTCTGGGTGGCGATGCCCGCATGATCCGTTCCCGGCATCCAGAGTACATTATCGCCCCGGGCCCGTCGGTACCGGCAGAGCACATCCTGTAGCACGTTGTTGAGGGCATGTCCCATGTGGAGGACGCCGGTGACGTTGGGCGGCGGGATCACGATGGAAAAGCTTTTCCGGTCGCTTTTTTCTTCCGCCGAGAAGAGGTTTTCCTGTTCCCAATACGTGTACCAGCGTTTTTCGACCTCTCGAGGTTCATACCCCTTGTCAAGAGAATGGGTGGTCATAACGACTCCTCTGAAAATAAAAGATTCTCCGCCGTCGGCGGAGGTGGGGAAGTGCGGTCGGTCAATTGAAAAAGGGGATTAAGTCTCCCCTAATCCCCTATCCCATGATCGCGCTATTGATACAGATTTCTGCACCCATGGTCAACCCGGGATCTGTTCTTCAACCGGCCCGGCTACTCGTCCAGGGACGTGTCGGCGATGAGCACATCTTTCAGTTTTTGGATTTCCCTGGAAACGACGGTTTCAACAGCCTGGAAAAGGACGGATTCGATTTTTTCCGCAAAGACTTTCTGGATCACCCGTTCCAGGGCCGCCTCGAACCTCTCGGGGGAGACCCCTTCGAATTGGCCGGGGAGATCCTCTGTCACAGCTGCTGCGGTATCGGCCGGGCTTTCCGGCGGTTGAACCGGCTCCGCGCCGGCACGGTCCTCTTTGGGCACCGGAGGCGGTTCGATGGTTTCGATATCCGGGGCCGCCTCGCTCTCTCCCTCCAAGGACATCTCCAGAAGGTTTAGCAGGTCCTTCTCTTTTTCGGGATCCATAGGAGGCATTTCGGGTTCCGCCTCATGGGGTACGCCCATGGAATCGGACCCCGCCATGTCGTCCGTCCAATCTGCGACGTCAGGCGGTTCCGCCACCGGTTCTTCCGGAACAGAGGGCGCCGCCTCTTCAGGTTCCAGGGAAAACTCCGAGAGGGGATCCGATTCGGCATGGCTGTCATCGTCCGTTTCGGGCCGGGAGGGCGGCTTCTCGACAATGGGGGATGCCGCTTCTTCAAGATCGAAGATATCTTCCTGGTCGATGGTGGTTTTTTCTATAATATCATCGAGATCCAGGGATTCGGTTTCATCTTCATCCGACGGTTCCGGCGTGTCGGTTTCCGCGGAGCCATCGGTTTCTTCGGGAAAATGGACCGGCTCCGTCATCTGGTCTTCTTCTGCAATTTTATCCAGCGAGGTGATCGGCGCTTCTTCGGAATCCGGTTCCGCAAGGGGTGCTGGCCCCCATTCACCATCGTCCGGTTCCGGGGCGGCCTCGGTGTCATCCGGCAGATCAGGGAAGGTCACCGCCTCGTCATCGACCGGAGGGCCATCGGACAGGGCCGACTCCTCTGCTTCGACGGTCTCCTCTTCCGAAGGCAGGAGAGGCTCCGAAGCTTCCTCGGCATCCTCTTCCGCGATTTCGTCGGTGGACAGCAGGAGGGTTTCGTCGTCATCGTCGATTTCCGTCACCCCACCCAACGCCTCCTCCATGACCAGGCTTTCGGCTTCGAGGTCGATCACCTCTTCTTCCGCCTTGTCTTCGGTGTGGGGTTGTGCTGCGATGTCATCTTCCGGCATCTCAGGCTGAGAGATGATGGTCTCGGCATCGAGATCGACGACCTCACTGTCCGGTTCAGGGACCTGCTCAGAATCGGGGCCGAGACCGATGGATTCATCCAGGTCTTCCGGTGGCGCGATCATCGTTTCATCGTCCAGATCGATGACATCCTCCTCATCCTCTTCGCTGTCCAGGAGCTTGCTGATGCCGATGGTCTGCTCATAGAAATCCGGCTGTTCCATCATGGTCTCTTCATCGAGGGTGAGAATGTCCTCTTCATCCTCCGCATGGGAACCGCTGTCGTCGTCCAGCAGCTGACTGATACCGACCGTCTGTTCGTAGTAATCCGGAGGGGAGTCCATGGTCTCCTCTTCCAGCAACTGGCCGATGCCGATGGTTTCTTCGTACAGATCATCTTCTTCCGTGTCCGAGGACGGATCATCATCCCGTTGTTGGCCCGTTCCGTTGGTTTCGTCGTAATAGCTGGGGGGCGCGATGATGGTTTCGGCATCCGGATCCAATGGTCCCCCGTTTTCCGGTTTGCCGGGTATTTCCGTTGCCAGATCCGTCAGTTCAATGAGATCGTCATCCGAATTGTCTTCGCTTTGCCCGTTTGGATGTTGTCCGTTTTTATCCTGGTCTTTCATTCCGATCCCCCATGAGGTTTGGCGTATTGGTTTTTTATTTCGAGACACTTTAGGACATTACCATCATTTTTGCAAACGGATTTGAAAACCGCGGGGTATCTTGGATCATAAAAGAAAAGGCTTTGATATTCAGGCAGCGAGGAATATCAAAGCCCTTGAAGGGCTTTTTCAGGGGACGGGGGCCCGTCCCCTGAAAAAGGGGAGTCGGGTTTCGTCTAAGGCGTTGCGACGTGATCCAGAATAAAGATTACGTCTTGGAGTCCCGCCTGATCATCGGTATTCGGGTCTGTTTCTGTCTGTACTTTGAAGGTTTGATCCTGGGGTAGATCAATACCGACCAAAACCTTCAGCAGTAAAATCGCGTCGCTCAGGTCCGTGCTCCCGTCCAAGTTGAAATCACCGCTCTCTATTACGGTTCCTTCCGGCAGCACAATCACCTCTAGCGGCAAGGGGGTTTTATCTTCACCATCGCTCACGGATATACTGATATTGTAAGGGCTGTTCTCCGCTTCGCTGGCGCCGGGGAATAGATTTAATTGGCCGTTGCTGAGCGAGAAGACGGACCAATCCGATATGGCGTTCTGGCCTGTAATGGTATACTGAAAATTGACGTCTCCGAACAATTCATCGGCATCACTGACTTCGGGTATAAAGGTGAAGGGGCTGGTTTCGGTATACTCCCCGGCAACGAGGGCGGGGATGGAACCGCGGATCGTGGGCGCATCGTTGACGTTTTGAACGCGCAGTCCGGTGATGGTCACGGTGGCGCATTTCGGGTCCCCCTCGAAATCATCGCAGAATTTCAGCGAAACATTATAAGGGTCTTCGTTCACCGGCTTCAAGGTGCCGTCGGCCAGTACGATATGGGTGACTTGATCGTTGGTGGGGATCCACCGGATTTCAAAATCCTTCGAGCCGGTGGCCTGAACTTCCATGCCGGGCGGGAAAATAGAGTCTCCTTCCACCCAATTGATCGTATCATCGTCCTTGTCGGAAAAACCGATGGGCTTTGAATACAATGCGTTCTGAATCGCCAGGGTATCCAGGTCCGGATCCTGGACCGGCTCAAGGATAACTTCCGGTCCATCGTTTACATTGACAACCGAAATGGTGAACTCATGCGAGAAGAATTTTTCATCGCCTTGTACCCCATCGCCGATTTTGATCACCACCGGATAGGGATCGCTCTGATTGGCGTCTTCGAAGTTGGGCGTGCCGCTGATCGTAAACTCCGTTCCCGAGGGTCCGCCGGCAGCCGGTTCGATGGTCATGGGATCGGCCCAAGCCGGCAGCTGCATTCCGCTGTCGACAACCCGTAGGTCGTTTCCGTCAATATCGGTCACCGTAAATGAATACTCATAGGTTTCATCCTGTTTGATGGAGTCTGGAAACGTCGCGGTGGGCGGAATTGTCGGGGCGTCGTTGACATTGACATAAGTAATGTCGAATTGAAACGTATTCTCACTGGGCTCTTCTTCGGTATTGGAATCCGATATGTTGGCATCATCGTTGAACGCGATGATGACGGTTTCGGTTTTCTGTGCACCGCCGTCAGGGAGTACATCGGCGTTTGATGGTGTTCCCGATAGGGTGAACTGATATTCATTTTCTTGTTCCAAGAAAGTGACGTCGACATCCATCCAGCTGGAAGGGTATTCGGAGTTTGTTTGATTCCATACCACCTCATCCAAATCGATGTCCTCCACATTGAACTTGTGGATAAAATCTTCATCTTGGGTGGCGAATTCCGGGGCGTTGAATCCGCTGGTCTGTTCGGGGGTATCGTTCAGGTTTTTGACGGTAATGGTATATTGAAGCCGCGCGGTAGCCTCATTTTCGTCTTTGATCAAAATATCGATTTCATGGGGATCCGTCGAGAGGGCATCGTCATTGCTGGGCACACCGGAGATGACCCAGGTATTGGGCGGATCAGCGGCGTCAGTCGAGGCGGCGACGGTAATCCATTCGGGCTTTTCCGGAATGGGGCGGACGACCGTGAGCGCATCACCATCATCATCCGTTACGGTAAAGCGATGCTCATAGGGTTGCCCTTCAGTCGCATCATCACTGGAGATGTTGTCCTCCTCGTCGATTTCCGGAGCGTCATTGACGTTCACCAGATTTAACAGGTATTCCAAAGTGTCGCTTTTCACGTCCAGATCGGGATCCTGCGGATCGTCATCGATTTGAATCCGAATTTGTACCGGGCTGGCTTCAAGGGCGATATCATTGGTAACCTCAGTGGTTGACGTGATGGCAAAGGCCCCATACTCATCCTCATCTCCTACAACGTCCAGCCACCAGGGCAATTGCGTGTCGACCGCATCCGGGTTCCAACTGAGCTGGTGGCCTTCTTCGTCCGTTACCGTAAATTCAAAGTTATAGACCTCCCCCTGCGTGGCCTCATCGGAAACGATGGTCTCCTGGATGACGGGCGGGTCATTGAATTCCTGGACCGTGATGGAATAGTCCTGATTGGTGATGGCGCCGTCTTTATCGCTCGCAGACAGACTAAATGTAAAAGTTTGACCCACATGCTCGGCCAGCGGTCTTGTGTCGGTGGTGGTAAACAGTTCGATCTCCGATTGGGTGTTTTTTTCTTGCACCAGAAATTTGGGTTTATTGATGACATCGAAGGATTCCAGGTCTCCGTCGGCATCGGCCGCGGTAAATACGACACTATAGCCGACTTCATCTTCTACCGGAGGTAGAATTGGATCCGGGTTTGAACTGATCGTTGGTGCCGCTGCCCATACCGTTTGGCCTCCGCACAAGACAAACAATGCAACAAGCAGGATCAAATAACATCTGTTTGGCGTTGCCCTCATCGTTTACCTCCTTCAAAAGGTGTCTAAAAAAATAACCGTCACGTGTCTAAATTGCTTACCCTCATGAAAAGACCCCGATGGACTTAACAATTCCTCCTCCTATAATGGTTTCTGACTATAGAAGATGTGCGGATTGGGTGTCAAGGAAAAACCCGTCTATTTCTTCAGTATGCTATTGATCTTGCAAATTGAAAAAGCGTTGCTCCGTCGGGTTCCGTGCTGAAGAATTTTTTTAACGGGGCGTCATTTTCCTGTAAACCTTTTCGGAGTTCAATCGTCTAAACTTGATAAAAACCGGTAATGACAGCACAATGTGAAGATCGATCACGTTGCGGCGGTTACCCTTTTTTGGTATTAAAGTATGATTCGTGTTCGCCGTCTTGCGGGTACAACGAAATATAGAGCATTCGGTTACCTCTTTTTCGGGGACTCATACCGATACAGCCAGGGGCCAGGGCATGGAAGATGAGGAGAAATCATCGTGCTGAACAGCGCAGGACGTGCCCCCGGCGGTCGCTCTGTGGAACAGGCGTCTTCGTCGGCGGACCATGATGGACCCGACGCACGGATGTCCGACGCGGCATTGGCGGATGGTGCCGGAAGGGGAGATACAGGGGCGGCGAAAGAACTGGTCCATCGGTATTATCCGAAGGTGTACCGACTTGCCCATCGAATGTCAGACGCTGATGCCGATGCTGCGGAAGAGCGGACTCAGGACGTATTTTTAAAAATTTTCGCTCACATCAAGGGATTTCGCCGAGAGGCAGCGTTTTCCACATGGGTGTACCGCATCGCGGTCCGTACCTGTCTGGATGATCGAAACCGGCGTAAACGATGGAGACGGCTGCTGATACCCCGGCCATTCGGTCGACAAAAAGAGGACACGTCGGATAATGCGGAGGACCTGGCGGATATGCGGCCGAGCATGGATCCCGAATCGCTCCTGTGCGGGCAACAGCTCGACGGGGCGGTTCGGGCGGCCATGGAAACGCTGACGGACAAACAGCGGGCGATTTTCCATTTGAAAGTATTTGAGGAACTGCGGATTTCCGAGATCGCGGTCGTCATGGAAATGGCGGAAGGTACCGTCAAGAGCCATCTGTTTCGCGCCACCCGATCGCTTCGGAAGCGGTTGACGGAATGGATCGATAAGGAGTGATGTCATGAAGAACTGCCGGGATCGTGAAGAGACCCTGTGGCTCGATCTTTATGGAGAGCTGAATTCGGCCGAGCGTTCCGAATGGGAACGACATCTGGCGGGCTGCACCGGGTGCCGCGAGGAAAAAAACCGTTCGGTCCGGATGATGGCACTGATTCGCGAAGCGTGGCCGGTGCCGATGCCGCATCCCGGCGGTGCGGAGCGGGTCCGCGAATGCCTTGGACATCCGTCGGGGTTGAACCACCGGTACCGCGCCTCCTCTGCCGTATACAGGGGATGGGGATGGAGGGGTTTCCCGTCCCGGATCGCCGTTGCGGTCTGCATCCTCTTGGTCATTGCAGGCGCCATCGCCATTCTTCCGTTCGCCCCCGCTCCCCCTTTCGGACCCCGACCGGACATGACGGCGGATCTGAACGAAACGGAGGCCGAGGTGATCCAGCATTTGGAGCTGTTGGAAGAGATGGAGGCGATCCGGGAGTTGGTCCAGCGGGTCGACCGATCCAGTGGGGATCCCCCCTCAGTGGATTCCACTATAAAACAGCAGAGGAGCGATGCGGGACATGGGGCGGTTGTTTAATATCGGTAACATCTGGTGGATACTGGCCGTTTTTGGGGTGTCGGCGGCGGTGGCGGTCCCTTTGGTTAACACAGCGGCTGCCGCCGGCCCTGTTCAATCGGTACGGCAGAGCCGGCCATCCCGGTGGGTCGAGACCATCCGGTTCGCCATTGCCGCCAATGACTCTGAAAGGGACTGGCGGCACTTGCCGCCCCAGGAGCAAAAAGAACGGCTCCGGAAATGGCGGTCCCTTTCGCCGGGGGAGCGGCGGGAGCTGCGCGACCGCATGGAGCGTTTTAAACAGATGCCCGATGCCGATCGGCGATTGTATGAGCGCCGTTACCAGCAGTGGAAGCGATTGCCGCCGGCGGAACGCCGTCGCCTCCGCCAAAAACTGGACCGCTGGGACTCGTTGTCCCCCGAAGAGCAGGAGGCGATTCGACGGCGATTTCGGGACCAGTAGACAGGAGGACTTCAAATAATCCAAATAATAAGGAACACAAGGAGGACATCATGAAGAAACCATTGACGATCGGCCTGTTGACTTTGCTGAGTGCCCTGCTGTTGGCGCCGTCGGCCTGGGCCGGGGCCAAACAACGGCACCGATGGGAAGGGGTGGCCATCGGGGTCGGCGCGGCCATACTGGGTCATGCGCTCATCCAGCATCACCATGCGTATGCCCATCCGTACCGGGGCGGTGGGAAGGTGATCATTCGACGGGACATCGACCGGTGTGATGATCGGAGGCGCCGATACTACCGGCGTCCGTTTCACCGACCTGCCAGGGGACACTGGGAACACCGGCGGGTCTGGGTATCCCCGGTGTATGAAAAGGTCTGGAACCCCGGTCACTACGATGTGGACCAGCGGTGGGTTCCCGGTCGGTGGATACAGGTGGTCAAGGAACCGGGGTATTGGGTGGAAAGACGGGAATGGGTCGGACGGCCATAAGGGAAAGGCGATCATGGAACATCCCATGCAACGATGGCACCATTTATTATGGGTCCTTTTCGCAGCGGCCCTTCTTCTGACAGGATGTGAACACGGGGAAGCGACGGTTGTTCTTGAAGACGACGAGGCCCCGGCGTGCGGCGGTCTCGTCGAGGGGACCGCTTTCTATCCGTTTTATGAAGGGGGGGCGGAACCGGTCTATTACGCGGATCAGAACGATGCCATTCTCATCACCCTTTTCGATGAATTCGACTCCCCCGTGTCGGACGTCGTCACCGGCCCGTCCGGTGCCTATGCATTCGACCATCTGCCGTCGGGGTATTATTATGTGGCTGCCGAGGCGGAGTCGTATATCCCCGAAGAGGATCTTTTCGACATCTTTCGGGCCGAAACACCGCTGTTCTGGGTGGGGGAATGCGACTGGATCGACGAGAAAAATCTGTTTCTTGAATACAGTCACTCGGCGTTTTAAGGTTGGAAAACCGAAGACGGGTTGACTCAGAAAGTCGTTTCCCGGTATGAAAGAAAAGCGCCTTATCAACGCTTTTACCGGAGAAACGCGATGCAAGAGGATCAATGGGGTCCGGCCCATGCCGACCCCCTCATTTTGATTGCGGAGGATGACCCCCTCCGGCTCCAGTCCCTGGCCAACATTCTAAAAGAAGGCGAATACCCCGTCATCACGGCGATGAACGGTCGCCGGACCATTGAAAAACTCGCGGAGCGGGACCCGGATCTGCTGGTCATCGACGGGGAATTGCCCGGTACCGAAGACCCCGATGTGCTCAACCGACTCAAATCCCTTTCCGAAAGCCGGGGGGTTCCGGTGCTGGTGGTCAAACGGGCCGTCCCCACGAGCGATTTTTTCCAGCGGTTTTCCGGGGAGACCATCGATTATATTTCGGAGCCGGTCTCCCCGTCGAACCTGCTGAAACGGGTCACCCTTCACCTGACCGTTCGGACGCTTCGGGCCCAACTGGCCGAGTACCAGGAGCAGCTCGATCTCGAAACCGAATCCCGCCTCACCCTGTCCCGGGAAAACGCCGCCCTCCGCAAAGAGGTCAACCGCAGGGAAGAAACCATTCGGAAAATGCGGGTGACCGATCCGCTCACCGGATTGTACAACTACCGGTACATCATGGACCACCTCTCCAAGAAGATCGCCGAAGCCCGACGGTATGATGCCCCTTTGGCCGTCGTGCTGCTTTGTATCGATCATTTCAAGGCGATCAACGCCCAGTACGGCCTCGATAAGGGGGACGAGGTGCTGATGAACACGGCCGCGACCATCAAGGGGTTGCTGCGGGATTCGGATCTCATCTCCCGGTACAGCGGAGACGAGTTTCTGATCCTCCTTCCCCATACCGAAGCCGAAGGGGGATACCGGACGGCGGATCGGATCCGCGCCAGTATCCAGGAATCGCCCTGGGAAGAACCGTTGAAGCTGGTGACGCTCAGCGGCGGCGTCGCCGCCCTTTCCGGGAAACAGGACGTCGATCCGAAGGAACCGTCCGGCCCCCTTCTCTACCGTCTGATCATGTCGGCCGACAGTCTCCTCTACAGAGCCAAGACGAATGGCGGGAACCGGGTGGAAATGGAAAGACAGCCATAAGGAGGTACCCATGGAAGACGACCCCATACCCCTGAAAACCGATGAAGCCATCCTCATCCAACGGGCGGCGCCCCTTCAGGTGACGTTGAAATGGCGGGCCCGGGGGGATCTGGACTTGTACTGTTTCTATGTAACGGCAGACGATGCGTCGGGCAAGGTCTACCATGCCCATCGGGGGGATTCCGAAACACCCCCCCATATATATCTGGACAAAGACAGCCGCAAATCGGGGGCCGAGACGGTGACCATCGCCGATCCCGACGCCCTCAAATACGTGCTGGCGGCCGCCTACCGGACGTTCGACAGCGGCGCCGGGAGTTTCGCCTCCGCCGAGGCCGGTGCCGTCATTTCCAATGCCGCCGGCCAGTCGGTGGAAGTGTCCCTTGAGGAAAAAAACGATTATGCCTATTGGGTGGCCCTGGCCCTGCTCGATTTCACCGATCCGGCTGGTGTGGGCGTCCGCCGGTCCGAAACCTATGCCGAAGCGGATGTCGAACAGGCCCCCGTTCTCCAAACGGACGGCACCTATCAAATGGGCGCCGGTGCGGTGGAATTCAAAGAGGCGGAAAAGAAGTGTTTTGTGGCCACGGGAGTTTATGGGTCCCGGAACGCCCCGGAAGTGCGGGCCTTGCGCCGGTTCCGGGACCGCCGGCTTCGTGGCGGACGGTGGGGAGAACGGGGACTTCGCCTCTACGCCCGATGGTCACCGCCCATGGCGGCCGCCATTTCCCGAAGGCCGGCGCTCCGGAACGGGGTGCGGCGCTGGCTGCTCGATCCTCTCGTCCGGTTCATCGGTGGGTAGCGCGGGGGAATGAAGCCGGGCGGGCGGGCAGCGGTCGCTTTGACGCTGATCGGCATCGGCGTGACGGCGATCCTGTGGACCGCGGTGGCCGCATCGCCGGCACTGGGCCATTTTCGATGGGTCCTGGCCGGCGCCGGCCTTTTTATTCTGGCCGGCGCCGGCGTCTTGTATCGCCCCCGGCCCCATTGGCAACGGGAGATCGACGCGCGGGCGGCGGCGGTTTCGGAGATGGAGGCGGCCCTCCAGGAACGGGCCGAAGGGATCCACAGACGCCAGCGGGAACTGGCCCGGCAGCTCATGCAGCTTCACGAATGGGCGGAATGGCCCGGCGCCGGCCCGGCGGGGCCGGGGGAGGAGAGGCCGCCCGACGTCGCCGAAGATATCGGACAGAAGGATCGGGCCGTCGTGGTGCTGCTGGAAAAGCGCACCCAGGACCTGTTCGAAAAAATCAAGACCAATGCCTACGGCGCCGGCGGCGAATTTCAGCGGGACCGGTTTCTCGAAGATATCGTCGGTCTGGTGGAAGCCGTGGCCCGCATCTACCATCCCGATTCCCGCCGGCCGTTGCTGGAGACCAGTATCGAACGCCTCCTTCGGGCGGTCAACCGGATCTCGCTTCAACTCCTCCTTCTGCTGGAGGGGCTTCCTCTCGACATTCCATCCCACAACCTGCAGACCACCTACGAAACGGTCCGGAAGGGGGTCCGGGCCTACGGGGTCTACCGGAGCGCCGCCCCCTACCTGTCCGCTGCGAGACCGGTCTATTACCTGGGCCGATACGCCATCGGGGCGGCGCCGATGACCCTGGGCGCCGGATGGGCCCTGAGTGAATTGTTCAAAAAAGGCGCCAAACGGCTTTCCACCAACATGGCCAATCGATATGCTCTCGGTCTGTTGCGGGACGGGGTGCGGATCATCGGGGGGGAAGCCGCCGGGGTGTTCGGTGGGGATTACCGGTACCGGGATCCCCATTGGATTTACGGCGCCGAGCTGACGGAACTTCTGGCCGCCGCTCCCCCCTCGGCGGCCCCCTTCCGGGCCGCCCTGGCGGAGATCAACGGTCTTTCCCTGCGAAACGAGTATGACCGCATCTTTCTCTACCGTTGCCTTGCCGCGGGACAGAGCGCCCTGCCCGAGCGGTTTGCCGTACCCGATACGCTGGACATGGCGCAGCGGGCGGACATCGCCGCCCGGCTGGAGCGCTTCCATCGGCGCCATCTCCGGGACAGCGGCGGGGATCTTTCGGGATGGCGGCGGGACGCCGAAGGGCGGCTCGGGGTCCGGATACGATGGGCGGAACCGGCCGCGCCAGCCACCGATCCGACCGGGGACGCCGTGGGCGGTGTCGTCTCGCTGGCGGGATTTCTGGCCGAGGTCAAGGGGCTGGAGCCGGAGGACTGGCCCCCGATCCTGTCCGGCACGCGGATGTTCCAGGCCCTCGACCCGACCGGGCAATCCGCCCTGTTGCGGGATCTGGAAGCGGCGCCGCCCATGATCTTCTCTTATCCCGACCTGGCGGCCGGCGATCCCCGCGTCGATGAGTATCTGGCCGATTTGATCTCCCTGACGGTCCGGGTCGCTCCCCGGAACGAGGAGATCGACGAACAGGCCCTGTCGGCGGCCCATCATTTCAGAGCAATGGAAGCAGCGCCATTCCGGAAACGGCTGGACCGGGAATATGTCAGTTTTCTGGCGGACTGCCTCCAGCCGGATTCTCCGGAGAAACGCGTTCGCCCGTCCGTGGCCCGGGCGCTGGTATGCGTCCTCACGGCGGTGGAAGAGCCCCGGTTTCTCTATTCGTCGGTGACCCTCCGGGAACGGGAGGGGCGGGAGGAGGAATGGCCCTTTCCCCTTTATGCCGAGCCCTGGCTGATGGGAACGGACCACCGTCTGGTGCTGGTGGCCGTCAACCGGAAATTTCAATCCGGGCCCATTCTTGTCTGGACCGGGGATCGGCCCGGAGCAACGGCCGATGCCGCGGCGGTTTCCCGATGGAAGGAGCGCTTCCGGGTAAGCTGTCGGTTGACCGGCGGCAGGTGGCACTGGGACCGGATCATGGAGGCGGACGCCTCTCCCGCCATCGTTATTCCGGGGCCGGCGATGGGCCGGGGCGACCGGTTTTTCCGACCGATGGAGGACTGGTTTCGAATAGGCTTCAGGCCGAACGGTGGCGACGGCGCCGGAAAACCCCCTTCAATCGGCTGATGTGGACCGCCCATGCCAGCTTGTGGAAGGCCATCTGGACCCGTCGGATTTCGGGTTTTACCGGCGCCGTGTCGAAACAAAAAGCGGTCAGGCATCGTTCGGGACGGACATCGGACGGGAACAGGCAGGGGCCGACGCCGTCCTGGAGAAAGAGGCAGTCGGAGGGAAAGATGGGGTCTTCGTACTGTAAACGGGCGGCGATCCGGTCCTCCAGGCCCTGTTCCGTGGCGAGGATATAGATAAAATCCCAGGCCGTGATCAGGCTTTCCTCGTCTATGTTCCGGCAGCAGAGGCCCTGGCACTGGTGAAGGCAGATCTCCATAAGAGACTCCCCCTCGCGGAGCAGGGCGGTTTGGGCCTTCCGGATCTCCTGGCATATCGTGTCGACCCGTTGCCGACCATCGGGGGGCAGTCCGTCGAGGATTTTTCGGGCTTTCCAGAATGCGTGCTTCAAGGCCATGGCTTATCGCTCCCTGGGGGCCGTCCGAGGTCTGGGAAGGTTTTGTAGAATACAATGGGTTCATTTTCAATGATTTTCTGTTATCCGGTCCAGAAAAGGTTTGACTCTTGGTCCACAATCCCATATGCAGCGAAAGACAATAAAATCAAGAGAATCATTTCAGAAAGGAGGGGTTGAAAGAGACGGTTTATGAACAGCAAGATACTGATCAATGCTGTGGATCCCGAGGAAATCCGGCTGGCCAATGTCGTTGAGGGCAAACTGGAAGAATTCCACGTCGAGAGCGCGGCCCGGGAGATCACCCACGGGAACATCTACAAGGGGGTCATTTCCCGGATCGAACCGGGGCTCCAGTCCGTGTTTGTCGACTACGGCGCCGACCGGAACGGCTTTCTCCAGAAACAGGAGATCCACAGCGACTACTACCAGGACAATCATTC